>JBJKRP010000428.1:0-5886 GCA_046704565.1 Ignavibacteriaceae bacterium | reverse complement strand
CCCTAATCATGTAAAGATGATAAAGGTCGGAATTTATTTTATCGCTGTTGACACCATCGGTATATTTCTCCCTCGTTCGTATAGCCCCGTTCGGCATAAATGAGTTTAGTACTTCTATTTCGATACCGGTTATGTTATGATCAAAAATAGTTTCCATAACTACTCCGTTTTTAACTATTTATACGCCAAAGTCTCAAGGCGTTTAAAATGGTCTATTTCTTATACCTTGAGAAAAAATTAGATTTCGAAACTTCTTTAGCGCAGCATTTAATTGTGGTATAAATTTAAACTTAATTTGGAAATAATCCATGTAAAAATTTGGGACTAAATTGACCTCCCGGTCTTGTTCCTGTAAACCTCAAGAATTGTCGCCAGCATTTCTTCATTTCGCACCGGGCGTGGAAGAAACTCATCTACGCCTGCGTTAAATGCATTTTGACGATCCCGGGGAAAAACATGTGCTGAGATACAAATTATAGGCGCATCTGAATAATCTGCAGATTCTCTCAGTTCTTTAACAAGCTGCAGTCCGTCCTTATTGCCTCTTAGTGAAATATCAACAAGAAAAACATCGTACTTGCTCTCTTTAAGCCTCTCGTAAAAGGTTGATTCCGAATCGCAGATACTTATCGTAAACTTTCTTTTTAAATAAGTTTCAATTAGCTTCTGGTTCTCATAATCATCCTCAATTACCAGAAGCCTTGGTCTATCCGTTTCCATATTATCCGGATTTGTTTCTGATTTTATTAAATTCATTTTGCCTCCATTGAATTGTTCCGATTCATTAAAACGGTAAAAGTTGTCCCTTTACCTTTTATACTTTTTACATTAATATTCGCATTATTTATTTCAAGATATTTCTTCGTTAATGCCAAACCGAGACCGTTACCATCAAACTTCCTGGAGTAGCCTACTTCTTCCTGCGTAAAAGGTTGGAAAAGTTTCGGCAGGTATTCGCTCGAAATTCCAATACCGCTATCGGTGATCTTCAGAGAAATTTTGTTCCCGAAATCTTCACTAACCACCTCAACAAGCCCCTCTTTAGTAAATTTAATCGCATTATCGATTAAATTTTGAAATGCCTGTGTCAGTGTATATTTATCAGCAACAATAAAGCAATCCTTACAAAGATTCTTATAGGTAAACTTAATTTTTTTCTCATCTGCTGATTGTTTGAATTCCTTTACCAAATCCTTAAGCAGTTTTTCAAGATTAAACTTTTCATTTGCAATTTCGTAGGTTCCCGACTGTACAATGGACATATTTAATATCAGGTCTATAGTACGGAGAAGCCTGCGGGTATTAGACCCTATAGTATCGAATTCCCTATTTAAATTCAAGCCTTCCACGTTCTGAAGCTTTTCTTTTATAAGCGAATTGTAACCCAAAATTATATTTGTGGGGGTTCTAATCTCGTGAGAAACCTGCGCAAGGAATGCTGATTTCAACCTATCTGACTCCTCCGCCATATCTTTAGCCTTAACAAGCTGCTCTATCGCCAGTTTCTTTTCGTGAATATCGCTTATAGTTCCAGTGGTTCCGGTTATATTTGAATTACCCTCCAGTATAATCCTGGCATTGATCTCTACCCACTTATAGCCTCCCGTTTTAGTCTTTATTCTTGCCTCAAAAAGAGCATAAGGCTTCTTTTTATAAATTATTGAAACAAATTCGTCAGTACACTTCCTTTTATCATCAGGATGAAAGTAGGAAAAAAGCGGTTTGCCTAAACAGGCTTTTGTATCCGAGCCCGTAATATCGAGCCAGAATGTATTTAAGAAAGTAATAATCCCTGCATCATCGGTTGTAAAGATAACCTCCCGGACACTTTCAACGACAGAGCGGTATTTTTCTTCGCTCATTCGGAGTGCTTCTTCAGCCATCCTGCGGTCAGTAATATCTATTGCAGTACCAAGAAAGCCTGCAAAACTATCATTTGGAAGAGACCTTGCAACTCCTCTTGTAAATATCCACCGGAAGGTACCGTCATATCTCTTAAGGCGGAATTCAATTTCAAAATTTTTCCTGGCTTTATATGATGAAGCGAATATCTTCAGAAAGTTATTTAGATCATCCTTGTGAATATTCTCAAGCCATCCGTTGCCGAGTTCGTCTAAAATCTTTCTGCCGGTAAAATCCAGCCACATCTTATTGAAGTAAAAGAATTGCTTATCTGCCCCGGAAATCCATATCATAATGGGCGCGGTCTCCGCCATTAAGCTGAATCTCTCTTCGCTTTCTATTAAAGCATTCTCGAAGCTCTTTTTTTCTTCTAATGATTCACGAGCATTCGTATTGCCCGACAGGGATTTCTTTGATCCTTTTCTATGTCCGGTAAAATTCTTCATTTTAAAACTGAATAGACTAAAGTGGAAAACCTACGTTCAACTGGATTACCGCATTGAATCCACCTGATGCAATAAAGTTTCTCATCGGCTGTGTCGAATTTTCGAAAGCAGGCATAACGCCGCTTGAGTCGTCCGACTTCATTTTGTCAATTGAAAAAAAAGTATAGCCTGCAAGACCTTCAATGCTTATATACCGTTCTATAACTGCCAGTATAAAACCGGTACCTACAGAATATCCTAATGCATATTTTTCATTATTATATTTTTTAACTACAGTTGACGGTCCCGGCAGGTTAAGTGTATTTGTAAAGCTAACGGTATTAAAAAGAACCGCTGCATCAACAACCTTCCAGCTTAATCCGCCGGTTATAGATGTACCGAGATCGATACCAAGCCCCCAGTCTTTCAAATCCAGTTGATATGTTGAATTTGACGTACCGTTAGCAGTGGACATTGTAGCAGAATTCTTTTCAGTCAAAGCCTGATAAAAGCCCTTAGTTGTAAGGATAAATCCTTTTATATTTGCACGGAAAAAATTTATTCCGACACGGTATCCTTTAGCTTTCCCGAACTTCCCCATTGGAGAGCCGAGCGAATCTTTATTAGCTAAATTGAATGCGGCAACATAATTGTTTAAGCCTTTTGCATCGTAAGCCTGATAGCTATACCCGCCGTAGCCGCCAACAAAGCCCAGGCATCCAAAACCAAAAGTCTGCGAAAAAGTGTTATGAAAACACGTTAAACAATAAAAGGCAATCAACAGAACGATTGACTTTCTATAAAACATAAAACCTCAAATCGTATGCATGGTTAACTTAGCAATAAATTGAATAAAAAGGAACCATATCGTTAAGTTTGTTAAGCAGGCGTTTCTATTTTAAAACTATTGAGGAATATTTTTCAAAACATTGGTTAAAAGATTCCAGAACTTTTCAACCGTACTTATCTGCACTCTCTCATCGGGCGAATGAGCACCGATTATAGTCGGTCCGAATGAGATCATATCCATACCCGGATAACGTTCTTTTATAATCCCGCATTCAAGTCCGGCGTGAATTGCTTTGATTGCAGGCTCGGTTCCGTATAAACCGGAATAGACCTTTTTCAAAATACCAAGAACCGGTGACTTAATATCCGGGTTCCAGCCCGGGTATGCGTCAGCCAGCTTTACTTCAGCCCCGGCAAGTTTGAACAATGCTGAGACCGAATTTGAAATATCATTCTTTTCGGACTCTACAGAGCTGCGCTGGCTTAGAATTATATCGACTGTTTTACCTTTGATAGCTATTACAGCAAGATTGGACGACGTTTCAACCAAACCTTCTATATCAGCGCTCATCTTAATTACACCGTTTTGAGCTGCATAAAGAGAGTCTATCAGGTTTGCTGCGGCAGGTCTATCAAATACTTTTGAGCGCGATTTACTTTCCGAAGCCTTGACTGCTAAATTCGGTTCGACAGAGGAAAGCTCATACTTAACGGTCTTATTATATTCTTCAACATAAGACAATATTGCCGCAGTATGCTTGCCGGGAACCCGTATTACTGCAAAGCACTCGCGCGGTATTGCATTGTGCTTGCTTCCGCCGTTGATGTTTGCAAGCCGGATCCCGAATCTATCACTGAGTTCATACAGCAGCCTTGCCATTACTTTTATCGCATTTCCTCTTCCCGTATTGATATCAAGACCGGAGTGACCTCCTTTTAATCCTGTTACGTTCAGTCCTATTGCAGTTGTATTTGAAGGAGCATCCGCAGGATTGAATTTTAATTTCACATAAGTGTTCTGACCGCCGGCACAGCCGATATATAAAGCTCCGTCTTCTTCGGAATCAAGATTTAAAAGGATCTTCGATTTCAAAAAATCCGGCTTTAACGCCTGCGCACCAAACAGACCTGTTTCCTCATCAAGTGTAAATAGGATTTCAAGCGGACCATGCTCAAGATTCCTGGATTCAAGCACAGCAAGAGCAGCGGCAACTCCTATTCCGTTATCGGAACCAAGCGTGGTACCTTGCGCCTTTACCCAATCCCCATCAACAAAGGGAATGATCGGATCTTTCTCCCAGTCGTGCTGTACGTCGTTATTCTTTTCCGCCACCATGTCGAGGTGACCTTGCAGGACGACAGGCGTTAGATTTTCTTTCCCCGGCGATGCAGGCTTTCTGATAAGAACATTTCCGAATTTATCTTTTACCACTTCGCAATTATTCTTCTTACCTACAGACATAACATATTCCGCAACCCTGTCTTCCTTACGAGAAGGTCTGGGATACTTGCAGATTTCTTCGAAGTGGTTCCAAACCGCTTCGGGCTGTAAATGCCCTAAAATATTTCCCATAATTAACTCCTTCAGCTTATTTTTTGATAAACCGGTTTTTTGAGATTAAAGCTTTTCCTCTTTGCTCATTGCAACTTTGTATAATAAGAATGACAAAAGTCCGAAGAAAATTAGACCCAGAACATCACCCCAGCCGCCTAATGACTCGGCAAAGGTTCCTGCAGTGGAACTGGAAAAAATACCTAATACCGTATGATGAACTTTTTGAATAAACGAAATCGGATTGCCGGATGAATCATGTCCAACCGTCCAGCCGATTAATATAGCTACTAATATTCCGGTAATAGTTCCTCCTGCAATTAATCCCGAACTGAAAAGAGCGCCGGGACCAATATCCGATTCTTTTGATTTTTTTCTTCTATCAACAAGCCATTTAATTATTCCGCCGGCATAAATTGTTGTAGTGGTGGATAATGGTAAATAAGCGCCTACTGCAAATGCTAAAGACGAAACACCTGACAGCTCCATTACCAGGGAAAGACCCATACCGATTAATACCAGCGCCCAGGGAAGATTCTGGCTTAACAATCCTTTAATAACCGTTGCCATTAGTATTGCCTGCGGAGCAGGTAAAGGGTCAGGGTGCTGAGGAGTAATTTGACCAACTCCTACAGTACGTTCAAGCAAAAGAAGTGTAAAGCCTACCGCTACAACGGAAACCAGCACGCCGATTATTAAACCGACCTGTTGCTTTACCGGAGTTGCGCCCACTAAAAATCCTGTCTTTAAATCCTGAGACGTTGAGCCGGCATTTGCGACCGCAATACAAACTATCGAGCCTACAACCAGTGCTAAAGGCTCATAAAAGCTTCCTGTCCATCCGATGCCCACAAATATAAGCGAAGTAGCCATCAGTGTTGCAATAGTCATTCCTGAAACCGGATTTGAAGATGATCCTATCAATCCGACAATTCTTGAAGAAACAGTTACAAAGAAGAAACCGAATATCACTATCATTATGGAAGAAAGAAAATTGGTAGGTATTGTAGGAATTAAAGCCATAAAACCTACCAGCAATAAGCTGCCGCCGAGTACGATTGACAAGGGAATATCTTTTGAAGTTCTCTCAGTCTCTTCTACAACGCTTTTTTGTTTATTGGCTCTATTCGCCTTAATATCTTTAAATGAATCTTTAAAAGCATTAATGATTGTTGGAATAGATTTAATTAACGTAATTAACCCGCCAAAGGTTACCGC
>JBJKRP010000427.1:0-2823 GCA_046704565.1 Ignavibacteriaceae bacterium | reverse complement strand
ACCAAACTCTACTGGATTTATTAAGCGCAGTTCCAACTCCGCTTTTAGCGCTTGAAGTCCAGCGAGCAGGTATTCCGGGCCAGCCCGGGGCTAAATTTTTATCCGCCATATATTTTCCTACAGATTGTACTTAATTTTATCCACAGGATAATATAGAAATTAAACTTCATTATTAATTTGATTAAGATTACGGAAGTATTGTTAAACAAAAAACAATATTATGACTAAATTCCAAAAATCCCTTTGCTTTTGAATTCTTTGTGTGAACTCAAAAATGTTATTATACTTTCCCTGCTTAGTATACCGACTATTTCACTGCCTTCCGTAACCGGCAGTTGATTTACACCGTCCTTATCCATTTTCATCAATGCATCCCATAAAGGGAATTCCACATCGACTTTTTCCGTTTCCAGTTCGGGAATCATCACATCGCTTACATAGGTTGAAGACCATTTAGATTGTGAAATATCTTTTATCCTATGCGGAGTAAGCATACCAACGAACTTGTCATCTTCTTTTACAAGAAGGCTTCTTCTGCCGATTCCCAGGATATGGTTATCCATTACTTCCTGAATTGTGGAGTCTCCTGGGATAATTGCAAAGTTTCTGCTCATTGCTTCGAAAACCGTATGTCCTGTAAGGTGATCTTGTAAATACTGCTGCTGCATTTGAGACATGGAGGCGCTTTCCAGAAACCATCCGATGAATGCTATCCATATTCCGCTTCCAATATCGCCGCCGAATATTTGAAGCATACCAAAAAAGATAAACAAAAAGCCGAAGAACCTTCCTACAATTACCGCAATATATGTTGCCCTTTTTAAATTTTTGGTAACACCCCAAACTATTGCGCGTAAAACCCTACCTCCATCAAGCGGGAAACCGGGAATTAAATTAAATATTGCAAGCGCAAAATTTATAAAAGCCAGGTATTCAAACAGAGCATATATGGAAGCTAATTTAGAGAATAATGATTCCAAAATGTAAAATACACCTGCTAAAAGAAAGCTGACAATTGGTCCTGCAATTGCGATCCAGAACTCGGCTGAAGCTTTAGGAGGTTCTCCTGCAATTTCCGCAATACCGCCGAAAAGGAACAAAGTTATTTGTCTAACCTTTATTTTGTAAGACATTGCAATTACCGAGTGTCCCAGCTCGTGCAAAAGAACACTTACAAAAAGCATTATGGAAGTAATTATTCCTACTACCCAATATTCTATTTCGGGCCAGTTTTTAAATTGATGCGGAAAGTAATTAACCGCCAGAGTCCACGATAAAAGTGCAAAGATTAAAAACCAGGTATAGTCCAGCGAAACAGGTATTCCTAATATTTTTCCAAGCGGAATTTTTTGTTTTCTCATATTCAGCCCCTTTCATAAAATTTTATCATTTTTGTTCTTGAGTTCTAAGCGGGAGGATAAGCCAATTCTTACCATCTCGTGCAATTAATGCCTCGGCAGTTTCCGGACCCCAGGTGCCGGTAGCGTAATTCGGAAAATCCGGTAAGGAAGAAGACTGCCACAAATTTAAAATGGGCATAACAACTTCCCAGGCGGCTTCAACTTGATCGCCGCGCATAAATAATGTTGCATCGCCAAGCATAATATCAAGTATAAGTGTCTCATAAGCTTCCGGCGGATCTGAGCTGTATGAGTCTTCATAATTAAATGCCATATCAACAGGATTCATCAGCATTTTTAGCCCGGGTCTTTTCGCCTGGAAGCGTAGCCGGATTCCTTTTTCCGGCTGTATATTTAATATAAGCCTATTAGGCTGCCAGTTTTCAATAGATTCTGCCGGGAACGCACGATGAGGAACAGGACGAAATTGTATGGTAATTGCCGAGATTTTTTCAGGCAGCCTTTTACCGGTTCTCACATAAAACGGAACGTCCTGCCACCGCCAATTATCCACAAAAAATTTTATCGCTGCAAATGTTTCGGTTCCGGATTCCGGATTAACTCCCGGTTCCGATTTGTAGCCAATTGCTTTTGTCCCTTCAATCCACCCCTGCCCGTACTGGCCTCTAACCGCATAATTAATTACTTTATCAGGATGATATTTTCTTATAGCTCTCAACACATCAACTTTTTTATTTCTAACCTCATCGGCATTAAAAGAAACGGGCGGTTCCATTGCAATTAAGCATAAAAGCTGCAAAAGATGATTCTGTATCATGTCTCTTATTGCACCTGCGTTGTCATAATAATCGCCGCGGTGTTCAACACCAACCTGTTCTGCCACGGTTATTTGTACATGATCAATATAATTACGGTTCCATATCGGTTCAAATAATGCATTTGCAAACCTGAACGCCATCATATTTTGAACAGTCTCTTTACCAAGATAATGATCGATACGATAAATTTGTTTCTCATCGAAAATACTGCAAATAATCTTGTTAAGTTTTTTTGCGCTTTCAAGGTCATGCCCAAATGGCTTTTCAACAACGATCCTTGCATGTTCTTTATCCGATGCTATGCCGGATTTACCAAGCTGTTCTGCAATAGGTTCTATAAAGCTGGGAGGTATTGCGATGTAAAAAATTCTATTGGTTTTTCCCCCGAATTGTTTTTCTATCGAGTTGATATGAAGCGAGACATTTTTATATCTATCAGGATCTGTAAAATCTGCCTTTTGATAGCTGATTGTAGGTGCAAATTTTTTCCAATCTTCATCTTTTGATTTACCTCTGCGGGAAAAATTGTCTATCCCGTCCTTAATTCTATTCCTATATTCATCATCGGAAAATTCTTTAAGATCAACACCAATAATAGCAAATTTTTCCGGCAGCCAATCATCTAAATAAAGGTTGTACATTGC
>JBJKRP010000426.1:0-4518 GCA_046704565.1 Ignavibacteriaceae bacterium | reverse complement strand
CTTTAGTTGAATATGGATTGGTAACATTGACGTGGGGAAACGTCAGCGGTATTGATCGAAGCAGAGGGCTGGTGGTTATCAAGCCAAGCGGAGTTGATTACAGCGTGATGAAAGCCGGAGATATGGTTGTTGTTGATCTTGAAGGGAAAATTGTTGAAGGAAAGCTTAGACCTTCATCAGATTTGCCGACTCATCTTGAACTCTACAAAGCATTCAAAGAGACCGGCGGGATAACACATAGCCACAGCGAGAATGCTGCTTCATTCGCACAAGCCTGCGTTGAAATTCCATGCTTCGGTACGACTCACGCGGACCATTTTAACGGACCCGTTCCTGTCACGCGATTCCTGACTGAAGCGGAAGTAAATGATAACTACGAATTGAACACAGGCAAAATTATTATCGAACGATTTAAAGATCTTGATTACTTAGCAGTCCCGGGCATCCTGGTTGCCGGTCATGCGCCGTTTACATGGGGAAAGGCTCCCGAAGATTCAGTAAAAAATAATCTGGTGCTCGAACGCGTTGCTAAGATGGCTATGAACAGTATGATACTAAATCCGCAGATTTCAAAATTGCCCGACTATATTTTAAATAAACATTACAAAAGAAAGCACGGTCCGGATGCGTACTACGGGCAGCGGTAGAAATCGTTTTAGCAGCCGCCTTAGGAAATGGAATATTGGAATAATGGAATATCACAAAGTACTCCATAATTCCACCATTCCAATACTCCAAAACCCTGCATGAATAAGTAAGTAAACTAATGCTATTTCGAAGGAGAGTTTTTATAATAGATTTAAAAAGCTTGAAGCCTGGTTTGCTGCCGGCAGCCGGTATCTTTACGTTGAAGAGGCTATGCGGACTTTTGCAGAACATTCGAATGAAATAGCTAAAGTTTTCTAGAATCAAAAAGAATTCCGGTGCGTGTAATATCTAAACCGGTTTTACCAACGCCCGGATCAACTTGGAATCTTTGTCGTGTAAATGCAGGTTGAATTTATTGAACCTGTTTCAATCGAATTAGACGATGCGATTGAATATTACAATTTACAGGCACTGGGATTAGGATTAAAATTTCTAGATGAGGTTCCAAACACTGGAGTTAATTTTAGAATTTCCACTATGGTGGGCATCCAATGCTGAAAATATCAGAAAAGCCGTAATGACAAAATTTCCTTTCAGTTTGATATACCACATAATTGAAGATAAAATTTATATAATAGCAGTGACTCGCCAACTCAGAGGACTCGAGTGTTGGTTAGATAGACTTCAATAAGGTTGATAAATATTTAGTTATTTCTATCTAAATTATTTATGAGGTTTTTCCTAGCGCATCTAACAATTTGTTACGATTCGTTATTTTTACAATATATTTTTGATAACCTATATTTTGATGAGATGAAAGAAATATCATTTGACGGGAATACAAGAGGACTTATTTTCGACTGCGACGGAACGCTTGTAGACTCAATGCCGCTTCACATGAAGGCATGGAAAGAGGCTTTCGGAGCGTTCAACGAGAGATATGACGAACAATTTCTTTTCTCCCTGAAAGGGATGAAAGAAACGGAAATTATAGAATTGTATAACGGTAAGTTTCAAACCAAAATTAATCCTGATAAAATTGTAAAAGCTAAACACGAATATTTCATAAATCATATTAATGATGTTCATCCTATTAAACCTGTTGTGGACATTGTTAAAGCTAATTACGGCAAGCTGCCTATCGCGGTTGTTTCCGGCAGCGTAAAGGAAATAGTTCACTTGGAATTAAAGGTTATCGGCATTCACAATCTATTTAACGCCGTTCTGACGGCAAACGATCCGTTTAAGCCTAAGCCCGATCCGGAAATATTTTTTGCTGCTGCAGAAAGATTAAATATCAGCCCGGCGGACTGTTTAGTTTTTGAAGACGGCGACCCTGGTTTGGAAGCGGCGGTAAAAGCCGGAATGAATACTATCGATGTTAGAAACTATATTGATTGATAAATACTATGACAGCGGTTTGTATGCCCTCTCCTTTCCTTTCTACTTTTAGCAGAGAAGCAGAGCTTACCGCTATGCGGGAGTGAGAGCAATTCGACAAGCGTTACTTTGCGCTTTGCAGAGGTTATGATTAAAATTGCGTACACACTTAAGAATTTTAAAATGAATGATTACATATAATGAAGAAAGCATCTTTAACAGGCATAAAAAAATTTGAAGTTTTGGAAAGTCCGGATCCCGAAATAAAAAATCCGGAGGACGTGCTCCTAAAAATAAATTCAGTCGGAGTCTGCGGTTCGGACATTCATTATTATTCCGAGGGGAAGATCGGCGACCAGGTAATCGACTTCCCTTTTACCATCGGGCATGAATGTTCTGCAACTGTTGTTGACACAGGAAGTAATGTTCACAAAGTAAAACGCGGCGATGTTGCAGCAATAGATCCGCTTGTCGCCTGCCATGAATGCTCACAGTGTAAGAGCGGAAGAGAGCATACATGTTTGAATCAAAAGTTTCTCGGCTGTCCGGGACAGATGGAAGGCTGTCTTGCAGAATATCTCATAATGCCGGAAGTGAATTGTTTCGTAGTACCGCAAAATGTTAATCCTGAACTGGCAATGCTTGTCGAGCCTCTTTCAATCGGCTATTATGCAGTGCAGCTAATGCTTGCACATGCCGGTAAGAGAATTGGTAAAGAAAGCTCAATCGGAATTCTGGGAATAGGACCAATCGGACTAAGCGTGATGTCATCCCTCCAAGCTTCCGGGTTTAAAAATATTTTCGTAACAGATAAGCTTGATTACCGCTTGAACGCTGCCTCAAATACGGGTGCAGTTTTGACGGGCAACCCGGATAAAGAAGATATCGTTAAATCATTCTTGAAGACTAATCCGGAAAGATTTGATTTTATCTTCGAATGCTGCGGCAAACAGGAAGCAATCGATCAGGCAACTGAGCTCTTGAAACCGGGCGGGATGCTTTTGCTTGTCGGAATCCCAGAGGTTGATTTCATTTCCTTCAACATCAGTAAGATCAGACGAAAAGAGATTACGATTCAGAATGTAAGACGTCAGAACAAAAGCGTTCAGCCTGTTATTGATTTGATTTCATCCGGAAAAATTTCACCCGGGTTTATGATTACTCACCGCTTCCCGCTCGAAAAGACTGCAGAGGCTTTCGATATTGTTTCAAATTATAAAGAGGGAGTAATTAAAGCTCTTATAAAATTGTAAGGTAAAAAGAGCGGTTACTTACTGTCTGTAACCGAGTATAAGAATGTTATAATGTACCAGCTGTTTACCGGTCTGCCGTCCGCTTTTGCAGGTATAAACCTTTGTCTGTAAGCATAATCTAGAGAAGCTGAATCGAGCACCGCAGACTTTGAAGAATGCTCAATAACGGCTTTAGATACGATCCCCTGCGTGTTAACAAATAACCTTATCGTCACCTTTCCTTCCGTTTTATTGAATACCGCACCAAGCGGATATTTAGGATTTACATCCGGCAGCATTTCGGCGTTTGTAAAGGAATGGACCGTATCCGGCACCGGGATCTTTTGCTGTATTACTTTTGCGCTGTACCTGGTTTTCACATTATCTCTATCTCTAAAAAGTACAACGGAATTACTATCAAAAAACTTGAATGAAATATCAGTCCCTTTAAGAACTCTTACTAAGATATTTTTAACCGAACTCTCCTTAATACTGCACGAAACTTTGGCGCCGCCGTCAATGATATTATCGTTGAAAATAAAATTCAAACCGGATTTTTCTTCTAAAACCGTAAGGACAGAACGCAGCGGCATATCTTTACACTCAAAAGATATTTTACCTCCCTGCCGGGCATAAGAAACCATAGCAGCAGTAATTAGTATATTTATTATGATTGTTTTTAATAACGAAGTCATAATATTTTTTCGCTGATTATTTAGCAAAGTGCAAAGCATATCTTTTATGAACGTAATCATTCCCAATATGCTTTGCTTTACTTTGCCGAAGCCATATCCGGTTTTTAATTCAAGTAACAAGCCATAGAATAATGTTCGGGGCGGCAGTAGAATAAAATATCTTTATTGACTTTATTATTCCATACAGCCATACGCTAAAACTCCGTTAAGAATTTATCTCCGAGCTGCCGCCGATTTCTTCCGGAGTTATTCCGGGAAAATTATCTTTACCAAATTTATCCAGCTTCAAGAGCAGCATCTCCCTTTTACTTTGACTGCTTCCGTCAAGATCGGGAGTATTCTTTATAAATTTGATATCATGTTTTAAAGCATTAAGCATTTTTACCTTAACCGAAGTCAGCTCTCCGTAATCCGGAAAGCGCTGCATAAAATCATAATACAGTAAAAATGATAACGGGTAAGAATCCCATTCCTTTTTCCAGTTTGCCGAGGTCTCCGGCAGCAGCACCTGCTCAATCGTATTGTTGAAGTTTAAAATGTCGGTCATGTTTTGAACGAACTCGCTGTCTTTAAGCAGGATTAGATTTTGGATTCTATTCTTTTCAGAAGGCAGGGCTCCCGGT
>JBJKRP010000425.1:0-2936 GCA_046704565.1 Ignavibacteriaceae bacterium | reverse complement strand
ATCTGAAAGTCATTTAGCGTTAGTCAGTAGTCATTCGATGGTCATTCAATTGTCATTTTCTGAATTATTATAATAAGAATATGAAACAACAAATGACGCGAACCTGTCTACCGGTTTACCAGCCTATGGCTGGCAGGCAGGCGGTAGGTAGAGCTAATGACTATAAATGACGGCACAGCCGGAATTCTTAACAATTTCTTAATTAGGAATAAAAGACATCATTCCCGTTTTTTGTACTGTAAAATTTTTTAATCAATCATCGACCTTCAGCGCCGCTAAAAGGATTTATTATGAAAAAGAACTTAACATTAATATTTGTACTTCTGCTGTCATCCGGCTTTATATCTAAAGCATCAATTAAAAAACAGAAGCGCAGCAATCTTCCTAAATACAGTCACATTGTAATTGTAATAGAAGAGAATAAGGATTACCGGCAGGTAATAGGAAACAAGGACGCGCCTTATGAAAACGGCGTGCTTGTAAAAGAAGGCGCAAACTTAACGCGCATGTTTGCAGAGGAACATAACAGCGAGGGAAATTACTTCTGGCTATTCGCCGGCGGCAACCATAATGTCGGATATTCGGATGTAATACCTGATTCTAAGAATAACAATGAATATCCTTTCAAGTCTGCAAACCTCGGCGAAGAGCTGATAAGCAAGGGTTATTCGTTTAAAGGATACGCCGAAAGCCTTCCGCATGTCGGCGATACTGTTTCAAGAACCGGTCTTTATGCAAGGAAGCATGTACCATGGATAAGCTTTTCAAACATCCCCGGCGGTGAATCGGAAGAGACCTCTTCCTTTTTGCAGTTCAGGCAGTTTCCTAAAGATTATAACAAGCTCCCCACCGTAAGCATTGTAGTTCCAAATTTAATTAACGACATGCACAGCGGCGATCCTGCAGTAAGAGTAAAAGCCGGCGATGAATGGCTGAAGAAAAATATTAATAGATATTATCAGTGGGCTAAGAAGCATAACAGCCTTTTAATAATAACGTGGGACGAGAACAGCAATAACATCCAATTTAAAGGCTTGACAAATCCCGCAAGCAAAGAGCAGGCAATCAGGAACAGGATACCGACCATAATTGCAGGCGCGCATATCAGGCATGGTGATTATTCCGAAGGCAGGGGAGTTACGCATGTAAACATTTTACGCACCATAGAATCAATCTACGGCTTGCCGCATGCCGGGCATCAGCAGGCAAACGCGCTTAAGTACGGCATAAAAGATAATTATATTATAACTGATATTTTTCTCGGTAAGAAATGAGAGCCGTCGTTTTCCGATCCCACTAAGCGGGATCGAAAGGATTTTGTGCGGGAGCCTGCCTGCCGGTCAGGCAGGTTTAACACTCGCACAAAATAATTCTTGTTACTTAAATTTACACCGGGAATTTACAGATAGCCGCAGAGAATTTGTAATTCATTATCCTACCGTAAAAAAATTTTTTCACTCACTTAAGATAAACCTTCGAACAGTTTTTATAAGCAGGGGCTTATCCTGTTCCAATTAATCCTGATTTAACATTGCGTTAACATTTCCGTAATATTTAAATAACGTTCAGGTAACATTCTCTTAATAACTGCTCTTTACTTTTGCACACCTTAAAAAAATAACCAAAATTTTTTTAGAAGAAATTAGAAGGGATTATGTGAGAATTAGTGGAATTACTTTATTCATTTTTATCTGTTTAATTATCTCCGACACAATAGCAGGTACAATTACCGGTTATGTAAGGGATGCAAAAGACGGATCGCCGGTACCCGGTGCGGATATTATCTTAAGCGGTACAAAGCTCGGTGCCAATGCCGATACGAAGGGCTTTTTCAGAATAATTAATGTATCGCGTGGAAGCTATAAAATAGAGGCTGAAGCCGTTGGATTTAAAAGCGAAATAAAGTCAATAAGAATTTCAGACACTTCTTCCGTATATAAAATAAATTTTTCTTTAACCGAAAAGGCAGTTACTCTTTCCGAGGTTGTTATTAAGGCGAGAGCAAACCAGGAGCTTGAGACCGCAGCACGATCAACCGAGAAGCTTTCACCAAATGTTGTCAATGTTATATCAGCGCAGACAATAGAAAAATCCACGGATAGAACTGCGGCTGATGTTCTGCAGCGCGTATCCGGCATGTCGCTTATGAGGAATAACGAAGGCGAGGGACAGTATGTTGTAATGCGCGGTCTATCTCAAAAATATAACAATACTCTTGTCGACGGCATAAAGATTCCAAGCCCCGAATCCAAGGACCGCTTTGTTCCGATGGATATTTTTCCATCTTCTTTGTTTGAAAGGATAGAGGTTGTAAAATCGTTAACGGCTAACACCGCGGGAGATGCTATAGGAGGATCAACTGATCTACTATTACGCGAGGCGCCGGAAAACTTTACCTTCTCTTTCAATGCAGCCTCCGGTACAAGCACAAGCCTATTTAATAATTCTTTTATAACTTTTAATAAAAACACGATCAATGATCTCGACCCGGAAAGAATGCACGGCACCGTAAGCGATACAGACCCGACAAAACAATTAAAGCCTAGGTATAACCCGACTCCCGCAGACTTTACAACGAAGAACCTGGACTTTACATCGAAGACAGCACCCCCCGACGGGCTTTTCTCAGGTCTTGTAGGAAGCCGCTTTTTTGACGACAGGTTCGGCATACTTGTAACCGGTACGTATCAAAATACATTTGATATGACTCCGCAGGATTTTTATTCCGTTGGAGCGAACATAAATAAAATAGACGCGGCGGGGCATCTTGTTCCTTATGCCGATACTTATAACCATCGTACGTATTATACGGAAAGGATCAGGAGCGGCGTCCTAGCGAACGCAGATTACATACTTAGCGAGGCGCACCAGCTAAAGGCTACTTTCCTTTATGTACGCCAGGAGGAAGATCAAACGCGCAACGGGCTCGAGATAAA
>JBJKRP010000424.1:0-3938 GCA_046704565.1 Ignavibacteriaceae bacterium | reverse complement strand
GATCCATCCCCGAAAATACCTATGAAATTTTACGCATTAGTTTAACGCTGCAGCCTTTCTTTTTTTGCTTTATTTCTCTCCTCATCCCAAGTCATTATTTTCTTGACAATAGATTAAAGATAATTTATTATTTAGGCGTTGCTTTCAAAACAATTTTAAAGAACCGGTATGGAACATTACCCGGCTTTTCAGCTAAAAAGTTTACATGATCCTTACGCCCGCATTTTTTTCATAATATTATATAGGTCTAAATGACAAAGCTTTTGCGCACAGACTCCGGCAACCGGGATTTCGCCGGGCTTGTAAAATTCCTGGATGAAGACCTGGCAATAAGAGACGGCAAAGATCATGCTTATTATGCCCAGTTCAATAAAATTGATAAGATCAAATATGTGGTAGTTGCCTACGAAGATGATAAGCCTGTTTCCTGCGGCGCCATAAAGGAATACAACTCGAATACAATGGAAGTGAAAAGAATGTTTACACTTCCCGGTTACAGGGGTAAGGGGATTGCAACTATGGTATTAATTGAATTGGAAAACTGGGCAAAAGAATTAGTTTATACAAAATGCATCCTGGAAACCGGTAAAAAACAGCCGGAGGCAATTTCACTTTATAAAAAGAACGGTTATAAGCAAATCCCAAATTACGGGCAATATGCCGGCATGGAAAACAGCGTGTGCTTTGAAAAAGGAATCAAATAGGAATTATCAAAAACGGAGTCGACTATGTTCAGTTTTAAAAAGTTCTTCAGCTTCTTCTTAATATATTTCTCACTTATGTTTAATTCTTTATATTGCCAATGGTCGTTAGACACGGTTGTCAGTACAGGCGGATATCCATCGGGAATAGCAATTACTCCCGATAACAGCAAACTGGTAGTAACAAGCAAAACGTCTCCCGGATCGGTCAGGATTATCTCTACTAGCGATTATTCTATTAAGAATATTGATGTCAGTTCTATTGAAGACTACCCGGATGGAGTAGCTGTAACTCCAAATGATTCTTTGGCAATAGTTAATACCATGCACAATACAATCTTTATTAACCTATTCACAAATTCTATAACCGGGCATTATGCGGCACCATGCGCGTCAACTACCTTGTACGGAATTGCCGTTACATCAAACGGCAAATCAGCAGTGTACCCGGATTTAAGCTCCGGCTGCACACAGCAGGGGATTAGAATTATTGATGCCGGCGGCAGCGCCTCAGGTTCTTCGTTTATTAATGTCAACACATCTGGGGAACTTTACGGCATCGCTCTGACTCCGGACGGCGGGTCGGCGATTGTTACTACTTCAACGATGGGCTCGCCAAAGAACGTCAACATTCAAAGCTCCACGGTTCTAAACATTAGCGGAATAAACGGCTCCTACGGCGTCGCTGCATTTCATAAAAGCAATGAAGCGCTCATATTTGACGGAGATTCGCTATGCCGCGTTTCTCTATCGACCAACTCCGTTACAAAAAAGATTTGTGCCTTAACTTATAATACTGCCTTCCAAAACATTGCAATTACTGCTGACGACAAATATGCTTTTGCGGTGGGTGCATTCGAAAAATTAATTATTTCACTCCCGGATGATTCGGTCATTCAGACTTTTACAGCAGGCGGTACCAACGTTGCCTGCACATCCGACGGGTCAAAGTTTTTTGTAACAGATGCCTACAACGGCACTGTACGGGTTTATAAGAAAACTGCTACTGCAGTTGAACAAAACACCGGACAGGCAATGAAAGGTTTTTTACTCGAACAGAATTATCCAAATCCTTTCAATCCGTCTACCGAAATTATCTACCGGCTCCCCATTAGCGCCATTGTAACATTGAAGCTCTATGACATGCTTGGAAGAGAGGCAGCTACGTTGATAAACGGATTTCAGCAGGCTGGCGAGCATAAAGTAAAGTTTAATGCAGATAATTTGACGAGCGGAATATATTTTTACAATCTAAAAGCCGGAAACTTTATTGCGACAAAGAAGCTAATCATTCTTAAATAACATCAGTTTGAAACCATAAAACGAGGATACTGTGAAGTATTTTTTTCTTAACTGCTTCATAAACTAATCCTCGTTTTCTGTTTTGACTTTCTCTTTCGCATAACCGTAATTTAAAGTAACAATTTTCAAATTTGGTGAACTAATGACTGATAATAAAAAATTTAAAGCGATGATCGTTTACGAAGAAGGCGGAAAGTATGTTAGAAGAATAGATGAAAAATCTATAGACAACCTGCCGGCTGGTGAAGTATTAATCCGTGTAAGATATTCCTCGTTAAATTATAAAGACGCACTTTCTGCTTCGGGTAACAAGGGAGTTACAAGAAGGTATCCGCACACACCCGGAATTGATGCAGCGGGAATAGTTGAGGATTCCGCTTCAAAGCAATTTAAATCCGGCGATGAAGTAATCGTTACCGGCTTCGATCTCGGTATGAATACCTCCGGCGGATTCGGAGAATATATACGCGTTCCTTCAGGCTGGGTTATAAATTTACCGGCTGGCCTTTCACTTAAAGAGAGTATGATTAATGGAACCGCAGGTTTTACTGCAGCACTGTCACTATTAAAACTGGAATCATTGGGTTTAAAGCCTTCGGGAGACGAGATACTCGTTACAGGCGCTACCGGCGGCGTTGGCTCGCTGGCTGTTGCAATACTTTCAAAAGCCGGTTATAAAGTTACTGCCGCTACCGGCAAAACAGACAAAGAAAATTACTTGAGGACTCTCGGCGCAAAAGTAATTTTAAACAGACAGGAGGTTGACGACTCTTCCGGTAAGGCTCTGTTTCCTCCACGGTGGGGCGGCGTAATTGATTCCGTCGGAGGCAGCATTCTTGCAACGGCACTTAAATACACAAAGTATAATTGCAGCGTGGCTGCATGCGGGTTAACTCAGTCCCCTCTGCTTAACACATGGGTGTATCCATTCGTACTGCGCGGAGTTAATCTTCTCGGAATTGACTCGGCTCATTGCCCAATGGAAACAAGATTAACGGTTTGGAATAAGCTTGCCGGAGATTGGAAGCCGGAAAGGCTGAGTCTGATTCAGCAGGAATGTTTTCTTGAGGACTTAAACGAAAAGATTGACTTGATATTGCAAGGAAAGATTACAGGAAGAGTCGTGGTAAATATGGAATAATCATTAAAATATGTCATTAAGAAATTTCGAACAACCAACCCGCTGCATTTCATGCAATTTACCTTTAGGCAACCCCGGCAATAAGATTTTTAGTAAATCAAATCTTTTTTATTATCCGCGTGTGTACCATTCAACAGACAAAAAAAATTATATAATAATAATTACAATTTGAAAAAAAATTAGTGTATTTTTCCGTCGTCGATAAGATTACATTACCTAGGGATGAAGAAACAGACAATACCAAAGCAAGAACTCCTACAGGAAATAACCAGGCTTCAGAAAAAAGTAGATTCGCTTACCAGGTGGAAATCCCGTCAAAAATTAATCGGGAAGGAACTGCAAGATTCAAGACAGGAGCTTATCTCGATATTACGCTCGCTGCCGGATACAATAATTATTTATAATAAAGAAGGAAAATATATCAGTATACCTCAAACCGGGCGATCTTCTCAATTGCTAAAACCCGGTGAAGAGCTGATTGGAAAGAATATTCGTGAAGTCTTGCCTGAAGATAAGGCAAGCTTAATGTTAAAAAACATAAAGAAGGCTTTAAAAAGCTCTTCACCTGTCTTAAGTGAATATAGTTTAATCATCGACGGAGAAACCCGCTGGTTCTCCGGCTCGTTCACAGCAATGGGAGACAATGTTGTTCTTGTTGCCCGCGACATTACCGAAAGCAAGAAGGGTGAGTCAAGAATAAGCGAGGCTCTTTCCCTGCTAAATGCGACTCTCGAATCTACTGCAGACGGTATTCTTGTTGTAAATAACAATGGCTTGGTAACGGGGTTCAACCA
>JBJKRP010000423.1:0-10759 GCA_046704565.1 Ignavibacteriaceae bacterium | reverse complement strand
AACTTCCGCAAAGTTTTGGCTGGGTCTGCAAAATGATTATGACTTAGAGGAAACTCTAAACAATAAAAGAGCAGAGATTAGGAAAATAAAAAGAATAGAATCAACTGCTGCTTAATTCCGCTGATTTAACAGGTGATTTTATCCTGCAAAGGCAGAACGCGATTGCGTTCTACACACAGCTAATCTTTCTTCTGTTTAAACCGGAAGGATTCTTCGGGAAGAAGCAGTCGTTGGTAGATTGCGGATTGTCGGCAGTTGTCGTAACAAGATGGTTAATTAATTGTTATTCAGCTGTCATTCAATAGTAATCGGTCAATTGACGGCGCTGGTAATTCGAAGTTTAAATGAAATATTGATTATATGGTTAAACAAATGTAATTTTATTTAAGATTATAGTTAATATCTAAAGAGAAAAGGATGACTTTAGTAAAGACAAAAACACACGTTAAAATTTCCAGGAAAGATTGGGAAGAAATGAAAAAAAATCCTATCCTAAATGAAACGATAGAATTACTGGAAGATATATCCGACCTTGAAAAAGCAAAAAAGGTACGGGGTAAATCTGTTTCCATTGAACAATATCTGAAGAAGCGTGGCTTACAGAATATCCATTAAACCGGCAGCATCTAAAGACCTTGATGTTCTGCCTGATAAGGAAGTACAAAGGATACTGCATCATATCTCCCAGTTACAGTATGAACCCCGACCGGTCGGAATTCAAAAGCTTTCCGGTGAAGAAGGTTATCGTATCCGGGCAGGTAATTATCGAATTCTATTTGAAATAGATGATAAAGTTAAAACAATTTCAATATATCGTATTAAACATCGGAAAGATGTATACAGGAAATGAGGTTCTTGCGATATTGAGCAATAGGGGCGTTGGTGAATGAGAAAAAGAGGTCCAATAACTATAGTGCTCGGTTTGCAGTTTCCTCGGCAGGCTCAGCAGCCTTTGCGGAGACGAAGAAGTTATTAATGCCGAAGTGAACTCATCTCCCAGCCTTCCTGGTTAAATCGGAAAAAAGACCCTCTATCAGAATATATTGGTAGTAATAAACAAACTCGCAGTAGTATGGTACAATTGCATTCGATATGCTGCTAATACTTCTTCTGTTCAAGCCGGAAGGATTCTTCGGGAAGAAGCTGTGAAAAGTGCATGAAAGATGGTTGATGTAGGATGGTTAGAATGTCATGTTTCATTCCTCTATTTGTGCTGCAATACAATAAATGCCCGCCGTAATAATTATGAAAATCTTAGCAATATAATTTGAGATTCAGTATGCTTGTTAAATTAAATCCTAAATTGTAAATTATATCAAAAGAAAATTTGTTAAAGCGAGGCAGATATGAGTTCCCAGGAATTAAAAAAAAATATAATAAAAGATTTGGACAGACTTCCAATTGAATCATTGGCAGAGGTAAATGATTTTGTTTCATATATATTATCAAGGTCATATCAGGGCAGCGAAGAATTTGATATAGTGAAAGATCCCTTAGCGGAATATATCGGTAGTATTAATCATGGCTCTTTAGCCTCCGGAATTGATGACGAGTTATATGGGGAAAAGACTTGAAAGCTTTTATTGATACATGGGGATGGCTTGTTTTAGGTGATAGCAAGGAAAGCCGTCATAAAGAAATTAAAGAATGGTATTATGCTTTCCGTAAGAAGGGAGGTAAAGTATTTACAAGTGATTATGTTTTGGATGAGACTTACACACTTCTTTTTAGACGTATTCCTTTCGATTCTGCTATTAAAGCATTAGATTCTATTCAAAAATCAGTTAGAGAAAAATTTACAATTGTGGAATGGATAACTCCGGCGCGATTTGAAAGGGCTAAAGAATTAAGACGCAAATATTCCGATAAACCTTATATCTCGTTTACAGACATAACGTCGATGATTATAATGCAGGAATTAGATATTACCGAGGTGCTTACCGATGATAATCATTTTATCCAGGTGGGGTTGGGATTCAACAAAATACCTTTTCTAAAATAAATCTTAAAAAATATATTTTATTTGCCGGGTGCTTTATAATCTCTCAATTACAAGACACACAATTGCATTCGGCATACTTCTATTCTTTCTTCTGTTTAATCCGGAGGGGTTCTTCGGGAAGAAGCTGCGCAAGGCGTATGTTTGATGGAAGATGGTGGAGAGATAATAGGAAACCTAAATTTTTAATCATGAAAAGTGAGTTTAGAAATGGATGGGATAAAGTAGAAAGACACAATTGATGAGAAGAATAATAAAGTATTTGAAATATATAGAATTTAATATTGAAACCTACTATTTTTGTTTTATTGGAATGTGAGAGCAATTGAATGAGTGAGCAAAAATTTAAACCAGCCATCGAGTGGTTTTTACAATCCGATTATGATTGGAAACTGCCGAAGCAATGATGAATTCGGGAAGATACATCTATGCTGTTTTTATGGCTCACCTTTCATTAGAAAAAGCGTTAAAGGGAATTTACGCTGAGACCTTTCAGGATAATCCGCCAAAGTCACATCATTTACTCTATCTCATTGAGAAGATTCAATCAAAAACATCATTTGAAATCCCGGAGATTATTTTTGCCCCGATTAGAGAGATAGATAAGGTAAGTGTACCGGTACGATACCCTGAGAATTTAAGGGAGTTATCCAAAGACTATACAAAAGAAACGACTACTGAAATTATTTTATCTGCAAAGGAGGCGCTGAAATGGCTGAAATCCAGATTGAGCAAATAAAAAAAACAATAATTTCTTTCTTTGCTGCCAAAGGTATTCCAATAGATAAAATAATATTCTTCGGTTCGTCAAGCAATGGAACCAACACTGAGGACAGCGATATTGATCTTATTGTACTTTCCAATAAATTTGACAACATGAATATATTTCAAAAATCAAAGGTAACCGACGGTCTGGAGTGGCTTCTTGTAAAGGAGTTTCAATTGCCGTTTGACATACTTTATTATTCAAAAAAGGAATGGGAAAACTCCAATAATCTTATTATCACCGAAGCAAAGAAAACAGGTACTGTAATTTATTCTTAGCAAAAACCTATATACAATAAAGAAGATATATACTCATCTAATCATTTTCTAAATTGAAAATTATAAACAGAAAATTTGTTAGGGCGAGGCAAAGATGGAATTGGAGATTTTGGAAACTGAAGCATTAAAATTAAATTCGCGTGATAGAGCTGAATTAGCTTATAAAGTACTTCAAAGTCTTGAAGGCGAAACAACAGAGGAGATTGAAGAGGTATGGATATAAGAGTATATACTTGCGGTGATTCGTCAAAAACCGCAACCGGAATATTGGAGCGGCGGGATATAATATCAAAACCTAACTTTATTACTGAGCTAATTTACTTCCAGAGGAAATCCCCACACTTACGGCGGCTGGATGCAATAGCATCCGGCATTCTGCTAATCTTTCTTCCGTTTAAGCCGGAGTGATTCATCGGGAAGAAGCTGTGCAAGACTGGTGTATGATGGAAGATGGTTGGCGACTATAAATTCGTCATTTGTTCTAGTTATATGTCATCCGGAAAAATTAGTTGTTGGCGGCAGGTAATAATTCTCTAATTAGTAATAAGTCATATTAACTAAGGAGCCAGGTTCGGGATTATTGCCGAGGTGATAAGCTTTGTCAAGCTTCTTTTTTATAGAGCCGGACGGAATGGCTTCTCTACGTCTGCCCGGCTTTTCCAAAGTTGAATTTCCCATGATATAATAACCTGAAACGGCATTGTAAGTATTATAGTTTAGCTGCGCCGGATTTTCCATTGCTGTCGTATTGTTTTGTGAAGCCTGAGAAGGAAAATTCAAAGGCTTTTCAATTTCATTATACAGTGTACCGGACTCAAGAGACCTTGAAACAGGGGCGCTACACCGTAACATATAGTAATTGGTAAACGCCGTGCCTTTATCAGGCTGTTCACTAATTATATTGTTAATGGAGTTCTGAGAGAGGTTCTTGCTTGATGTAAAGCTGTCCTGTCTTGGTGTGGTTATGCTTTTTACAAAGCTGTCAGCACCCGAGCTGTAGCTTAGATTCTCGATAAAAATAGGACTATTTGTAATTGGGCTCATAATCAAAATTTTCCTACGCAATGCTAATGAAATAATATAATATTGTCAAACGTAGGTAAGAAAGGAAGCGTGATTGTAAAGCGGAATGATTTAAATCAACAGAACAATCTTTTATCCTTAAATTAGCTGCCTCTTGGAGAGTCAGCTTGCTATTTGGCCTAAACAATCATGCGGTTGTGCCGATAATAAGGCAGATAGCATAATTCGGTTTTATTTATTGCATATTTATTCTGCCGGTGTGATCAAAATTCAATTTGAGGCTCAAAATTTTGTCCGCGGCAATAATTTTTTATTACTTTGAATAAATAACTTGACAAATTTGTCGTCAAGCTTTATCTTGGCACCCAGTAAAATTAATTATTATGTACAACACGAAGAAAAATAGAAAATTACAATTGTCCGCCGTAAGAAAAGACGGGCGTCGTGTTGTTATGAACAATTCGGTAAGTGACCTTTCTTTAGATATCATTCTAGGGATTTCAATTATTGTCAGCATCCTAGCGATTATAATTCTAGGCTGATAATATTCGTCAATCCCAAATCGACAAAAACCTAAACAAGACAAGAAGATTCGGGATTGACCGAATCCAGAGTTTTATATCTGGAGATTATTAAAGATCGCTGTGCGATTAGTAATCATCAGAGGCTGTAGTGAGATCATTCTTTAAATATACCGGCTATCGTAAAACTTCCACAAGAAGCTGTATGGCTTATACCGCTCTCACCAAAAGTGTTGTAGAAAAACAACATCTCACCCGCTTCAGCTCATTAATTCAGAACATTAATATCGTAATTCTAAACCTAATTATTCTCAGCATCTAAGCTCGGGATAGTTTAACACGGCAGAGATTACCCCCGGCTTGGATGCTAAACCGGGCATGTACTCTTATAGCCGGAGAATTATATAGCCGTAAAATTTAAATTAGAAAATAAAAAATATTATTACATAGAAAGGATTAGTCATGAGAACAACCAAGCAGAAGTTGTCCGGTGCGGAGATATTTTTTGAATGTCTTAGACAGGAAAAGGTTGAATATGTCTTCGGTTACCCGGGCGGCGCTGTGTTGAAGATATACGAAAAGCTTTACGACGTTAAGCATCTTAAGCACATTCTGGTTAGACACGAACAGGGTGCTGCTCATATGGCTGAAGGTTACGCCAAGGCGACCGGAAAGGTAGGCGTAGTGCTGGTTACCTCGGGACCGGGTGCTACCAATACAGTTACGGGAATAGCAGATGCTTATATGGATTCGGTTCCGATTGTCGTATTTACCGGTCAGGTTGCTACTCAACTAATCGGCAACGATGCTTTCCAGGAAGCCGACATTGTTGGAATTACCAGACCGATTACAAAGCATAATTTTTTGGTAAGAGACGTTAATGAGCTTGCATCAACAGTTAAGAAGGCATTTTTTATCGCGTCAACCGGAAGACCGGGACCGGTGCTTGTTGATCTTCCTAAAGATGTGATAAACTCCGTCTGCGAATTTGAATATCCCGATAAGGTTGAGATGCGGGGATATAAGCCGACCTTTCTTGGTCATCAGAACCAGATTAAGAAGGCGGCGGAAATAATTAAGAATGCAAAGAAGCCGCTTTTATACGTAGGCGGCGGAGTAATAATGTCCAACGGCGAGCGCGAGCTTCGCTTGTTTGCAAAAGAAAATAATCTCCCCGTTACGATGACGCTTCAAGGTCTCGGCGCTTTTCCCGGGACTGATCCGCAGTCTCTCGGCATGCTCGGAATGCACGGCACTTATTGGGCTAACCAGGCTGTTAACAACTGCGACGTACTTGTTTCTCTCGGCGCCCGGTTTGACGACAGGGTTACAGGCAAGGTTGATACCTTTGCGACTAAGGCATACAAGATACACGTTGACATTGATCCTACCTGCATCGATAAGAATGTTATCGTTGATCTCCCTATAGTCGGCGATGTAAAACACGTGCTTGCAGAGCTTGCCGCTGAAATGAACGAGCCTCTCCCGATAAGCGAATGGTGGGACCAGATAAATTCATGGCGCGAAGAATGTCCTCTTCATTATGAAAAGGACGACGGCAAGCTGAGATCGGAATTTATAATTCAAAAGATTTCGGAGAAGACAAAAGGCGAGGCGATTGTAGTTACGGATGTAGGGCAGCACCAGATGTGGACTGCGCAGTACTATAAGTTTAATAACCCGCGCTCGCACCTTACCAGCGGAGGCTTGGGTACAATGGGCTTCGGCTTGCCTGCCGCTATCGGCGCCGCATTCGGTGTGAAGGACAGACCGGTTGTATTAATAAGCGGAGATGGCGGATTCCAGATGAATATCCAGGAACTTGCTACCGCTGTGTACAACAAACTTCCGGTAAAGCTGTTCATTATAAATAACAGCTTTCTCGGGATGGTAAGACAATGGCAGGAATTATTCCATGCAGAGAAGTACAGCTTTACAGATTTATCCGAAAGCAATCCTAACTTTGTAAAAGTTGCGGAAGCATTCGGCTTAAAGGCAATTGCCGTAAACTCACCTTCCGAGGTCGATGAAGCTTTAGATGAGGCTTTGGCTTTTAATGATGGTCCCGTCCTAATCGAATTTAAAGTTGTAAAAGAAGACATGGTTTTCCCAATCATTCCTGCGGGAAAGTCCGTTAACGAGATGATGACCAAGCGTCTTGATCCCAAGGAGATGGTTTAATGAAGCATACCATTTCGGTTTTAGTTGAAAACAGGTACGGTGCCTTTAACCGTGTTGCAACAATGTTCAGCGGTAAAGGATTTAACATACACAGCATCTCAATCGGCGAGACGGAAGACCCCGAAGTTTCGAGGATGACAATTGTTACCGAAGGAGAAGATAAAATAATAGAACAGATAGTAAAGCAGTTGAACCGGCTTATCGATACAATTAAAGTTGTAGATCTGACCGGGCAGACAAGAGTTGAAAGAGATCTTGCATTGATTACGGTATTCTATCAAAAAGGAACGCGGGCGGAAGTTATCAGCATCTGCGATATTTTCAGAGGTAATGTTGTGGACATAAACAATAAGACGATTACGTTAGAGATTACCGGTCCGCCGGATAAAATAGATGCTGTGGTAAATGTTCTTGAACCATACGGCATTAAAGAAATGGCTCGCTCGGGCACAGTTGCGCTTAAGAGAGGCGAGCAGCTTAAATTTGAAAAAAATTCTGTTAATCAAAATTGAAGGGAAACGAAATGAAAGTTTATTATGATAGTGACGCATCGATGGAATATCTGCAAGGGAAAAAGATTGCAGTGCTTGGCTTCGGAAGCCAGGGACATGCACATGCGCTTAACCTGAAAGAAAGCGGATGCAATGTATGCGTCGGTCTGCGCAAAGACAGCAAAAGATGGGCAATGGCAGAGGCTGCAGGGCTTCCTGTAAAGACAGTGCCGGAAGCCTCCGAATGGGCAGATGTAATTATGATTTTATTACCGGATCAAAATCAGAAAGCGGTTTATGATGCGGACATTGCGCCACATTTAAAGTCGGGTGATACTATTGCATTTGGTCACGGATTTAATATCCATTACAAACAGATAGTTCCACCGGCAGATATTAACGTAATGATGATTGCACCTAAAGGTCCCGGTCATCTCGTAAGAAGAACTTATCTTGAAGGCTCGGGTGTCCCGGATTTAGTTGCAGTGCATCAGGACCCAAGCGGACAAACTTTGAACATGGCACTCGCTTGGGCAAAAGGCATCGGCGGTACCAGGGCAGGCGTGATTGAAACAAACTTTAAGAACGAGACTGAAACGGATTTATTCGGCGAGCAGGCGGTACTTTGCGGCGGCTCCGCAGAGCTTATCAAAGCAGGATTTGAAACTTTAGTTGAAGCCGGCTATCCCCCGGAGCTTGCTTATTTTGAATGCATGCACGAGATGAAGCTGATTGTTGACCTTTATTATGAAGGAGGACTTTCAAGAATGAATTACTCTGTTAGCGATACCGCAGAGTATGGCGGAATGACAAGAGGAAGCCGCTTGATTAATGCCGAGACTAAGAAGGAAATGAAAAAGATTTTAAGCGAAATCCAGAGCGGACAGTTTGCAAACGAATGGCTAACGGAATATAAAAACGGTCAGCCTCTGATGGAGAAGCTGAGAAAAGAAAACCACGAGCATCAAATTGAAACGGTCGGCGCAAAGCTTAGAGGGATGATGAGCTGGCTTTTCAAGAAGAATTCAAAGGAAGAGGTAGGGGTATGAATTTGAAGATAACATTGCTCCCCGGCGACGGCATCGGACCGGAAGTAGTCGGTGCTGCGGTAGAGGTAATGAAAGTAGCCGCGGAGAAATTTAATGTCTCACTGAAATTTAATGAGCAGCTTGTAGGCGGCTGTTCCTACGATAAGTTTGGGATGCCTCTTACAGATGATACGTTAAGCGCATGCTATGATTCGGATGCTGTTCTTCTTGGAGCAGTGGGCGGACACAAGTGGGAAAGTCTTCCCCAGAACATGAAGCCTGAAGCCGCATTATTGAAGCTTCGCAAGGCACTTGGTCTTTATACTAATATTAGACCGGCAAAAGTTTATTCGGCGCTTTTATCTTCTTCTACGTTAAAGCCTGAAGTTTTAGAAGGGACGGACTTCGTAATCTTTAGAGAATTAACCGGTGACGTTTATTTCGGCGAGCCGCGCGGCTTTGATGAGGAAAAAGGCTGGAATACGATGATTTACACTAAGGAAGAAGTTGTCCGCATTGCAAAGAGCGCATTTGAAGTTGCGATGAAACGAGGCAAGAAAGTAGTCTCAGTCGATAAGGCAAACGTTCTCGATTGCTCTCAGTTCTGGCGCAAAGTTGTTCATGAAGTTCACGAGGATTATCCAGAAATCGAATTGAGCGACATGTATGTAGATAATGCTGCAATGCAGATTGTGCGGGACCCGAAGCAGTTCGATGTAGTCCTAACACAAAATTTATTCGGCGATATTCTAAGCGACATTGCGGCTATGATAACCGGCAGCCTCGGGATGCTTCCGTCCGCAAGTCTCGGGACCAAGTATGCATTGTATGAACCGGTACACGGCAGCGCTCCGGATATTGCCGGGCAGGGCAAGGCAAATCCCCTTGCAACAATTTCCTCCGTTGCGATGATGTTTGCCTACTCATTCCAGATGTACAAAGCAGCAGAACTGATTGAGCAGGCAATCGATAAGACGCTGTCGATGGGTTATAGAACGGCGGATATCTATTCGCCGGGCGCAAATTTAGTTTCAACAAAACAAATGAAAGAAGCCGTCATAGAAAATTTCAACCAGGTTTATGACGAGCAAGCACTTGGAGTATTTACTCTATAACGGTTTCTGTATTGTGGATATTGAAGATCTTAATCGTAATCTTAACCGGATTGAGTTAACGTGATAACAAGTAAGATCAAGAAATAAATTAAATGTTACAAACGTTTAAATCTGTTCAGCAAAAAAATAATGAAAGGCAACTAACGTGAACAACAGAGTAATCATATTCGATACAACATTAAGAGACGGCGAACAAGCGCCGGGCGCATCATTAAACGTATTTGAGAAACTTGAGATTGCAAGACAGCTTGAGAAGCTAAATGTTGACGTTATCGAAGCCGGTTTCCCGGTTTCGTCTCCGGCACAGTTTGAAGCAGTTCAGAGAGTTGCCGCGGAGGTTAATGCGGTTATTGCAGGTTTAGCCCGCGCTAAGGAAATAGATATTAAGTCTGCTTTCGATGCGCTCCGTGAGGCTAAAAGAAGAAGGATACATACTTTTATCGGCACCTCGGACATTCATGTCCTGGGAAAATTCGGAGACGACAGGTATGGAAAAACTCTTGAGGAAAAAAGAAAAACAGTATTAAAGATGGCAGTAGATGCTGTTGCTTACGCAAAGACTTTTGTCGATGATATTGAATTCTCTGCCGAAGATGCGGGGAGAACTGACATAGGCTACTTATCGGAAGTTATCGAAGCCGCTATTGAAGCGGGCGCAACCACAGTTAACATACCAGATACGACTGGTTATACATTTCCATGGGAGTTTGGCGCCAAGATTGCAGAGCTTAAAAAGAGGGTGAAGAATATTGATAAGGCGATAATAAGCGTACACTGTCATGATGACCTTGGTCTTGGAGTTGCAAATTCTCTCAGCGGTATCGAAAACGGCGCCCGCCAGGTAGAATGTACAATAAACGGTATCGGTGAGCGCGCAGGCAATGCTTCTCTTGAAGAGATTGTTATGGCACTTAAGGTACGGAAAGATATTGCTAAATATTTTACTAAAATAAATACGGAAGAAATTTATAACGCAAGTAAAATGGTTTCTTCTTTTACAGGAATGATTGTGCAGCCGAATAAGGCAATCGTCGGCGATAATGCCTTTGCACATGAGTCCGGCATTCATCAGGACGGAATGCTGAAGAACCGGCAGACTTATGAAATTATGACGCCGGAAAGCGTTGGTGTGCGAAAGACTAAAATAGTCTTAGGCAGGCATTCGGGAAGACACGGATTAAAAGCCCGTCTTCACGAGCTCGGGTATAAAGTGAGTGAGAAAGAGCTTCAGACAGTCTATGAAAAATTTCTCGAACTTGCGGATAAGAAAAAAGAAGTCTTTGACGAGGACTTAAGAGTTCTTATGGGAGACCAGGCATTAGATGCAAAAGAAGAGCGCTTCGGGCTTGACTATATT
>JBJKRP010000422.1:0-5356 GCA_046704565.1 Ignavibacteriaceae bacterium | reverse complement strand
CTAAAATACAGAGCACGCTGCTAAATTTTTTTTGTAATAAAAACATCATGATTCTTTCCTCTTTAAAATTAAATATATCCGTTAATTCTTATTGATTCACCAGCTTTAATGTTATACGTTTTGGTCTTTTCACCATAGCGAACAACGCATGGATTACCGAGTAATGATTTTATTTCACACGTACTACGCTTCCCGTTTTTCCAGCTTATATTTACTTCAAATCCGCCGCGGGCTTTTAAGCCTGTTACCGATCCGTTTTTCCAGCTATAGGGTAAAGCGGCTAATAAATTTATTTCGCCAGTTTGGCTTTGGATAAGACACTCAGCAACTGCAGCAGTAAATCCAAAATTTGCATCCGATTGGTTGTGACCGGTATTATGAAGATTTGGAGCCAGATTGCCGCCCTCGAATCTTTTTATTAATGTATCTGTCTTTGCTCTATCTTCCAGGCGAGCCCAATCGCATATATCCCACGCAAAGATCCATCCACCGTTTCCGCGACGCGGCTCAAGCCATTTCCGTATTGCATCAGCAAGCTTCGGTGTGCCGCGCAACGTAATTGAACTGCCCGGGAAAAATCCGAAGTTGGCGGAAATGTTATGTCCTTCCGGTCCTCTTCGCCAATCTTCAAGCCAAACCTGGAGCCATCCGTCCTTGCCTATTTGATACGGAGGAATTTTCTTCAGCGCTTCCTTTAATTTTTTTCCGAACTCTTTATCAGTATTCAGTATCTTCTCTGCTTCAATACAGTGCGGGAACAGATCTCTAATAATTCCAATATCCATCGTGGTGGACGGCGATAAGAAACATTCTTCGCTTCCCGGGTAAGGAAAGAATCCCTGCTCAGGCGACATCGACACCGGGATTACCAGCCATTTATATTTCGGATCCATAACCATCAAATCCATTAAAAATTGGGCGGAGCCTTTCATAATAGGATAATACTCTTTAAGAAATTTCTTGTCGCCTGTAAAAAGATAATGTTCCCATATACCCCGGCACAGCCAGGCACCGCCAACGGGCCACATTCCATAACGCGCAGCATCAACCGGAGCCGTTCCCCTCCAAAGATCAAAGTTATGATGACATACCCATCCGCGGCAGTCATATTCAACTTTGGCGGTTTCAGAACCTGTTACGGCGAGATCTTTAATTGCATCGAATAACGGAAGGTGACATTCACTCAAATTACAAACTTCGACGGGCCAATAATTCATTTCAACATTAATGTTGGTAGTATACTTACTTCCCCACGGCGGCGATTGATCTTCATCCCATATTCCCTGAAGGTTTGCGGGCTGACCTCCCTTCCTGCTGCTTGATACCAGCATGTACCTGCCGAACTGAAATATCTTTGATATAAGTTCGATATCCGTTCCACCCGCTTTAACAAGTTTAAGCCGTTCATCGGTAGGTATTTTATCCATCGATGAATCGCCGATAGTAAGATGTACCCTATTCATTAATCGACAGAAATCATTTTCATGGTCTTTAAGCAGTACATTGTAATCTTTACTCGGAAGTTTACTTAATATCTTTTCACATTTTAATGCCGGGTTTCCGCTAATATCTTTATAGTTTTTAAAGCTGGTAGCGGCTGTTAATATTAATGTTACGGAATTGGCATTGTTAATAATTAGATTTGTATCGCTGACACTCTGCTCTCCATTTTCCGGAAGCGCAAGAAGCGTAGCCTGAAATCTTAACCCGGTTCCTTTAACATCGGCAATGAGCGAGCTAAGCGCATTTTTCGGAAGGGGACCATGCCAGATTCCCTTCATGATTAGTTTGCCAGGCACAGCAGAAACATTTTCCAAATAATGGCTTCTAAATCCTGCCTCGAACGAAATCATGTTTGGTTTATTGCATGTAAGACGAACTACCATAACATGGTCGGGATACGACATGAAAATTTCCCTTGTAAATTCAGCATCGCCAATTTTATAAGTAATTTTTACAATCCCGGTTTCCATATCTAATTCACGATAATAATCCGTTGCATTTCCCTTATTTTTAAAATGAAGCATTAGATCGCCGAGAGGTTGAAATGCCTGCTGGTTAGGAGGAATGCCAAAGAAATGTTCATTAGCCATTTTCTCAGCTTCTTTATACTTACCTGCAAAAACGAGATCGCGCATCTTAGGAAAATATTTATAACCGTTTGGGTTTGTATAATCATGGGGACGACCGGACCAAAATGTTCCTTCATTCAGCGCAATTCTTTCGTCCTTAATTCTGCCGAATACCATAGCGCCCATATAGCCGTTTCCTATCGGCATACCTTCAAGCCATTTTACTCCCGGCTGTTTATACCAAAGGACCATATCTCTTCTGGAATTTACTAAAGTACTTTGCCCCTCTGATTTACAATATGTTTGTACAGATAATAAACTTATAAGTATGGTACAGTATACCAACAGTGTTTTATTCAAATAGTTCTTCATTTGATTATCTCTTTATTTATGATTTTAAAATATTATAATCTTCAATTCAACTATTTAAGTTTTGTAATTCTCATAGCTATATATGGCTTTTGAGGCAACTCTATCAAACTTCGCCCGGAAAACTTTTTTTGTAATGGAGTGATTGTCATGTTCCAGGTATCGATTATTTCAACTCTAAAAGACGAGTCTTTTGGAAGCTCAATTACAACACTGCGCGGCTGAGCATCATTTAAATAACATAAGTAATATTGATCCTCAATGCCCACACAAGAAAAGGGCATCCATGTAAACAAAGGGATCGGTTTTAAATGAGCCGGAGCGGCTTCTAAAATTTTACGAAGGAATTTTATTCTCTCAGGACTCTTCCCTCTTAATACACCGCCTTTCGACCACCATAAAACATCAGATGATTGCTCAGGAAACTTTACAGGATTTTCGGTAACATAAGTTTCTCCATGCCCGGCATACCCGCCGTTAGTAACGGCTCTCCAGAATTTTTCGGTCATTGACTGAGGTGTTAAATTACCCCACGACCACGGTATATTTCCTTCATACCGGCATTCGTCAAAGATAATGGGCTTTTTATATCTCTGCCTGTATATTTTTGCTTTGTATGTGTCTTCGCTTTGAATACATGCATGAGTAATCAGCGGATTTGAATAATCGAACAGTTTAACTCCGTTATGGATACTTAAGAGGTGATGAAATTTATCTTCTTCAGCAAACAGTTTGATATAATGGTTCCAGTCGTTGAGTGTTTTTTCTTTCATAAAATCATACTCATTAGCCATGCACCACCAAACATTTTTGTAAGCGGCAAACCGTGCGATTATATATTTAATGTACATATCATCGGTCGCCCTGTTCATTCTGCTGAAGCCCCATCTATCATATGGATGGAAAACGATTAAGTCTGCTTGGATTCCTAAGGAGTCAAGCTGCTTTATTCTTCTTTCGATGTTTCTGAAAAATGCAGGATTCAGCCTGCTGAAGTCCCAATTTGTTAAAGGCGTTCCTTTAAATGGATAATATACCGGTTCATTGTGGTTCCAGTCGTAGCTCTTAGGAAAAATGCACATGCGTATTTTATTAAAATAACCTTTTGATAACGTCTTAAGCGTTACCCCGGCTAAGCTGTCGCCTTGATGTACCCAGGCATAGCACGTCGTTCCGAACGGATAGTAGGGCGTTCCATCTGCATAAGCAAAATAAAACGTATCCTCTACTGCTACCGGTCCGTGATTATTTTTTTGAGGAGGAATACAAACAAAACTTCCCTTTTTATTATCCAGGCTTTTTACATTACTGTTTGTAACATAACTCCATTGCCCTTCTTGTGACGGCATAAATCTTATCTTATAAATGCCATCTCCATCGTAAAAGCCCGGGACAGAGATGGTATCGTTATCTTCAATAAAACTACCGGATAATTTAACATCTTTAAACGGATTACCATCTGCTGGTCCCTTCAAGGTTAATTCAAAGACTTCCCATTTTTCAATATTCACCTGACCGTATAGTGCACAGCCGAAAAAGAGTAATAATAGTAAGACAATTTTAATCCTCATTTTAATCTCCAATAATGTTTACTTACAATTCTGACGTTAGGCATAATCAGAAGAAAGCAACGGTTATCATTCCTGAACATTGTGCCGGCGTAAATCATCATCTCTTCCGTGCTTCATTTTTTAATTTATTTAAGTCCACTAATTTTTTAAGCAGCATACCCAGTCTTCCTAATGCTTTCCTCCAACAATTATAGCATCAATAGCCACCTTGCCGGGACCTCTATCGACTATGCTAATTGTATGTTTGCCCGGTTTAAGATCGGATATTTTATATACAACCTGTTGGGCTTTGCGCGAGCCTGTTGTGGATAGATTCACTGTTGCACGGAGCTTGCCATCAATTTTAACCCCGATCTTTCCCATTCCAGCTTCCTTAGGAGCGACCACAGAAACTTTACTGCCACTGAATGAACAGCTCCAGACATTACCCGGAGTGTCGCTTATCGTCAGGTCGTTGTTGTAATCGCCGGTACCCAGGTTGCAGCGGCGAAACCATCCGGGATATGTTGCACCGGGATCGTCATCATTGAACCAGCCTTTGTCATGAGTGATACACAAAACCCGGCATTTGGAAGCCAGCAGTTTATCTTTGATTCCCGGCAGCGGCGGTACCGGATCAGCAGGCGTCACTGTTAAGCCCTGTCCGTTTTGTACAAACTTCATTTGTACATCTGAACCGAGCATTTCAACCTTGGATACTTTACCCAGGGTTGCCCCGCCGGCATGCAAAGCCTTAAGAGTAATTGGTCCGCCACTCCAATCTAACAGTACAGCATAGACTTTGCCGTTGTTGCGTGTATAGCAGACTGCGTTTTCATTTTCCTCGGAGACTTCAAAAGGACGCGAGGCGTAGACCGCATCGCCATTAACTTCCAGCCATATACCCACGTCCCTGCAAATGCGGATTGCCTCCGGGTCCAGATTGCCTGCGCCATGCATGCTGATATTGAGCAGTAAACTCCCGTTGCGTGAGACGTTTTCCATCAGCAACCGGATAATCGTCCCGGCATCCAAATAATGCTGTCCCTTCTTATAGTGCCACTCACCACTGGTGGTCTCGGTCTGAAACGGATAGGCGGAAATTTGCGGCTCGATGATTGCCTCAGTGCTCCTGACCAGCGAACGTTCAACAAAGGGAATCAACTCCGGATGGTCCTGGAAACTATCGTAACGCCCGCCCACACCTTTAAGGTTGAGCACCACGTCCATTTTCCCATGATTCCACTGCAAGGATTTGTTGTAGTAATTGGCGGCCAGTTGTGGCGCGAGAAAACCCAATCCCATGTGAACGCCCAAGTCCACTTGGGAATCGCCCGCGTGTTCGTCGAAATAGAGAATGTCGGG
>JBJKRP010000421.1:0-2732 GCA_046704565.1 Ignavibacteriaceae bacterium | reverse complement strand
ACGCCCGAAGATTATCTGTTAGGCAGGAAAAATGATAAACTAAAACTTAGAGAAGCCAAACTAGAAAATGCAGAACAGCAAAGACTAAATTATTGGAAAGAAAATAATCAAGCAGCTTAATTTATGAATGATTTTTTCCACTATCTTTTTTTATTAAAAGTATCTTTTCCCTTGAAGCATTACAATGCTGCGCTCTGCTTCTATTTTTTCTTCTTACCCTTTTCATATTTGCAGTATTATCAGCTTCCTTAAAACTTCTTCTTCTTCTCTTCGAAATTCTTATCTCATCCTCAATTTGCTTTTTTAGAAATTCCAGTTCTTCCTTCAGGTTTATTCCCTCAGTGCACCTATGTTCTTAGTAACTAAACATAATTTTATTCCTTCCTAAAAATTGCATACTAAGATTTTTCAAACAATTTCTTATTTGAACATTTTCTGATTATGGCTGAACCAATCGCTAATTATTTTATTGGAGAGCGTTATGAGATCAAAAATTCTTGTATCTGCAATATAAAAAAAGATAGCCTTTATCTTTCTTTGTCGAGACAAAACTGGGACTTCTCAGCATTATAAGATGTCTCGATACCACGGAGACATCTATGTTTAGCTCCCTGGTTAATTCGGACAAATTCTTTCCCTTATTCTTTATTAGCTCGATTATCTTTAATCTCTGGTCGCTCGAAAGCGCCAGGAAAAACCGGCTCCTCGGATCTATCGCCGGTGTCGTTATCTTCCCCCGTGTACCTCGCATTTTACGCTGCATAATATTTCTTTTATTGTGTCATTGCATCATAATGCAATAATCTGTCCTCTTTATCAAGTACGAAATTAATTACTTTTGAGTCCCGCGTTGGGTTAGAATCCATATTCGTTTAATCTTTAAAGAAAGGTCATCGAGTGTTCCGAACGGAGTGAGGAATGTATCGAGATGACCGGGAGTTACTTCACAGTCCCTGCATTCTTGAACCAAATTCGGTTATGCTTACGTCTGCTCGCCTTCTCCTGAAAGCTTTCGGGAGAAGCTGGGATGCCCGTTTGTTTTACCGGTTACGTCCTTCGTCTTTGCACTAACGTTAAACGAACGACGCCTTACGACACGTGCTTCCTGCACAGAAGTCACTTCGTGAGTTACCGGAAAATGCTAAACAATTTCTTCTGCAATTTGTATAAAAGCTGACTACAAATTTCTTACAGCGTATTGCCCTTTGCTTTCTGCTCTTTGCCCTCTGCTCTACGCGCATTACTTCTGTATCTCCATCAGCACCAGCTTCTTACCTTTCTGGTTTCTTACATTAGACGGCTTATAATATAATTCAAAAATTGTCGACTTCTTTATATAAGCCTTATACTTCAAAGAAGTCTTCTGGATTTCTTCTTCAACCTCGCCGCCTTTAATTGATGCTAGGAATGCTTTTTCTTTTATCAACGGTAATGCATATCTAAAAAGGATTATCAGTTGAACTGTTGCCCTGCTTATTATCAAATCAAAAGTTTGGGAATATTGTGAAATAAAATCCGGACTCTCGACTCTGCCGTTTATTACAGTAACGTTGCTCAGCTTTAGCTTATCGACAAACTCATTTACTGCATCTATCTTTTTACCTGTAGAGTCAATCAAGACTCCCTTTATCTCAGGTCGCATTATCGCAAGTGGAATCCCGGGGAAACCTCCGCCGGTTCCAATATCTAAAAAGTGTGTACATTTTTCCGGCAGGTACTTCGTAACATAAGAGGAGAGAAAGATGTGGTTTTCAATTATTGAGTCAACATCTTTGCGGGAAATCAGATTCACCTTCTCATTCTTTTCCGCAACTAACTCGGCGAAATAAGCAAGGCGTTCTATTTTAGGAGAATCGGGATTAAATCCATTATCCCAATAGAAAGATTGAAGCTCCTTATAGTATTGCTCTTGAACGTCAACCATAAGAAATCCTTTTATTTAGTTTTTCAAATATACCAATAATACGGCTATATCGGAAGGAGTTACTCCCGATATTCTTGATGCCTGTCCTATCGAACGGGGCTTTATCTTGTTCAGTTTCTCCCTCCCTTCGGTTGATAACGATTTCAATGTCTGATAGTTTAATGTTAAAGGAATTTTAACGTCTTCATATCTCTCTAATTTATTTACCATATCCATCTGCCGCTTTATGTACCCTTCATACTTGATTTCAATCTCAACTTGTTCCAGCGCCTTTTCGTCCGCCAGCAAATCCTTAACAACCGGGTGCTGCCCTGTTCCGTTAATGCCTATTATTTCTTTAAGTGATAGCTCAGTCCGCTTGCAAAGTTTTGCTGCTGTTTCTGCCGAATCGATTCCCGGAGAGCCTTTGGATTCAAGAAAAGAATTTATATTCCTTGCATGCAATTTGAGCTCATTTAGAAGCTCGATGCTTTTCACTATTAACTTTTCTCTATTTACAATCTCATCATTCATCTGCCTGGAAATTAATCCAAGTTGATAACCGTAATTCATCAGCCTTCTGTCTGCATTGTCCTGCCTTAAGAGCAGTCTGTGTTCCGCTCTTGATGTGAACATCCTGTAAGGTTCGTAAGTTGATTTTGTAACCAGGTCATCAATTAAGACTCCGATATATGCTTCACTTCTTTTAAGAACAAATTCAGGTCTGGCTTGAACTTTAAGTGCCGCATTTATACCTGCAACAATTCCCTGCGCCGCCGCCTCTTCGTAGCCTGAGGTTCCGTTTATTTGTCCTGCAAAGTATAATCCC
>JBJKRP010000420.1:0-43354 GCA_046704565.1 Ignavibacteriaceae bacterium | reverse complement strand
TACTGCTTCCACGACTTTGATGTTGTTGAAGAAGGTTCTACTGTGGAAGAATCCGATAAGCGTTTGCAGACAATGGTCGACTACGCGAAAGAAAAGCAGAAAGCCTCGGGAATAAAATTACTTTGGGGAACTGCAAATGTATTTTCAAACCCGCGCTATATGAACGGCGCCGGTACCAATCCCGACTTTAATGCCCTTGCATTTGCAGCATCCCAGATTAAGCGTGCACTTGATGCAACTATCGAGCTTGGCGGAGACAACTATGTTTTCTGGGGAGGACGCGAAGGTTACATGTCCTTGCTCAACACAAATATGAAACGCGAGAAGGACCACCTTGCAATGCTCCTTACCAAGGCGAGAGACTATGCAAGAGCCCATGGCTTCAAGGGGGTATTCCTGATTGAACCGAAGCCAATGGAACCGACAAAGCATCAGTATGATTATGACGTTGAGACCGTAATAGGATTCTTAAGACACTACGGATTGGATAAAGATTTTAAGCTGAACATAGAGGTTAACCATGCAACCCTTGCAGGGCATACCTTCCAGCATGAGATCCAGTGCGCAGTTGATGCGGGGCTCTTTGGCAGCATTGACGCAAACAGAGGCGACTATCAGAACGGCTGGGATACAGATCAGTTCCCGGTTAATCTTTACGAGCTTATAGAGGCAATGCTTGTAATTGCCGAAGCCGGCGGCTTTGGCAAAGGCGGTGTTAACTTCGATGCCAAAGTTAGAAGACCCTCTACAGACTTTGAGGATTTATTTATCGCTCACATTACCGGTATGGACGTCTTTGCAAGAGCTCTTATAACGACTGAAAAGATTCTAAACGAATCCGACTATAAGAAGCTTAGACAAAACCGCTATGCATCCTTTGACAGCGGCGAAGGTGCCAGTTTCGAGAAGGGTCAGCTCAGCCTTGAAGACTTAAGAAACCATGCAGCTAAAAACGGCGAACCGAAACAGATAAGCGGTAAGCAGGAACTGTACGAGCAAATAATCACCAACTTTATTTAATTTATTCTCAAGCGGAACCCGTTCCTATCGACGGGTCCCGCTTCTACTGACTCACATGAAAATTTTAACTCTAAAAAATTCAAACGGAATAACTGTAAACATTACTGATGCGGGCGCTGCCGTACAATCCTTAATTGTTCCCGATAAAAATGGAAAGCTTGAAGACATTGTCCTTGGGTTTGATTCGCCTGAAGATTACCTGACTAAGAACAGTCCTTACCTTGGTGTAATTGTAGGAAGATACGGGAACCGCCTTGACGAAGGAAAATTTTCTCTCAAAGGGAAATCATACCAGGTTACAATCAACGATGGACCAAATCATCTTCACGGCGGAGTAAACGGCTTCAGTAAAAAAGTCTGGGAAGCAGAAAAGATAAAAAGAGATAGCGGGGAAACCGTTAAGCTTGTTTATCAAAGCGAGGATATGGAAGAAGGTTATCCCGGCAATCTAAGCTTAACCGTGCTTTATACTTTAACACAATCTAACGAGTTAAGAATTGATTACGAAGCAACAACCGACCGGGAAACAATTTTGAATCCAACCCACCATTCTTATTTTAATCTTACCGGGAATCCGCAGAGCACAATACTCGACCACGCTGTAATGATTAATGCTGACAGATATACACCGGTGAATAAAAATCTTATCCCTACCGGAGAATTAGCATCCGTTGAAGACACTCCGCTGGACTTTAGGAAGCCGCTTGAGGTCGGACTTCGTATTGAAGATGAAAACGAGCAGTTAAAGTATGCAGGCGGTTATGATTTTAACTGGGTACTGAATAACTACAACGGCTCTGTGCGGAAAGCCGCCAGCGCATTTGATAATGCATCCGGCAGGTTTATGGAAGTACTTACTGACCAGCCGGGAATTCAATTTTATTCGGGCAATTTTCTTAACGGAACTGTTAAGGGAAAAGGTGGGATCGCCTATCACCGCAGATGTGGTCTTTGTTTTGAAGCCCAGCATTTTCCGAACTCACCGAATGAGAAGAGTTTCCCGTCAACAGCGTTAAAGCCGGGCGAGGTTTACAAGCAAACTACTATCTATAAGTTTTCTGTTCTTAGTTAAATAGATAAGTGCGGGGGCATTAAGCAATATGGTTATTGCAGCGAGCTTATAACCTATGCTTTTTATGCCGATGTTCTTATTCAAATTATTCGTTCACTTTTTCTGGAAAATTTTAAAATGAGTAAATATGCTATCGGATTAGATTACGGTACCAACTCTTGCCGCTCATTGATCGTTGATATTTCGAACGGCAATGAACTGGCAAGCCATGTCTTCAATTATCCTTCGGGTGAAGCCGGTGTAATAATTGAACCTTCGAATCCTAATCTTGCCAGGCAAAACCCGCAGGACTATATCCAGGGAATCGAAATCACTATTAAGGAAGCAATTAAAAAGGCAAAAGCAGTCGATCCCGGCTTTTCTGCAGAAGATGTAGTAGGAATAGGCGTTGATACGACCGGCAGCAGCCCGATGCCGGTAGATGAAAAAGGGATGCCGCTATGCTTCCAGGAAAAGTTTAAGGACACTCCTGCAGCAATGGTCTGGCTGTGGAAAGACCATACCTCGCATGAAGAAGCGCAGGCAATAACAAAGCTTGCATCCGAAATACGTCCTCAATTTCTTGCCAAGATAGGCGGAGTTTATTCTTCGGAATGGTATTGGAGTAAAATATGGCACTGCCAAACTGAAAGCCCTGAAGTTTTTAAATCCGCACACAGCTTTGTTGAAATTTGCGACTGGATTCCGGCAATACTTGTCGGAGATACAAACCCCGATCATCTTAAAAAAAGTATTTGCGCCGCGGGTCATAAGGCAATGTTCAATGAGCAGTGGAACGGTTATCCCGATGCCGAATTCCTGGAGAAACTTTCTCCGGGGCTGGGTGAACTGCGAAACCGAATTACCAACTCTGCATATCCAGCCGATGAAAGAATCGGTTACCTTTCATCCGAATGGGCAAGCAAATTGGGACTATCGACAAAAGTCTCGGTTGCCGTTGGTGCATTCGATGCACACATGGGTGCAGTCGGCGCAGGCGTTAAGCCGGGAACTCTCGTTAAAATTTTAGGAACAAGCACTTGCGATGTCATGATCCAGTCGAATAAAAATAAGCTCGCAGACATTCCCGGTGTCTGCGGAATTGTGGACGGCTCCGTTAAAGGAGGATTCTTCGGAATCGAAGCCGGGCAGTCTGCGGTCGGAGATATTTTCCTCTGGTTCGTGAATAATTTAGTCCCGGAGCAATACGGCAAAAGCCAGGACGAAAAATTTTCTAACCTTGAAAAAGCAGCCGCTCAATTAAAGCCAGGCTAGACCGTCTTAATGGCGCTGGACTGGAATAACGGGAACAGGACAATTTTGGTTGACGTTAGATTAGCAGGGTTACTTTTGGGACAAACTCTTTATACGCAGCCTCACGAAATTTACCGTGCCCTGGTTGAAGCAACGGCTTTCGGAGCGCTTGCAATTATAGACCGCATTGAAGAGAACGGTGTTAAGATAAACGAGGTAGTAAACTGCGGCGGGCTTGCAGTAAAGAATTCTTTGCTTATGCAGATATATGCGGATGTAACCGGGAGACCGATGAAGATTTCTAAGAGCGAACAGACCCCGGCTCTTGGCGCTGCAATCTTCGGCGCTGTTTCAGCAGGTAAAGAGGCGAGCGGGTATGCATCGGTTGACGAGGCAGAAGCGGCAATGACCGGCACAAACAAAACCTACACACCCATTAAGGAAAATCACGAAGTCTATAAAAAATTATATGCAATTTACCACCAGCTTCATGACGGCTTTGGAACGCAAAGCTGGAACGGAAGCATGTATAACGTAATGAAAGACTTGTTGGATATAAGAGACAGGGTACGCAAGGAGAAGTAATGTTAGAAGATCTGAAAGAGAAAGTATTAAAGGCTAACCAATCTTTAGTTGAATACGGACTGGTAACATTAACCTGGGGCAATGTCAGCGGCATTGACCGCAAGTCTGGACTTTTGGTTATTAAGCCCAGCGGAGTAGATTATGCTTCGATGAAAGCCGGTGATATGGTTGTTGTTGACCTTAACGGGAAAATTGTAGAGGGGAATCTGAGACCGTCGTCGGATTTACCGACGCACATTGAGCTATACAAGGCGTTTGAAGAAATCGGCGGTATTACCCACAGCCACAGCGAGAACGCAACTTCATTCGCACAGGCATGTCTTGAAATCCCATGTTTCGGAACGACTCATGCAGACCATTTTAACGGACAGGTACCTGTTACACGCTTCTTAACTGAAGCTGAAGTTAACGAGAATTATGAATTGAACACGGGCAAGGTAATTATTGAAAGATTTAAGGACCTTGATTACCAGGCAATTCCCGGAGTGCTGGTTGCCGGACACGCGCCGTTTACATGGGGGACAAGCCCCGCGGATTCTGTAAAGAATAATTTGGTGCTTGAGCGCGTTGCGAAAATGGCTCTTAACAGCCTGTCCCTTAACCCAAAGCTCTCTAATCTGCCCGGATATATTTTGAACAAACATTATAAAAGAAAACACGGTCCGGATGCTTACTACGGACAGCCAAAGAATTAATAAAAACCTTTATGGAGGAAATTTAAAATGATCGACTTAAAAAAATATGAAGTTTGGTTTGCTACAGGCAGCCAGCATCTTTATGGAGAAGAAACTTTACGTACTGTTGCAGAGCACTCGCAGGAGATTGTTAAAGGACTTTCGGAATCTAAAAAAATTCCTGTGCGGGTAATTTTCAAGCCCGTTTTAACAACCCCCGAATCAATTTATAACCTTTGTCTTGAAGCCAACAATGCGCCGGACTGCATCGGCTTGGTTACTTGGATGCATACCTTTTCCCCGGCTAAGATGTGGATTGCCGGACTAAAAGTTCTGCAGAAGCCTTTTGTTCATCTCCATACACAATTCAACCGCGACTTACCGTGGGATAAAATTGATATGGATTTTATGAACCTGAACCAATCCGCTCACGGTGATAGAGAGTTCGGCTTTATCTGCGCCAGGATGAAGAAAGCCAGGAAGGTAATTGTTGGTCATTGGCAGGATGAGCAGGTGCAGGAGAAGCTTTCTGTTTGGATGCGGGCTGCTTCCGCGAAGCTTGATGCGCAGGGAGGAAAGATTGCACGCTTCGGCGATAACATGCGCGAGGTTGCCGTTACCGAAGGCGATAAAGTAGAAGCTCAAATGCAGTTTGGTTATTCTGTAAACGGCTTCGGGGTGGGCGATCTTGTTGCATTTGTCAATAAAATTTCGGAACAGGAAATTGACAATTTAATAAAAGGATACGAAGAGAGATACACTGTAAATAAAGCCTTGAAGAAGGGCGGTGAGCATCATTCTTCTTTAAGGGAAGCTGCTAAAATTGAGCTCGGGCTCAGGGCGTTTCTTGATGAGGGAAAGTTTAAAGGCTTTACCACAACATTTGAAGATCTGCATGGATTAGCACAGCTTCCCGGACTTTCTGTTCAGCGGCTGATGGCTGATGGCTACGGCTTTGGAGCCGAAGGAGACTGGAAGACATCTGCTCTTGTAAGAGCAATGAAAGTAATGGCAGCCGGGCTTAAAGGCGGAACGTCGTTTATGGAGGATTACACTTATCATCTCAATCCCTCAGGCAAAAAAGTCTTAGGCGCCCACATGCTGGAAGTATGCGAATCAATCGCAGAGAGCAAGCCAAGCCTTGAGTCCAAGCCGTTATCGATTGGCGGAAAAGCTGATCCGCCGAGACTGATCTTTAATGCGCCAGCCGGACCAGCATTAAACGCTACAATCATTGATATGGGAAACCGCTTCAGGATGATCGTTAATGAAGTCGATGTTGTTAAGCCCGAACCTCTGCCGAATCTCCCGGTTGCAAGAGCCGTATGGATTCCGAAACCTAATTTTGAGACCGGGGCAGGAGCCTGGATTTTAGCCGGCGGCGCGCATCATACGGTGTTCAGCCAGGCTATTACTCAGGAATATCTTGAGGACTTTGCCGAAATGAATGGAATTGAATATCTGCTTATTGATGGTTCAACCAAAATTTCCGAGTTCAAAAAAGAACTCCGTTGGAATGAGGCGGCATATTCGCACTCTTAGAATATTTTCATCTTCAGCTTTTCTCATAAAAATTGAAATATGGAATTTCTGATTTTGTGGAATAGCTTTTAAACCTTTTAAGATGAAAACTATGAAAAGAATTTCCTTTGAAGAAAATGTAAAAGGATTGGTATTCGATTGCGACGGAACGCTTGTAGATTCAATGCCCCTTCATATGAAAGCCTGGGAAGAAGCTTTTGCAGGGTTCAAGGAAAGATATGATAAAGAATTCCTTTTCTCTTTGAAAGGGATGAAAGAGACCGAGATAATTGGAGCATATAACCGGAGGTTTTCAACTAACATCGACGCCGAAAAAATTGTTAAGGCTAAGCACGAATATTTTATAATTCATATTAAAGATATAAAGCCGATTAAACCGGTTGTAGATGTTGTTAAAGCCTATTTCAATAAATTGCCGCTTGCTGTTGTTTCCGGCAGCGTAAAGGAAATAGTTCATTTGGAATTGAAGGTTATTGGAATTCATGATCTATTTAATGTCATCCTGACGGCAGACGATCCTTTTAAACCCAAGCCCGATCCGGAAATTTTTTTTGCGGCAGCAAACCAAATAGACATTTCGCCCGCAGACTGTTTAGTATTTGAAGACGGCGACCCCGGTCTTGAAGCGGCTGCAAAAGCGGGGATGCAGACGATAGATGTTAGGAATTATATTTAGATGACGCATAGTATAAGATGAAGAAAGCTGCTTTAACCGGTATAAGAGAATTTGGAATAATTGAAGCGCGGAAGCCTGCCATTAAAGATCCGCGTGATGTCCTTTTGAAAATAAATTCCGTCGGCGTATGCGGATCGGATATTCATTATTACACTGAAGGAAAGATCGGCGATCAGGTAATTAATTTTCCATTTACAATCGGGCACGAATGTTCTGCGACCGTAATAGAGACCGGAAGCGGCGTTAAAAAGCTAAAGCCCGGAGATGTTGCAGCAATTGATCCCCTGGTTGCCTGCCACGAATGCAGTCAATGCAAAAGCGGGAGAGAGCATACCTGTTTAAATCAAAAGTTTCTCGGGTGTCCCGGACAAATGGAAGGCTGCCTCTCCGAGTTCTTAATTATGCCGGAAGAAAATTGCTTTGTCGTACCGCAAAATGTTAACCAGGACTTAGCGATGCTTATTGAGCCTTTATCTATCGGCTACTACGCTGTTCAATTGATGTTAAGGCATTCACATATTGAAGCCGACGAAGGCTGCTCTGCTGGAATTCTTGGAAGCGGACCGATCGGATTAAGCGTAATGTCTTGCCTTAAAGCGTTTGGATTTAAAAATATCTTTGTAACAGATATGCTTGATTACCGCTTGAACATTGCGTCACATGAAGGCGTCGTGTGGACGGGCAATCCGGATAAAGAAGACGTTGTTAAATCATTGCTGAAAGCAAATCCCGAAAGGCTTGATTTTGTTTTTGAATGCTGCGGCAAGCAGGAAGCAATTGATCAGGCAGTTGAGCTTCTGAAGCCGGGAGGAATGCTGCTGCTTGTGGGCATACCCGAAGTTGATTTCATTTCATTCAACATAAGCAAGATAAGAAGAAAAGAGATTACTATTCAAAACGTAAGAAGGCAGAATAAAGGCGTTCAGCCTGTTATAGATTTAATTTCCTCCGGAAAGATTTCTCCTGAATTTATGATTACACACCGCTTCCCGCTTGAAAAAACCGCAGAGGCTTTTGATATAGTTTCGAATTATAAAGACGAAGTAATAAAAGCTCTGATTCAATTGTGAACTAATTAAGTCATACTTCCATTTTTATTGTTTAGATTTATTTAGGTATGCGGTAATTATACCGTCAAGCATCTCATCGGTCTGTTTGTTGATTACCTGTCTTTTCTTATCAGCCTCAAACCAATCAACGACTCTTTTAATTCCCTGGTTGAAAGGTATAGTTGCCTTAAAGTCCGGGACGAAAGTTTTAATTTTAGTATTATCAAAGATTACGCTGTTTGATTTATCGCCTGTTAAGCCGCCTTCCAGAGACTTATCATACTTAACAATAAAGTCGGTGGGTATGTGTACAATATCCGGCTCAACACCGACAGCCGATGCTAATGCCGTGTAGATCTGGTTCCATGTCAGTACTTCATCCGTAGTTATGTGGAAGGCATGTCCGATTGCCTGCAGATGACCGAGTAAGCCGGCAAATCCTTTTGCAAAATCATCCGCGTGGGTATTAACCCAAAGAGAAGTTCCGTCCCCGTGAACGATTATTTTTCGCCCCTTCTTCAATCTATCTATTATATTGTATTCGTTCCACCCGCCTAAGGCAACAGGGATAACAGTATCGAAAGTAAGCGAAGGTCTAACGATTGTTATGGGAAAATTTATCTCTCTGTAAGCGCGGTTCAAAGTTTCTTCGCAAGTAATTTTATCCCGGGAATAATCCCAGTAGGGATTGCACAAAGGAGTTGACTCGGTAATAACAGGATGCGAGGGAGGCTTCTGGTAAGCGGATGCAGAGCTTATAAAGATGTATTGCTTTGTCTTTCCTTTAAATAATTCGATGTCTCTCACAGCCTCTTCAGGCTTAAAGACGATCCAGTTCACTACCGAGTCCCAGCTATGCCCTTTAAGAGCCGCCTCAACCCGGGCTTTGTCGTTGATATCTGCATTAATAACAGTAGCTCCTTCTATCTTAACGCCGGTGGTCCCGCGGTTGAGCAGGAACAGCTCAATGCCGTGCTGAACGCAAAGCCTGCTGACCGATGTGCTTATATTTCCGGTTCCCCCGATGAACAATACCTTCATAGTCTTTTCCTTCAGTTTTCAATTCGTAATTTATTCTTATACTTCGGTATTTACAAGACCGGGCTCAGAAATTATTTTGCATCTACGATAGAATAAAGGAATGTAAGCATGTACCAACTGTTGATGGAAATCCCGTTTACCTCGGCGGGTTTGAATTTTAGCTTGTATGAATAGCTGAGCGCAGCGGAATCGAGCACAGGAAAATCAGACGAATGCTCAACTTTGGCGTCTGCAACTTTTCCTTCGCTTGTTATGAATAGCTTTACGGCTACCTTTCCCTCCATTCTGTTCTGAACGGCTTCAGAAGGATACTTAGGATCAGTCTCCAAAATAATTTGTGCCTTAGTAAAGGAATATGAAGTATCGAAAGTCGGGACTTTATTTTCAAATACTTTAGCCTTAAACTCCGTCTTCTTTTGAATAGGCTTTCTAAAAAGGACAACTGAGCTTTCGCCGAAAAGCTTATAGGATATATCCGACCCTGAAAGAATTTTTTTTAATATACTATTAACGGAGGCTTCTTTTATACTGCAGGTAATCCTTAAGCTGCTGTCGATAAGACCGTCGTTGTAGATAAAGCTTAACCCGGACTCCTTATGCAGCTCGTTCAGTACAGAGCGGAGAGGCAGCTTCCTGCATTCAAAAGATATTATCCTGCCGCCGTAAATATCTTGAGGAAAGGAAGCCGCACCAACAAAGGTTATTAAGATTAGTAAAACCAATTTAACCGTACGTATTTTCATAACGTCATGCTGCACAGCTTAAATAATGCGGCGCATAGCCTTTATGCTATGCGCTAAAGTATTAGTCTTATTTCCTAAACACCGCAAAAGACATCTTAGCCTTTAGTATAAAGCGCTTACGTCCGGACTGCCGGAGAATTCGTCCGGAGAAATTTCAGGGAAATAGTCTTTCGCAAATTTCTGGAGCTTAAGCAGAAGCATCTCTCTTGTTTTTTCTTTTTCCATGTTGGTACCAGGTGAATTTTTAATAAGCTTTAGATCGTGTTTAAATGCGTTTAACATCTGGAGCTTAACAGCCGAACTGTCCCTGAACTCCGGGAACCGCTGCATAAAATCAAAATACAGCAAAAAGGATAAAGGATAGGTGCCCCAGTCCTTCTTCCATCCTTCCGATGTTTTGGGAAGCAGGACTCTTTCAATTGTAGAATTGAAGTTCAAGAAGTCGGTTGATTTATGCACAAACTCGTTGTCCAATAACAGGATTTTTTGCTCATAACCTTCCTTTTCAGAGGGCAGTGAATTTGTCACCTCGTAGTAAAGATTCTGCATATTATAAACGAACTTCATCGAGAAATCATTTATATCGGATATATTAAACCGGACTTTCCAATTCACACGGGAGCCGATAGGTTTACCATCGCCTAAGGCTGGAGTGAATACCAAATCCCGGCAATAACTTTCTGCTGCGCTGTCAAGCAACTGGTAGCCGGATGATTTTAGCAGGTCAACTTTTTTTACACGTCCCTCTTTATCAACATAAAGCATGCAATTTGCAGTCCCCATAATGTAGTTTTCCTGGGCAGAAGCCGGGTAGAAAATTTTCGGCTGATATTTTATTTCCGGCGGCGTATAGTTTTTGCTTTCAAAATTTTCGACATGTGCGCAGCCGGTATACAAGAATAAACCTGCAACTGCTAATCCAATTATTCCTTTCATGGCGAACCTCCGTTAAATTATTATTTAAGTTGAATTACGTAACCGTCGTTTTGTTTTTTAAACTTTAAATCTTCAGCCAGGCAAATCATCGTAAGAACGCTGTCTGCATCGGAGCTGGTGAATGTGCCTGTAAGAGTCAAAGAGCTAATGTCCTGATCGTAGTGTTTTATTTTTATGTTGTAGAATCTTTCAAGCTCGCTTAATACCGCGCTCATCCTGGTCCTGTTGAAAGTAAGCCTGCCGTTTATCCATCCGGGTAAATAGTTGAAGCCGGCATTCTCCGTAACCGGGGCTTCATTTTTTATAATTATTCCTACCTGACCGCTTGAAAGCCTGACACTCTTGAAACCATTGCCTTCATCTGCAAGCTTTACCTTGCCTTCCTTAACCGAAACCCTTGTCCGCTCTCCGCTGCTGCAGACGTCGAACTTAGTTCCGAGCACCGTTACTTTTGCATTGCCGGTTGTAATTACGAAAGGATGTTTAACATCTCTTGCTACGGAGAAGAATGCTTCACCGTGCAGTTTTACTTCGCGGTCTTTCTTGCCAAAGGCGGCAGGATATTCGATTGTGCTGTTTGTATTTAAATTAATTTTTGATCCGTCCGGCAAGCTGAAATTCATCCGCTGATTTGCACCCGTAGAAATAGTCTTGATCTCTGCAATTGCCGGGTGCTTGCCAAGCAGAATTATACCGCTTATAATAAAGAACAATATTACCGCCGCACTAATAACGGGCTTCAGCTTCGGGATGAAAATATACCGGATGAATTCCGCTAACTTTTCAAACGGAGTCTGCTCAATTATATTGTTTATCTCAATAGATGTCACTTTTTTACTTTCTGTTTGCCGGATTCGATCAGATAAGCCTGTCCATTCTATTTCAGCAGTTGGAAGCTCGGCAGGACTCCCCGGCAAGGTAGAGTTCCAGACTGCTTCCATGTTTTCAAATTCCTTCTTGTTAAACTGCGATTCATTTAACCATTTACTTAATAATTCTTTTTCTGCTTCATTAATGTTTCCGGTAATTGATTTAATACAAAGTTCCCGGACCATGTTTCCGTTCATTGTTTTTCCTTTTTTGTTTTGCTTCTGAATATATAATACAGTTAAAAAGAGAAAAACCCTACCGGCTTAGGATAAATTTTGCGGAACTGATTTGTTTATTCCCCGGTGCCGGTTGATTAAAGTAAGTATTGCAGGTATGGAGAGGTTCGGTTTAAAAATAAAAAAACGGACGGAAAAGCTTCCGTCCGTTTAATCAATAAAAGATGATAAATCTATTTATACATCGTAATATAAATTGAATTCATATGGATGCGGCTGAAGAGCCATCGGCTTGATTTCCTTATCAGTCTTATAAGAAATCCATGTCTCGATAACGTCCTCTGTAAACACATCGCCTTTCAATAAGTATTCATGATCCTCGGAAAGAGCTTTTAATGCTTCTCCAAGGCTTCCCGGTGTTGAAGGAACGTCCTTCAATTCTTCCGGAGACATATCGTAAATATCCTTATCGAGAGGCTCGCCCGGATCGATACGGTTGATTATGCCGTCCAGCCCTGCCATCAACATTGCGGAGAATGCTAAGTAAGGATTGCTTGAACCGTCGGGACATCTAAACTCGACGCGCTTTGCTTTCGGGCTCGATGAATACATCGGGATTCTGCAAGAAGCACTTCTGTTTCTCTGCGAGTATGCAAGATTAACGGGAGCTTCAAAGCCGGGAACTAATCTCTTGTAAGAATTTGTCGTCGGGTTAGTAAAAGCAAGGAGCGAAGGAGCGTGCTTCAATAAACCGCCGATGAAATAAAGACCCATCTCGCTTAAGCCGGCATAACCGGAGCCTGCAAAGAGCGGCTTGCCTTTTTTCCACAAGCTTGCGTGAACGTGCATACCGCTTCCGTTATCTCCATAGATTGGCTTGGGCATGTATGTAACCGTCTTGTTATGCTTTTTAGCAGTGTTCTTTACAATATACTTAAACATTAAAAGCTGGTCGGCAGCTCTAACGAGCGGCTCAAAGCGCAGGTCTATTTCGCACTGACCGCCGCTTGCAACTTCATGGTGCTGGGCTTCAACATCAATCCCGCTGTTAATAAGATTCATTACCATCTCGTTCCTAATGTCTACAAGCTGATCGGTAGGAGGGACGGGAAAATATCCTTCTTTATAACGGGGCTTATAGCCAAGGTTCGGAGCCTCATCGCGTCCGCTGTTCCATCTTCCTTCCGAAGAATCAACCATGTAAAAGCTGCCGTTCGGTTTTGAGTCAAACCTTACGTCATCGAAAATAAAAAACTCGGCTTCAGGTCCAAAATAAACCGTATCGGCTAATCCTGTTGATACTAAATGCTTGGTCGCTTTCTGGGCAATGTTCCTTGGACATCTGGAGTACTGCTCCTTTGTAGCCGGTTCATATACATCGCAGATTAAGCTAAGAGTAGGTACGTCGATAAACGGATCCAGGAACAATGTCGTAGGGTCAGGAATAATCAACATGTCGCTCTCGTTGATTGCTTTCCATCCTCTTATTGAAGAGCCGTCGAAACCGAAACCGTCTTCAAATGAATCTTCTTTCAACTGACTAACCGGGACGGTGAAATGCTGCCACTGACCGGGGAAGTCCATAAATTTTAAATCGATAAACTTAATTCCATTTGACTTAATGAAACTAAAAACTTGATCGACCGGTGAATTAGCTTTTGCCATAGATTATCCTTCGTATTATTAATGAGTAATTATTAAATCTCAATCTCAGTTGTTTCTTTTATAGTAGACAGCACAAAAGTAGTTCTAGTAGCTGCAACTCCCTGCCATGACTGAATCTCGCCAAGCAGCTTTTCGAGCGCTTCGGTATTCTTAACTATAGCCTTTAATAAATGGGAGCCTTCGCCTAATACGGAATGGCACTCAAGTATCTGAGGTACCTTCTCTACCTTTGAAGAGAACGCCTTGTAAAACTTAGAAGATTCCATAGTGACGAGTATATAAGCCATTATATCGTAGCCGAATGATTTCCTGTTCAGCTTTGTAAAGTATCCTCCAATAATACCCTTCTCCTCAAGCTTATGGAGTCTTTCACTAACAGAGGGAATAGATAAGCCTATAGACTCCGCGATAACATTTCGCTTAGTCCTCCCGTTCCTTTGCAAGATATTTAAAATTTTAATATCTAAGTCGTCTAACATCTATTCCCTTATTTTTTTAGGATTTTACAAAATTCTTTTTACAAATATAAGGCAAGCCTGTAAAGAATGCAAATATTTGTATGCAATTTTACACATTTTTAACTAAAATATAAAGATATAGTTTGACCAAACTTCAAGTGGACTGAGCACGGACCATAGCCGGATAAAATTGATTCCCGGGAAATCATAATTTGCAAAATTCCAATTTAATTTTGATATTAAACACCGTATTCATTTCTCATTCATCATTTTATGGAGGTTCTATGTCAGAGGGTACAAAGCTTGTTGATTCAACTGCTAATCCTGCACCGCTTGGTCTTATCGCTTTCGGTATGACGACGGTTCTGTTAAACTTTGCCAATGCAGGCTTAATCGGTGTTACAAGCATGATACTTGCAATGGGGATTTTCTACGGAGGCATTGCACAAATATTTGCCGGCTGGATGGAATGGAAAAAAGGAAATACATTCGGCACTACGGCATTTACTTCTTACGGACTTTTCTGGCTTTCGTTTGTCTTTTTAATCGTTATGCCGAAGTGGGGTGTAATAGGCGCCGCAGATGCAGGCGGATTAACAGCGTACCTTTTTATCTGGGGCTTATTCACTTTCGTTATGTGGATTGCAACTCTAAAGCATAATAAGGCTCTTCAGATTGTATTCTTTACGCTGTTTATTTTATTCTGGCTGCTTGCAATAAAGGAAATGACAGGCAGTTCTTCAATCGGAGTAATTGCCGGCTGGGAAGGAATTATATGCGGCTTGTCTGCCATATATACCGGGTTGGCGCAGGTACTAAATGAGACTTACGGCAAGACCGTAATGCCGTTAGGTTAAACCGTCTTTTATTTATAAGATTGGATTAGAGTTTTATATAAGAGGTCGGGGCACAACCCCGGCTTTTTAATAAGTATTTACATCGCAGGGACATTACTATTTTCGGCTGTCTGAAGTTATTTACTTGCGAGGTTAGCTCTTGTTTGGGAGGTTATAATTTAGTTAACTTATAGGTGTTTTTATATATTAACATTAATAGCGAACTTAAAGATTATGGAAGCAATTTTATTAAAAGAAGTCGCCGAAATATTACATATCCCGGCAAATGATGTTGAACGCGAAAGTCTGAAAACATTTCTTGAGGATAAGCAAAAGAAACTTCTTATAGAGCAGTTGCAATTAACCCGGAAATACGGGATTAAAAACGTAGATGAGATGGATAAATTCTATATGGAGGGAAAGCTTCATGAAAAGGAATCATGGGAAGATTACTTTGAATTATCTCATGTTGAAGCCGAACTGGAATCAGTGAAAAAAGCACTACAAAGGCTTTAAAGAAAAGTATTAAAAGATGTTCGATTATCTTCATTTGAAACGTATTGCCGAAGTAGAATATGCGGATATTGTAGAAGCCGCAGAAATCATCGGTCAAAGAAAGCTGAGGATAATAATAAAGGATTCTTCATACATTGATGTTTTCTATTCTCCTGCATCTAATATAAAACATTTTGCGTTTCATTGGGAACGAGCTTTCATTGACGGAAAGATTTATAGACACGACAATATTCCCGATATTAATTGGAAAAATGTACCAACATTTCCTAAGCATTTTCATGATGGTACTTACGGTTCAATTAAAGAAAGTAATATAAGTGATGTTCCTTCAGAGGCTTTACGTGAGTTCTTGTCTTTTGTAAGAAATAAATTGGCAGATCTTTAATAAAATTTAATGATATAATATTCAAGTTCTTCGGTATTACGTCTTTAAGTTTACCCGGTTTCTTGTTCTATTCCATGAGATGTAAAATATATATTACGCCTCTTTACTTCCCCAAACAACTTTAGATTCTCTTCCGGTCTCGCCTGAAGCCTGTGGTACAAATGATATTGAACTGCTATGTTGTTGAGCGACTGTACTTTGATCCCGCATAATGAAAGACGGTATTCTACATCAGTATCCTCGCCGATTGAGGGTGCCTCATATCTTTCATCAAAACCGTTAATCTTTAGGATATCTTCTTTATAAATTGAAAAGTTGCACCCAAGAAGTCCGCGCTTCTTTTTGTTAAAAAAATTACGGAGGAAATTATTCCTAAAATAAAATCCCTTCTCAACATCGAACGATTTTCCGAATATGCCGTCAGTTATAAGCAGCAGGCTTTTATCTTCTAAAAATCCTTTTTGAATATTTTGAGGAGTAAGCCGGCTCGTTATTCTTTCCGAAAGATTTACTCTTCTGCCGGTTAAGCACGTTCCTTTTTGCCCGGAATTAAAATGTTCATTAACAAATTCCGAATGTGGTACGCAGTCGGCATCGACAAATAAAAGATAATCCGATCGTGCCGATGTAATAGCTCTGTTTAGAATTTTGTTTTTGCGGAAGCCTTTATCTTCCTGCCATAAATGTATAATGGGATTGGAAAAGGCGGCAGATAGCTTTTCTACTTCCTCTACAGCTTTTGGCGAAGAGCCGTCATCTGCAATTATAATTTCAAAATTCTTAAAGGATTGTCTTTCAAAACCTGCAAGGACCAATCTTAAATAATCAACACGGTTATAAAAGGCAAGGATAACGGAAGCTTTAATCACCGGCTCTATTCCTCTTCCTTGCTTTTTCTCAACTTATCTTTTTCCTTCTCACGAATATAAGCATTCTTATCCGGCATTATCTTCGGTGGTTTCTTAGGCAGCGGGATCCGTTTCTTCTTTAATTTGATTTTTATTTTTTCTTTAGCAGCCATAATCTGAAATAATTACTCAAAATATTCTTTTAAAGATAATATCTGAGGGACTTTTTATTGCAGTCTTTCATTCCGAATTTTTCTGACCGTGGAGATTAAGTTCTTTACGGAATTTATTTCTGTTTGGCTTGCCTCATTTAGCGCTAAATCCAGGGCGATTTGTAGCCATTTAATATTGAGGTACCTTACGGCATATTCCAGGTCCTCGTTACCGTTCTGTTCACTTTCTTGCTCGTCTGAAACCATAGCTGCAAGCTCCGCTGAGGCTTTTACACAAACAATATTAGGTATAGAATTATTATTGCAAATTTGAATGAGCAGGTTTAGATATTCTCTGCGTCCGGCGCACAGCTTAACCGCATTAAGACCTGCAGTCTTCTGCAGGCTTACCAGGTGCATCGCCTTCAGAGTCTTATCGGAAGCAATTCTGACAAGCTGGTTAAAGCCGTTAGTCATCTCAAAGCTGCTTTTCAATGCTTTATCGAAAGCGACGGTTATGGCATTGTTAACGGATTTTTCAATATTGTCTTTGGCTTTCTTCATAAGTTCAAAACCGGCTTTAATATCCTTTGAGACTTGTATTACCTTTTCGTAGTCGCCGCTTACAATTGAGTTATCTAGTATCAAGACGGGAGAACCTGAAGCCTGCTTGTTTTCAAAGGGTGTATTTATGCCGGATTTATTTCGTTCGTTGGTAATAATTGTTTTTGACTTAAACTTAACCTGTGCATTCTCCTTTTCGGTCTTACTTGCGGGCAGTAGTACATTTATACCCGATACAGCCAGTCTATTAATTAATGCTTTGTAGTATTTCTCATCCACATTAAAGCTCACCAGAGTATCGTCCCCAAGCGTACCGTGTCTCAGCGCGCTAAATGAAACCTCCGGGCTGGATTCCTTAAACGATCTCAGAACATTCTTTACCTGATCCAGTTCCCTCTCTTCAACTTTTAAAACTATTTTCTTTAACAATACTTAACCTAAAATCTTTTCTTTGTGGCTTAAAAATAATTATGTGAGGCTTAAATTCCAGTGATTTACTTAGACATTAAAATCCTAATTGATAATCGTAAATTTTTTTTAAAATTTTATGCTTTAATTTTCTTTGTTATTAACTTATGCCATGTAATATAATCCAACTCTTGATTAATTTGTTTGACGGAGATTATGGAAAGGAAGTATTTTAAAACTTGCGTAGCAAGATAGATTACTTTATGAAGCGCTAAAACCGGAGTATGTATGTGTCTTCTATTAGTGTCATATAATACGCATCCCGAATACAAGCTGATAATTGCAGCAAACAGGGACGAGTTCTATAACCGCCCGGCTGAGCCTGCAGCCTACTGGAAGGAATACCCCTTACTGCTTGCCGGAAGAGACCTGCAAGCCGGCGGCACCTGGCTGGGAATTACCCGGCAAGGAAGACTGGCTGCTATTACAAATTACAGGGACATGAAGAACTTAAAAACAGAAGCCCCTTCACGCGGAGAATTGGTAAAGGACTTCTTAACCGGTACCGAATCACCGGGAAAGTTTTCAGAAAGGCTTTTAACCTCGGCGGAAAAATACAACGGTTACAATTTAATTTTCGGCGACATGCATGAGCTTCGCTACTTTTCAAATCAAACAAAGAAACCGGTTAAACTGCTGCCCGGGATTTACGGACTAAGCAACCACTTGCTCGATACGCCGTGGCATAAAGTTGAAAAGAGCAAAACATCTTTTAAAAAGATCTTAAGTAAGGAAAATATCTTACCGGAAGCTTTGTTTGAAATTCTAACCGATACCTCCGTGCCGCCGGATGAACTGCTGCCGGATACCGGTCTGGCTCTCGAAATTGAAAGAGCGGTTTCGCCGGTATTTGTCGCTACGCCGTTTTATGGAACAAGATCATCAACAGTGATTTTAATAGATAAAAATAACCGGGTAACATTTATCGAGAAGTCATTGAATTTGCAAACAAGAGGTTGGACGCACAATAAGTTCCATTTTGCAGTAGAATCCTGATCTAAGCGAGATTTTAATTTTATATTTTGAATTTGTAACTTATAATTGTTTTGTAAATTGAAAAACCGGATGTTTAATGAAAATTATCGAGTGTGTGCCCAACTTCAGTGAAGGAAAAAGGGAAGAGACATTCCACTTAATGAAAGACTCATTAAATAAAGTAAGCGGATGCAAGCTATTAAACATAGAACCGGATGCCGACTACAACCGCGTGGTAGTTACGCTTGCAGGAAGCGACAGGGGAATATACGAAGGCGCAATCGCAGTCAGTACAACCGCAGCCGGCAGCATTGATATGCGGAGCCACAAAGGCGAGCATCCAAGAATCGGTGCAATAGACGTCGTTCCGTTTGTCCCGGTAAAAAATGCTACTATGGAAGACTGCGTCAAAATCTCCGAAGCTTATGCAGAAAGTATCTCTGAAACTCTGAATGTACCCGTTTACCTTTATGAAAGCTCAGCCCGCAAGCCTTCAAGGAAAAATCTTTCGGACATTCGAAAGGGTGAATACGAAGGACTCCGGGAAAAATTGAAAGACCCGGAATGGAAGCCGGATTTCGGTACTACTGTTTTTAATCCGAAGCTGGGAGCCATTGTAACCGGCGCAAGGTTTTTCCTGGTTGCCTACAATGTTAATTTGAAAAGCGAAGATGTAAAGTTTGCAAAAGAGATCGGGGAAATTTTGCGTGAGTCCGGTAGAGCAAGAAGAGATGAAAACGGAAAGGTAATAAAGATTAACGGGCAGACAGTCAGAGAGCCGGGAAGGTTACAATGCGTAAAAGGAATGGGAGTATCGCTTGAGAAATATAAGATCACACAGGTCTCGATGAATTTAACAAATTATAATGTTACCCCGGTTCATGTTGCTTTTGAAGAAGTGAAAAAAGAGGCAGGCAGGTTAGGTATCGAAGTTACCGGGAGCGAGATAGTAGGGTTGGTTCCGCTCGAGGCATTACTGCTTGCCGGCAGGTATTATGCAGGCGGTAGAAATTACGATGAGAAATCTTTAGTTGATCTTGCAATTGAAAGACTCGGCTTAAACGACCTTAACCCGTTCCACAAAAGTGAAAAAATAATTGATTACATGATTTGACTGTTAAACTGCTTCATTGCTAAATTGCTTTCCTGTTATTTCAATAATTAAGCTTTAAGACAGCCCAACAATTTATTAAAAACTCATGGTGCTTTTATGAATTTTCAAAAATCTCTAATGAAATATTTTGAGGAATTATCTTCAAGCTCGCCAACGCCGGGGGGTGGAAACGTTGCTGCCCTGTGCGGAGTTCTGGCTTCCTCGCTTGCCGGAATGGTTTGCAGCCTTACAGTAGGCAAAAAGAAATATGCGGACTTTGAAACGGAAGCAAAGGAATTGCTTGCCGGGTTTGAAGCCTTCAAAAAAGATTTTTTAACTCTTGCAGAAAGAGACAACGAGGCGTTCGACAGAGTGATGGACGCGTTTAAGCTTTCCAAGGAAACTGAGGCTGAAAAAGCATTCAGGAATTCTGCTATTGAGCATGCTTCGCTTGAAGCCGCTCTCGTTCCTGAAGAGGTAATAATTAAATGCAGCGAGCTTCTTCCGCTCATCGAAAGAATTGCGGAGAAAGGAAATCAGAACTCTGTTTCGGATGCAGGTGTTGCAGTGTCGCTGGTTTCAGCCGCCGCCGAAGGTGCTTTTCTCAATGTAGTAATTAACTGTTCAAGTTTATCCGACAGGAAAACAGCCGAAGAATTTATTAAGAAGTCTGAGGCAATCTACCTTCAGATAAAAGACAAAACTGCAGGTCAAATTATTCAAATTTTAAAACGAATAAAGAACAAATGAAAATACTTCTGCTTTCCGCATGCTTATTTTTTACTGCGATATGTTTAGCTCAGACTGAAAATCCTTATCCGGCGACCTCAATCAAAACAAGGATTGAAGCCTTCAACCGTAGAATGGAAATGAGGCAAAACTCTTTGGTAAAAAACGTAAAGCTTAAATCAATCGGACCAACAATAATGAGCGGGCGGGTTGACGATATTTCTGTCGACCCGGTAGATCCGACTCACTTTTATGTTGCGTATGCATCAGGCGGATTGTGGAGAACTACCGACAACGGGATTTCCTTTACCCCGCTGTTCGATGAAGAAGCTTCGATGACGATAGGCGCAATTGCCGTAGACTGGATGCACGGAGAAACAATCTGGGTTGGTACCGGGGAGAGCAACTCAAGCCGTTCGTCTTATGCAGGCACGGGAGTTTATAAAAGTACGGATAAAGGAAAAACCTGGCAGTGGCTTGGGCTTGGAGAAACTCAGCACATAGGCAGGATAGTAATAAACCCGGACGACCCCAATACGGTTTGGGTTGCTGCGGTCGGTCATCTTTATTCGGTTAATCCCGAGCGCGGAGTTTATAAAACCACAGACGGCGGGAAGACCTGGAAGAAAACATTGTTTGTTGATGACACTACCGGTGCGATTGATCTTGCAATCGATCCGACAAATCCCAAAGTTCTTTATGCTGCAATGTGGAAGAGGATTAGATACGCATGGAATTTTACCGGAGCCGGTAAGACTTCAGGCATCTATAAGAGCACGGACGGCGGGGATAACTGGGCTTTAGTCTCAGGCTCCGGCAGCGGTTTCCCGGATGGCGATGGTGTTGGAAGGATCGGGCTTGCAGTATATCCTAAAAATCCGCAGATAGTTTATGCTGTCCTCGATAATCAATTTCACAGCAAGAAAGAGAAGGGAAAAGAGCAGCCGGCGGTTACGCGTGAAAAACTTTTGAAGATGTCAAAGGAAGAATTTCTAAAACTGGATGAAGGTGACTTAAATAAGTTTTTTGATGAGAACGACTTTCCTGAAAAGTACACGGCAAAGAATGTAAAAGAAATGGTAAAGTCAGGTAAGATTTCAGTTAAAGATGTTGCCGTCTATCTTGAAGATGCAGAAGAGCAGCTTTACTCTACGCCTATTATCGGCACGGAAGTTTATCGTTCCGATAACGGCGGCATGACGTGGAAAAAGACAAATGAGAAATATATAGACGATATGTTTTATACTTACGGATATTATTTCGGTCAAATCCGTGTAAACCCGGTAAACGATAAAGAAATATATATACTGGGCGTCCCTACAATCCGCTCTGAAGACGGCGGCAAAACATTCTCGCTTGTTGACGGCGATAACGTCCACGGCGACTTTCATGCTCTTTGGATCGATCCGGATAAACCCGCTCATTTAATCATCGGTAATGACGGCGGAATTAATATTACGTATGATAGAGGCAATACGTGGTTTAAAGCCAATACTCCCGCAGTCGGTCAGTTTTACAGCGTTGCATTCGATATGGATGAGCCATTCAACGTTTACGGCGGCTTGCAGGATAACGGTGTTTGGTATGGTCCAAGCAACTACACTCCCAACTATGAGTGGTATGCCACCGGTCAATATCCTTTCAAATCAATAATGGGCGGAGACGGAATGCAGGTTGCTGTTGATACGACCAGCAACAATCTTGTTTATACCGGATTCCAATTCGGATATTATTACCGGGTAAACAAGAAGAGCGGAAAGGATGAATCCGTTAAGCCGGTAAATGATATTGGGACACCAAATCTTAGGTTTAATTGGGAATCGCCGATTAAATTATCCAGCCATAACCACGATGTATTTTACATCGGCTCCAATAAGCTTTACCGCTCGCTTGATCAAGGAAAGCATCTCGTTCCTATTTCAGGAGACCTGACCAACGGCGGACGGAGCGGCAATGTTCCTTACGGAACTTTAACTACAATTGATGAATCGCCGCTTAAGTTCGGACTGATATATACCGGCAGCGATGACGGTCTGGTTTATGTTACCAAAGACGGCGGCGTTAACTGGGAAAGGATTTCGGACGAGCTCCCGCAAAACCTTTGGGTCAGCAGAGTAACTGCTTCTTCCTTTGATACAGGGACCGTGTATGTTTCACTAAACGGTTACAGGTTGGACGATTTTAATTCGTATTTATACCGCTCAACCGATTACGGAAAGGATTGGCAAAGGATCGGGACGAACCTTCCCGGAGAGCCAATAAATGTTGTTAAAGAAGACCCGGTTAACAAAAATATTTTATATGTAGGAACAGACCACGGGCTTTATGTCTCGCTGAATTTAGGAAGTACTTTCATGCCTTTCTTCGACGGGCTGCCGCAAGTACCGGTTCACGATGTTGCAATCCAGCCGAGAGATAAAAAGATCATAGTTGGGACGCACGGAAGATCAATCTATATAGGCGATGTAAAATATGTCGAAGAACTAACGGATACGCTTTTACAAAAAAAAGTATATCTCTTTGCTTTAGACAATCAGCATTATAATTCTTCCTGGGGAAAGAAAGAAGATGCCTGGAGCAAGCCGCTCCTTCCGGAAGCTAATGTTGCCTTTTACAGCGGCAGCAATAACGTTGCAGAGATTTCCATCTTAACAGAGAAGGGAAAACAGCTAAAAGAAATTGCCGATACCTGCGACCACGGCTTGAACTTTTACTACTACGATCTTTCCATAGATTCAAATAAAGCTGAATCTTATAAGAAACTACTTGAAGAAAAGTTTAAGAAGGATAAAGAGAAAGGCTTAACCAAATCAGAGATCAGTTTTGAAAAGACAGACAGCGGCAAAACATATCTGCGTCCGGGTAAATATAAAATCGAAATAAAAATTGACGGGGTAAGAGACGTACGTTCATTTGAAATTTTGCCGCCGGAAAAGAGCCCGAGAGAAAAGAAAGAGTTGACGCCGTAAGTAGCTTCTAAGGTCTTATAATTGCAGGAGAATGTAGAGCTTCATGCTTCTTTTTAACAACAGTTGAGGAAGAACGGAAAAGATAATTTTTCAAAACCGCGTAAAAAATTTTTTAATTTTTGTAAATTTGAAACTCAAAAAAGCTTTTATATTTAAACTTAAAACTTCTTAAACTTACTCTTGGACTTAAAATTGAGCTCAGGTATGATTTAAGTTTAAGTAAACAAAACGTTAGAATTTAATATATCATCAGAGGCAACTAATGAAAGAAGGATTAAACAAATACAGTAAAAGATTAACACAGACACGCTCGCAGGTCGGCTCGCAGGCAATGCTGCACGGCATAGGGTTAACCGACGAAGATTTTAAGAAGGCGCAAGTCGGTATTGCAAGCATGGGCTGGGAAGGCAACACATGCAATATGCATCTAAACGACCTTGCCAAACTTGTTAAGAAAGGAGTCCAGGATTCAGGTTTAATCGGATTGATATTTCATACCATAGGAGTGAGCGACGGAATTTCAATGGGAACAGAAGGAATGAAATATTCTCTTCCGTCAAGAGACATCATTGCCGATTCTATTGAGACAGTTGTAGGCGCGCAATGGTACGATTCTCTTATTGCAATTCCGGGATGCGACAAGAATATGCCGGGTTCCGTTATGGCTATGGCAAGACTGAACCGTCCTTCAATTATGATATACGGCGGGACTATAAGAGCGGGATATTTTCAGGGTAAGAAGCTCGACGTTGTCTCAGCCTTTGAAGCTTACGGTCAATATCTTTCAAAAGAATTTACCGAGCAGGATCTTGAGAACGTGCTTCACCACGCATGCCCGGGACAAGGTGCGTGCGGAGGGATGTACACAGCAAACACGATGGCTTCCGCAATTGAGACTCTGGGGATGAGTCTTCCGTACAGTTCTTCCTGCCCGGCAAACAGCGACATGAAAACAAAGGAATGCTACGACACCGGAAAGGCAATTCTTAACTTAATGGAAATGGATTTGAAGCCGAAAGATATTATGACTAAGAAAGCATTCGAAAATGCAATTACGGTTGTAATAGCATTAGGAGGCTCTACCAACGCCGCACTCCACCTGATTGCAATGGCGAAAGCGGTCGGCGTAAAATTAACTCTGAATGATTTCCAGGAAATTTCCAACCGTACTCCTTACATCGCTGACTTAAAGCCGAGCGGCAAATTCGTTATGGAAGACCTGGATGAGATTGGCGGCGTTCCCGCTGTTCAGAAATTATTATTGAAAGAAGGGATGCTCGATGGAAGCTGCATTACGGTAACGGGAAAAACTTTAGGAGAAAATATTGAAAGTCTTCCCGGCTTAAAGGAAGGACAGAAAATAATCTTCCCGTTAAGCGCTCCGATTAAAAAGACGGGACATCTGCAGATTCTTTACGGCAACCTTGCCGAGGAAGGAGCAGTTGCGAAAATAACCGGCAAAGAGGGATTGAAGTTTACCGGACCGGCGAAAGTTTATAACTCCGAAGAAGAAACCCTGAGAGCAATAGAGAAAAAGGAAATTGCAGCAGGCGACGTAATCGTAATCCGTTATGAAGGACCGAAAGGCGGACCCGGTATGCGTGAGATGCTTGAGATAACTGCCGCAATTATGGGCGCGGGTTTAGGCAAGAGCGTTGCGCTGATTACAGACGGAAGATTCTCCGGCGGTACTCATGGTTTCGTTGTCGGTCATATTACTCCCGAGGCGCAGACAGGCGGAAATCTTGCATTGATAGAAAACGGAGACAGAATTACAATCGATGCCGAGAAGAATATCTTGATCGTTGATCTACCGGATAAAGCCTTAGCTGAACGGAAAAGTAAATGGCATCAGCCGCCTTTTAAAGCAACAAGTGGGATTCTTTATAAATATATTAAAAGTGTTTCGTCTGCGTCCGAAGGCTGCGTTACAGACGAAGACTGACGGCAAGTAAACATGGCTGCATGGAATAATTCATGCAATCATGCCTTCTCTTCGCTCAGTCCCAAAAAATCAATCAGTTTGTTGTGAGCTTCGGGAGGCAGTTCGACGTTGTATTTCTTGTAGAAGTCGATGGTTTTCTCAACAGATTTAAAATAGTTGGTGCAGTCCGGGCATTCATTCAGGTGGTTTTTAATCTCGATGCATTTCGGAGAATCGAAATCCTCGCCAAGGCTCTCGCATATATGGCTCATAACGTCTTTACAGGTGATCTTTTCTACTTTCATTTTTGGAACGCCTTATTAATTTCTTTTCTTAAAAAAGCTCTGGCTCTATGCAGCCTTGATTTTACAGCCGGGACCGAAAGCTCGGTAATCTTCCCGGTCTCTTCAGTTGAAAGACCTTCTACGTCCCGCAGCAAAAATACTACTCTATATTCAGGTGAAAGCCTCTGGATAGCCTCGTCGAGTATATTTTTCAGCTCGCCGTTTTCAACTACATTTGCCGGGATAGAATCCCAGCCGGCTGCGTAGCTGCCGTCATACAAGCCGTCGTCTTCATCTATAGAAAGCCATTCATGCTTTTTCTTTCTGGCTTCCATTAAACAGTGGTTGGCTACAATCCTGTAAAGCCAAGTAGAAAGCTTCGACTTCCCGTCAAACTGGTGCAGTGACTTTATCATGCTGTAAAAAGTTTCCTGCATTATATTCTCAGCCTTAAGGGAATCGCGGCATATTTTGAAAGCAAAATTGTAGACTGTCTTCTCGTAATTCTTTACGAGGTCTGACATTGCTTTCCTGTCGCCGTTCTTTGCCGCTTCTATTAATTGCTGTTCGTCCATCTGATGCACAATCTCTTTTAAGGATTCATTCAAATTGCAAACTCAAATTTAAGATAAAAACACATTTTAAGAAATCGATATTTAATACAGCTTATTCCGTTTCCTATTTCTAAATAATTCATTATAATTAGACTGTAGGTTAAAATTTGTTGTGAAAGTATAGATAAATTTATGCAGCGACACAAAGATACGGAACCGTTGATGAAGAACCGGCTCTTCAAGGGCATTGATTCATCAAAATTTAAAATGAAATTGCGTCAGAACAATTTCCTTTCTTATAGAGAAGGGGACATGATCTTTCAAAAGGGTGATCCCGGCGAAAACATGTATCTGATTCTTGAAGGGGAAGTAAAGCTAAAAATGCACTCCGCCGAAAACGGTACAAATATTTTCAGGAAAGGAAGGAATGACTTCTTTGGTGAAGCGGAGCTATTTGATAAAGTACCGCGCAGCTCCTCGGCAATAGCAAATACAGACTGCATACTTTACACTCTGCCAAGGAAGGAAATCTACGAATTAATTTCCGCGAACAAATTGATCAAAAAAAATATTAACGGAGAGGAGATAGAACCTGCCGAACCTGAAGCTGAGGATAATACATTTTCTGGAGAGTCAGCAGATGAAGAAATAAATACGGGTATGAATACTGATGAAGTAAACGAATATTCCGATCTGCAGGAAGAAGCATCTGGAATGAGTGAAGAGAATCTTGATGTCCGGGAAAACGAACTCGAACCGGCAGTCTCTGATTTGAATCCTGATGAAACGTCTGAAACGCCCGTCAATGAATATGAAAACGGTATCACTCTTACCGGCTTAAACGATGAGGAGCCTGAGATTACTATTAACGAACAAAGCCCGGATGAGGATTCCGAAGATTTCCTTAATGAGAATACGGAGGAGGATTTCTATTCTAACGAAACTGAACCCGATATACAAGCCGGAGAAGAAATATTAAACGAGGTAAATCAATTTGAGATGGGAAACGGAATTAACGACGATGATTCCGCGGAAAACTTATTTGAAGAGCCGCAGATAGAAATGCCGGAAACGGATTTACCGGAGACCGGTGTTTCAATTGATTATCAGAAGTTGTTTCAGGCAGTACGGAAAATTTATTCAGGCAATGATCTTGAAGGTATAGTCCGTTCAACTATTGAGGCGTTGATTGACGTTTTTGATGCGCAGATAATCAGGGTTTTTATTTCGGAAAATCATGCTGAAGGTCTTTGGTCATACCCCTTTATGGACAACAGCGAAGAGATAAAGAAAGTAAAATTAGGCGAGGGTTTGGTCGGCAGTTCTGCGATTTCACGCGAAGTAATAAACCTGAACGAGCCGATGTCCGATGCAAGGTTTAATACCCAGGTTGACTCGGTTGAGAACATTTTAATCGAGGATATGATCTTGTTCCCTGTGCTGAATGCTGGGGAAAAGCTTACCGCCGTTGTCCAGATGATAAACAGCGGAAAGAACGGATTTACTAATGAGGACGTTGAAATGCTCTCTCTTCTTTCTCCCGATATTTCAAATGCAATTGAAAAGGCAAATGGCAGTTTGGAATCTGCTGCCGGTAAAAAGCCGGAACAGCAAACCGAGGCAGATGTTAAAACACTGGAAGATGAGTACACATATTTCAGCAAAACTTCGGAGTTCCTTACGGGCGATATAAAGATTGCATCTTCTCTTCTGCTTAGATACCTGGATTTCATCAGAAAGAAATCCGAAGTAAATGAAATTAAAAATGTATCCGGGCTGGCGCTTCTGCAGTCGGAGATCATTCTAAAGGATGCGGTAGTTGTTGCGGATTTTATTAACGGCACCTCTGCTCTAAAGAAAGAAATTACAGGAATAAGAAAAGCTCTCGACGATACTTTGGAAATGCTTGCAGAGTATGTTGAACTGAGAAAGGTAAAGCTTTTTAAAAAGTGCCTTACCGATGCTTCTGTTAATATAGATAAACAAGCCTTTTATATTGCATGCTTCCAGGTTGTGAAGAATTCCTGCGAGGCTATGCCGCAGGGAGGAAGCATTTATGTAACTTGTGAGAAGGCTGAAAATGAACTCCTGATAGAGATAAAGGACAGCGGGAAAGGAATAAGCGAAGACATAAGGGGAAAAATTTTCGAGCCGTTCTTTTCGTTCCCTGAAGGCAAGCCGGGACTCGGACTTTCCGTTGCACGCAAAATTATAAAAGACCATGGCGGAGAATTAAATATGAACCCTGAATCCATTGAGGGAACTTCCTTCGTCATTTCTCTGCCAATTGTCGAATAGCTTTGCTTTGACAATTTCAAATTTAAAAGCTCAACCGGGACTAAAACTTTTTGAGCATTCTGTTTTTGTAGCCTTGTATTTCGGTTCAGTGCGTTTTCTTAAGCTTAAATAATGACGATAAATCTAATTACAATTCTCGGTCCAACAGCAGCCGGTAAAACAAAGCTTGCATCTCAGCTTGCCGGTGAATTCAACGGAGAGATTATTTCCGCCGACTCGCGCCAGGTGTACACCGGAATGGATATAGGAACCGGAAAAGATTTAAATGATTACCATGTTAACGGAAGACAAATTCCCCGCCATCTAATAGACATCATTAATCCGAAGGAAGAGTTCAACCTGTTCCTCTTTAAGAAATACTTCAACGAGGCTTTTATAGAAATTAGCGGAAGGCACAGGCTTCCTTTCCTTGTAGGAGGAACCGGGCTTTATCTCAGCAGCGTACTTCAAAATTACAGGATGAAAGAGTCGGGCAGCGATCCCGGGAGAATTCATGAGTTGGAATCCAAAGATGCACCGGAGCTCGGCGAAATGCTTCTTGAAATGAATCCGAAGCTTCACAACACAACCGATCTCCTGGATAAGGAAAGAATAATTAAAGCCATTATGGTATGCGAGGCTTCGGATCCTATTGAAGATCTTGAAATCAATTCTCTTAACATCGGCGTTATGCCGGAGCGGCAGGAAATAAAAAGACGCATTACCGAAAGATTGAAGTACCGTCTTCAGCATGGAATGATTGAAGAAGTAGAAAAACTTTTAAAGGAAGGATTAACATTCGATAAGATGGATTTCTTCGGACTCGAATACAAGTTCATAGGTCTCTACTTAAAAGGAGAGCTTAGCTACAACGACATGTTCCAGAAGCTTAATAGTGCAATCCATCAATTCGCGAAACGTCAGGCAACATGGTTCCGCAAAATGGAACGTGAAGGAGTTAAGATAAACTGGATTGAATCACCTGATTTTGAGAAGGCAGGCTATAAAATAAAAGAAGCATTAAGCTCAATAGATCATTAGGTAGTCATTAAATAGCCATTCACTCCGCGTCATTCGGTGCTCATTCAATTTTGACGATCATTAGAAGTCATAACAATCGAATAATTATAAATGACAATTGAATGACGTGACTATCGCAAGATAGCCTCATTATAAATTTACAACAACAATCTACCGTTTGTTATAGCCTCTTTCCCCGAACGGCTGCAGTTTTTCAATCCATAGCTCTTCGAGTACCTCAATATCTTCAGTATAATCGTAACCGGGCTCATCTTTGGGCTTTAGCTGATCGAGTATATCGAAAGAAAAATTTTTTTCGCCGTATTCTTTATAATCAATCAAAAGCTCCTTTATTTCCTCACTGCCGAACTGAAGAGCGAACTTGTGTCTGTTTATCCTGCCCGGAATATTCTTGCTGCTGCCGATGAAAATCTTCCCGTTAACCAGGTTCTTTATCTGATAAACTCCCATCGGAGGCGCAGTTTGTTTATAATTCTTCTTTACTTCTTTTTTATCAATCATCTTTTTCTCTCAAAGCTATTCTTTAATAAGTCTGTAAACCTGATTACGCCGTTTCATAAGCTTTTCGTCTATCATCAGGCGCCTGATAGTACAGTAATCACTAAACACCGGCTTTATTATTTCATCGACCTCTTTCTCGGAATATTCCCTCTCCGGTTCAAATCTCCTGACAAACTCATCAAGCACTATTAGCTTTTTCTTTCTCTGGACAGGGAGCTTTATAAGCTTATTCCTTTTAAAAAAAGTCTTCAGGACTTTCTGTTCGTATTTTTCAATCCTTTCTTCCTGCAGATACTTCTCAATGTTCTCGAAGTCTGTAAGCTCCCTTAGCGTCATTTCTAATATATCTTCGCGGATGTGGTACACGATATAATACTGCTCTTTTATCTTATATATAAGACCGGCTTTTTCAAGCTTTTTAAGATGGAACGAGACGGTAGAAGCTGATAGGTTTAAACGGTGTGACAGCTCTTCTACATACTGAGGCTTATCCATAAGAGAGTTAAGAACGCTTAGCCGCGAAGCATCCGCAAGCGATTTCATTATCTCTATGCTCTGGGATATTTCCATTAGATATTATTATATTTAGTTCGATATTTATCGAAACAAATATAACATAAATCTGGGGTGATAGTCAATCTATTTCTATATATATCGAAATAAATTGGGCAGCAGGCAGCTCCCCGGAATAAAGCGGCGCTACTTCTTCGGCAAATGCTTTATTGTTACCTTCTCCATAATTACGGGATTGACCGGCATATCGTACGGCTTTGTAACCGGCACCTTGCCTATCTTCCTTACCACATCCATTCCTTCAATTACCTTGCCGAAAATAGTGAAGTGATAATTCAGCCAGGGTGTTTTTGCAAGAGTAATAAAGAACTGGCTTCCGTTTGTATTCGGTCCCTTGTTTGCCATTGCCATTATCCCAGCGGAGTCGAAAGTCACATGCTCGTTGAACTCATCATCGAAGTAACCGCCCCAGATGCTGTGTCCGCCGGTTCCGTTGCCGTTTGGGTCTCCCCCCTGTATCATGAAGTTATCTATTATTCTGTGGAAGGTAAGGCTGTCGTAATACCCGCCGTTGGCTAAGCCTACAAAGTTCTTAACCGCTTTTGGCGCAACCGCGGGAAGCATCTCGCATTCAAAAGTTCCCATATTTGTCTTTATCACTGCTACTATTGTTGAATCATCCATTGAGTTTCCGTTTTTTGAATTTGACGGCTTGCAGCCTGCAAGCACAGGGATAAATAAAATGCATAAAAGTAATTTCTTCATTTCTTCTCCTATGGTAGTATTACATGCGAATAAAGAAGTACCAGTATTAAAACTCCAAGCGCCACTCTGTAATATACAAAAACATACGTTGTATTCCTGCGTAAATATTTTAGCAGCATGTCGATGGAAATATATCCGAAAATGAAAGCAAAAACAGTTGACGCAATCATGTGGAAGGACATAGAGGAATCGAGAAATTTCCTTGCCTCAAAAAGCTCGAGCAGACCGCTTGCAAGCACGGCAGGTATGCTCAGCAGGAAAGAAAACCTTGCGGCAGTCTCCCTGTTCATCCCGAGGAAGAGCCCCCCGGTAATTGTTGTCCCGGAGCGGCTTGAGCCCGGGATTAAAGCAAAGCACTGCGCTACTCCAACCCAGAACGAATCCCACTTCGTTATCTTATTCATATCCTTCTTAAGGCTTGCCAGCCTTTCTGCAATTGCAAGAAGGAAGGCAAGACCAATCAGGCTCGAGGCAATTACATAAAGATCTTTTGTAAGAGTACCTTCAATTATTTTCTTTAAAGATATTCCGGCGACGCCGACAGGAATAGTCCCGATAATAATAAGCCAACCCAATCTTGAGTTCAGGTTCTGATCTTTAAATTTAACCCTCTGCTTTAAGTTCTGTTTGATAAAATCAAAAATGATCTCCAGGATATCTTTCCGGAAATAAATTATAACAGCCAGAACGGTACCAAGCTGGATGACTGCAATAAAGGCAGTCCACTCTTCCGGGTGCCGGTCAGGAATAAGATGAAGAAGCTTGCCGGCAAGGGTAAGATGCCCGGTACTGCTTATCGGCAGGAACTCGGTTAATCCCTGAATTATTCCCAAAAAGATTGCTTCCCAGATATTCACTTATTCCTCCATATTATTTTTTGTAGTACAGACTTAAGTCTGTGCAATTAGTTAAAAGATGTAAGAGACTCCCAGCCTAAGAGCGACCGAAAGGGAATTGAAATTAACGTCCTGGTTATAGGCATAGTTATGAATATAGATATTTCCGTTTTTGGGTTTGCCGTTAAAATCGTAACGCAGGTCCACGCCGATGTTAGCATACAGGTTACCGCCGAGAGTAGTGTTGCCGTCTGCTCTTAGCAGAAGCCCGAACCCTGTTGAACTGTAATTAACGCCGTTTGTGGTTCCAAGCTGCTCATTAGCAGAGACGAACCTGGGACCAATGCCGCCTCCGAATTTAAAATCATATCCCTTACCTTTAATTACATAATAATTGAGAAGCGAAGGCATGAGAATATCATAGCTAAGCCGGTAATTCCCGAAGTCCTGAGGAAAGTTATAAGAGTTTATAAGATAAGCCAGCTCAATGCCGATTTCGTAATGATCGTTCAACAAGTATCCGCCTTCGCCTGAAAACACCACAGCCGAACCGAAGACTCCAAGCTGCTGCCTGTAGTTCTGGTTTAAATAGTCCGTTAACGAGGGCGTGGCTCCGAACGATATTCCCATCCCGGCGCGGAAATCATATTGTGAGTAGGAGAAGCCCGTTATAGTCAATGCCAGGATAAGTGCATAAATGTATTTCATAATTCTTCCAGATCGGTTTTAACAACTTTAAATAAATTCTCGTGCTGCTTATTCAATATAAAGAAAAAAATAAGAGCGGAGAAAATAAACAGGAAATACGAAAGCGCATGCGTCAGCACAGCATAGGCAAGGCTTATTGAGTCGCCGAAGCCGAATAAAAGCACAAGAGCAAGTTTAGTTAAGGCTTCGTAAGAACCGATTGCGCCGGGCGTCGGTATTACAACTCCTATTGCGCTTATGCTCATTAGTACCCAGCCCATCTCGTAGGTTACATGCTGAATATTTTCCATACCCAGGGTAAAAAAGCCGACGTAAGCGTTAAGGGCATATACTGCCATTATCAAAGCGCTAAGTACAAAAGTAAAGAAATAATTTTTTGCGCCTTTCAGACTGGCAAATCCCTGGGTAAGCATATCAAAAACATAAGCAGCTTTATGCGCTCCATTTGCTGAAAATCTGCCGACAATTTTGATGATTAAGCCGTAAAATCTTTCCTTAAATCTTACAAGGAAATAAATAAAAACTATTATAAGCGCGAGGGCAAATACAGTAATATAAATTGTAGACTTCAACCAGGGGAAAATATCATAAAGGCTGCGGCTCCACAAAATAACCGAGACGATTATAGTGAGACCCAAGAATATCACATCTATTATTCTTTCAAGAATAACCGTTCCGAACATCGAAGAGCGTGAAAGATTTTCCCATTTACCTAACACAACCGCTCTTGAGACCTCGCCGAGACGGGGCACTACACAGCTTACGCCGTAGCCAACCATAAGCGCGCCGAAAAGATTAATTATTTTAGTATCCTTTTTAACGGAGCTTAAAATTATTTTCCACCTTAACGCACGGAGGTAGTGAGAGAATATCATGGTAACAACCAAAATTACTATCCAGAAGATTGACGCCTGTGAAATTGTACGAAAAACCTTGTCGAGGTCAACGCCCTGGAAAGCAATATATAAAAAGACTGCCGCAAGCAAAAAAGACAGGATATACTTCAGCGAATGTAGTATCCGCCGCCCGAATTTGTTTTTAACGAAGGTCAATAACTTTGCTTCCTTTTGGAGGTGTGAATGTGAATGTTGATCTGCTAAGCTTAACGTTTACCTTATAATTTGAAAAGTCGACCTGTACCGGCAAGCCGCTCTGTTCCGTGAGTAAGACTTTCGAAATAAGATTTTCGGAATCGATCCATATTTTCGCCTTGCTGAAATTCAGTCCGGGTTTATTCGGAGTCAGAACGAGTACATCCTTGCCGTTGTCTTCTTCGGAAGTTACATTGCACTTTGAAGGGTAGACATCGATTATCTGCCGTAAAGAGAAGTAAGAAGGATCGTTAGGGTTATAGCTGCTGATAATGACTTTGTTCTCCCTCTTATTATAGCTCCAGCTTGTCTTGCCGTCGGTTACTATCAAGAGGTTCTTAAACTCAAGACGCATCTTGTTATCTTTATCGTAAAAGAATTTGCCGGAGAGATTAACCTTGCCGTTCCCGGTCTGGACAAATACGGCAGAGATATTTTCTATAGATTTAAATTTATCCTGGAGAGCCTTAAGCATTTTATCCGCGCCGTTCTGAGCTTTTGCCCCGACAGAAATCAGCAGCAGACATAATAATATACCTGTGAGTTTCTTATTCATAACTAAATATAAAATTTGCGAGGGAAATTTATAAAAATTGAATGAGAAAAAGTAAATTGTTTTGCCGGCGGTCAGTTTTTCTCTTTTAATCTTTTCGGAAAAGGGAGCCAGGCGTTTAACTTTCCACAGCTTCAGTTAAAGGACGCTTCAAGAAGGAAAAGCTTTATCATGCTAAAAAAATCTTTTTGTCATTGTAAAAGCTTAGCGGTTAAGTTTTGCATTACTAATTTAATGAGAGCAAAAATCTTTGCGCCGCAGAAAATAATTTTTCATTACTTTATATCCCGCGGTTTTATTTAGCAATTGAATTAAGCGTAGAGATAATCGGATCTTTTTAACGCAGCTATACTCTTTTTTAGAGGGGTTTCGGGCAATAAATGATGAAAATTGTATGGAGGGACACATTTTAAAGTAAATGTTTTGAGAAAAAAATGCGAAAATTTACTAATTTCTAAATATAGCAAATTATTTTGCTACAAAATGTTGCAACATTTCTATTTTTACCTGTCGTAAGTGGTAAATATTACCGATATGGGGGAATAAGACTTCAAATTTTAAGCATAATCAAACTTTCCTAACGGTGGCATATTCATTGCAAAAGTAAAAGAGCTAAAAAAACTATTTTCAAAAAATTTGAGGGAATATTATGCAGAAAACTATTTTTACAGCTTTATTCTGCGGATTGATGTTGGTTGCAGTTTATGCTGCTGCGCCGAACAAAAACAGCAAAGTAGATGAAGCTTACCGTTATCGCGCTCAGCAGAACGTTTCGGCAGTAGAAGTGACGAATGCTAACGCAATCAACTTCACCCGTACAAACCGCGAGGTTTACTTGCCGGTTTTACTAAACGGATCTTCAGCTCAGTTGGAAGCGCTCGGCAGCAGATATGCATTCGCAAAATCCAATTCCCAATTAGATGAACTCGGCAGCCGTTATGCATTTGCCAAATCTAATTCTCAGTTGGATGAACTCGGCAGCCGTTATGCATTCGCAAAATCCAATTCACAATTAGATGAATTAGGTAGCCGCTATGCATTCGCAAAGTCTACTTCACAATTAGATGAACTCGGCAGCCGCTACGCATTCGCAAAATCAAATTCACAGTTAGATGAATTAGGCAGCAGATATGCATTTGCCAAATCAAATTCACAGTTAGACGAACTTGGCAGTCGTTATGCATTCGCCAAATCCAATTCACAGTTAGATGAACTTGGCAGCCGCTACGCATTCGCAAAGTCTACTTCTCAGTTAGACGAACTCGGCAGCAGATATGCATTCGCAAAGTCTACTTCACAATTAGACGAACTCGGCAGCCGCTATGCATTTGCAAAGTCCAATTCACAGTTAGATGAGCTCGGCAGCAGATACGCTTTTGCAAAGTAATTTAATACGAAGAAGGCTTACAATATAATTTGTTGTATTCCGGAATCTGTTTTTAAAATCGTTAGCTGACAAAATAAATTATATGAAGCCTTCAACGAAGTGTTGAAGGCTTTGTTATTTTAAACCTAATTCGTTTATCCATTCTCTTATTAAGGGAGCGAATTTATAAAAAGGTGAGACTGTAGAAAAATTATGATTAAGTAAAAATGGGTTTTTAATCTTAATCGGAATTAAAATATTATAATAAAAAATTCAAAGGACAGAAAGCAGTCCGAAAAAAATGGGAATGTTATTCCCTGCTGTTCCGCTTGTTAAGAGCTTTAATAAAGCTGAGGGGGAAGAGAGCACATTTTTCTCCAGGTGCTCTCCAGACATATCAAAAATTCCAGACCGTAAAGGAAATCCCGGACTTCAAATTTCAAATATCAAGGTCGAGTTAAAAATATTATTCCTAAAGGAGTTTGGATATACATGAATGAACGAAGCATTAAGAATATGGCACTCCTAATGGAGTTCGGTATATCTGATTGAATGAAACATTAAGAATATTTTGCTTCAAATGGTGTTGAGAAATTATCGAAAGGCTTAGAATAGAAATGATGAGGATTAGCTAATGCCGTAGGCATGAAATAATCTTAAAAAAAATAAAAAAAGGAAAAAATGAACACCATCGGTGTGAAATCTTAATCCCGGGTAATGAATTGAAATAATAATATGTCACTTCTAAAGGAGTACTTCTATGCAAGCCGTTTGTTCTGGGCTGCGGCTTATGCACAAGGTCTACTAGCTTCAATACAAGAGAAAAAATAATGACCTTATAGATGTTGTTCTTTGAAAAATTGTAATAAGATAGAAATCGTTATACCGTTAAGTAATTTACATTAATATATATGATTTGATATGTTTCACCGATAATTAGAGATAGTTCACCGATAAATTATTTAAATATATTTTCTCTCAATTAATTTTTCTTTTTAATATTTCAAAAATTGGAGAAAAAAATGAAATCAAAAGGTTATATAGGTGTTGGTATGGAGGGCTTTATTGCTCGTTCATACAATAAATCAGCGCGGCATAATATGCTGGATTTATATAGTGCTTGGGCACAAGATCTTTCTATGCAAATAAAGGATGGAATGAAAGTTTTGGAAATAGGTTATGGACCTGGCTATTTATCCATTGAACTTGCAAAGCTAGGGAACTATAAAATTACTGGGCTTGACGTAAGCAAAACATTTTTTACTATTGCGCAGAAAAATGCAAGTGATGAAGGAATAAACATTGATTTCCAGTTAGGGAATGTTTCATCTATGCCATTTGAAAATGAGAATTTTGATTTTCTAATTTGCACATCCTCATTTAAGAATTTTAGTGAGTCACTTGAAGCTTTAAATGAAATGTATAGAGTTTTAAAACATGGGGGTAAAGGTTGGATTAGCGATTTAAAAAAAGATATATCAGATGAAACTATCAACAACTTTGTAAAAGATGATATGAAAATGAAAGGAATGGGAGGGTATTTTACAAAATACACTTTTAAGCATACCCTCAGACCCCGTGCTTATACTAAGGAACAATTCAAAGAACTTTTTTCAAAGTCTCAATTCAAAGAATATAGAATTAAAGAGAATCCTGTTGATATTGAGATTTATTTTGGGAAGTAAAAGATTTTCAGTATCGCCATCGGTTTTCATAGATAATGTTTAGGGCTTGTTAGAGGAGGGGTATAACATCTTTAATCTGCCTCCGGCAGACAAGTAAGTAAAAATTAAAGTCAGTTAAAGAGAAAATAATTTACCGGCTCGAAACAGACCGCTACGTGCGGTAGAGTTCTTACACATAATGACAACAATGTAAAGAAAGACTGTTTCTTAGATATTTCTTTCTTAAACAACAAATAATGCCGGAATATCTAAAAAGGTTTATGTCAGACCAAGTCCGGTAGAAGTTTTAAGTAAGAAGATATTGGTTTTAAGGGAATAAAAACGGGAAAGGACATCTTTAAATAATTTGTTCGCAGTGTTGCGTTTTAATATAACGGGCTGTTATATCTCTGAAAATATGCAGTATTATTTATAATATAAATTTTGGGAATTAATTATGCTGGAAATTTTAATCCTAAATCTCAAAGATGGAACTAGAGAAGAATTTCATAAAGTTTATGTTACACAATCATTACCCCTTTTAAGAAAGTGGAAAATTAATGTTGTAGCACACGGAAAATCTTTGCACAATGAAAATACTTATTATGTCATTCGCTTATTTAAAAGTTTAGAAGACAGACAAAAATCAGAAGATGCTTTCTATGGAAGTGAGGAATGGAAAAAAGGACCAAGAGAAGCTATAGTTTCAAAAATAGAAAGTTCCGCTGAAATGGTAATAAGCCCAGAAAGTCATAAAAACTGGTTAGATATAGTAGAGAATAATCATTAATATTTTTTTATTATTAAAGAATTAAAAAGTATAACAATGCGTTTGTACCTGACCCCGCCAAAGGCGGGCAGACCGTTTAAGCATTTGTTTGAACGGAGTCAAGTTAAATAATTAACTTACAAACCGTGCTTGCAAAGAAGGATAAGCACGGTTTGCAAAATCTTTGGCAGTTGTGTTTTCTATGCATCATTATTATTTTGGTGCGCTGCTTATAGGCGGCTTCCTTAGGTATATAACAATCGAGTGATTATATGATTAATGGTGTAATGCTTCTTTGGTTCATACTTACAGCAGCGTCTGTACTGTTCGTTGCGGTGGATGTTCGCACTACACCCGAATCTCCAGTCCTCAAATGGGGTTTTGTATTACTCAGCGCATACACCGGTCCGGTGGGCGCTTTTCTTTACGTGCTTGGCTGCAGGGAGCCGTTGCCGGGACTTCACGAACGCTACATTGCAGCCCGGTGGCGACAAGTGCTGGGCTCTACCATGCACTGCGTGGCTGGTGATGGCATCGGGATTTTGGCTGGTGCTGTTATAGCTGCGATAAGCGGGCTGTCGGGATTCACTGACATAGCACTAGAGTACGTGCTTGGATTCGGATTTGGCTGGTGCATTTTTCAAGCCCTTTTCATGCGCGGTATGGCGGGAGGTTCCTACAAGCAGTCGTTGAAAGACACATTCTTTCCAGAGATGCTTTCAATGAACTGCCTTATGGCGGGCATGGTTCCAGTGATGACGATAGTCATTGCCCATTTTTCCGGCAGCCATGATCCGTCCACGCCCGCATTCTGGTTTGTGATGTCAATGGCTTTATTGGTTGGCTTCCTCACTGCCTATCCAATGAATTGGTGGTTAGTGTCCAATCATCTGAAGCACGGCATGATGACCGTGCGAACATCAAGCGAGCCCGCGGTCCATCAAGAACACCCGCACATGCAAGAAAACAACTCTTCAAGTAAAGATGCAGCAATTTCCCGACCTGAGCGTGAGCATACGATGCACGGTGATAAAAACGAAGTTTCGCACAACAGGCTCGTCGCGATGATCGGACTCTCGTTTTTGATGTTTGCGTTGGGATTAATTATTTCGATCCTGTTCGGAGGCATGTAGCGCGCTCAAATGCTTTAGTAAAGACAGATTGATAAGGACATGTTTCAATTAATAAATTACGTGTTTATGAAGTCGTGTTAAATTTTTTAATTGCTTATTGAATTTTATAAACAATACGAATGAATAAAGGATGGTTGAGATTTATCCGGGAAATATGGTATTAAAATAACCAGTCGGGGATAATTTTCCGTTGGAAAGAAAGCAATGCTTATGAAGTTGAGGATAACGACAATTATAAAGTATTATGAATGAAAATAGGACGCCATCCATCCGTGAGAAGTACTTCTTGAAGAATTTTTAAAACCTATGGAAATCAGTCAATAATTATTTTAAAAAATATTATATATAAATTATGATAGCAAATAAATTGTAATATTTATTTCAAAAAATAAAGGAGTCATAAAAATGAAAAAAATAAATATCTTGTCAACGTTATTTATATCTTTAACATGTTTCGCCTTTGCCTTTGCACAGACCCAGGATAAAATAATTTCACAACCGGACAGCCCTGTAAAGATATTATCGTACGAAGCGCAGTACCAAGCGGGTAACAGTTATTCTCAAGAGGGCGTTTATCATAAAGTAAAATATCAGAATATGACAAACAGAAAGATAGTTGCCGTACAAATAGGGTTAGTCTCATTTGATATTTGGAATAATTACTTAGACAGTCTATGCGGCGACCATATTGAGGAATTAGATCCAAATGATACCAAAGAAGAAACCTGGATTTCTACTGTCAATGGAGGTTATTCATTTTGTACCGGGATCTCATATATAAGCAAAGTTCGTTTCGAAAACGGCGAGATATGGTCTGCTGATCTTGATAAGGTAACGCAGCAGATGGAGGAAATAGAAAAGGGATTCAATTTAAAATTATACAGGAAGTCTAATTAAATAGCGGCAACTATTGATTACTTATATGCATTCCCTCTTGAAATATTTTCGAGAGAATATCAGAGAGTAAGTATTTTAATATATTATTGTATTTTAACTGGATAAATACCGGCTACAGGCTGTTTATTTTTATGCGGCTGCATATAAGACAATTAAAATTTTTTTATAGACGTTGAAATTGGCTATAATTTTCTACTCAAACATTTTATATTTACGCTCAAAAAATAAAGACAATCTACAGATTATTTTTACGTTAAAGAATTAAACTGAAGTCTTTTTAACTCTGACTTCCGGTTAAGAAAATGCATAACCTCTCAGTATGTAGCTCAATGTTACGGTAGCACGAGAGTTTAAATGAGATACCGGATAGTTTACCCGATGCTTTTATTGTATAACAAATAATCAGAAAGATTGTTAATGAAATTAAGTTTTTGCTTTTCCATTGTCCTCTTAGTATCCTGTCTTTATTTCCCCTCTTTATTCCCTCAAGCAAAACATAGAGTAATCAATTTAAATAGAACATCAACGGTCAGCGGGTTTGTTTACGACAAATCTTCCGGCGAGTCAATGATCGGCGCAACAGTTTCAATTACGGGATCATCGAACGGGAAAAGCATAGCCGCTGGAGCCTTTACAAACAACAACGGTTATTTTGTTATATCTGGAGTGCCGGAAGGGGAAGATACAATTGTTGTAAGCTATGTTGGCTATATTTCAATCAAAAAGAAAATAAATGTAAGCGGCAGCGAGATTGGTCCGCTAAAATTCTATCTTGCCCAATCTTCATACAAGATGGGAGAGGTAGTTGTTCAAGGCAATAAAACCAGCGCTGCAATCCAGGCTTTCAACCGCCCGGTTTCTACAATGAGCCTTACATCCCATCAGGTAAATGCGATACCGAAAGTGGTTGAAGCCGATCTTTTAAGAGCGCTGCAGACTATGCCCGGCATTGTTTCTCTCTCCGATTTTTCTTCCGCAATTTATGTAAGAGGAGGAACACCCGACCAAAACCTCTACCTTGTGGACGGCGCGGAGATTTACGATCCCGAGCATGCATTCGGCATCTTCTCCACTTTCAACACAGATGCAATTAAGAGAGTGGATGTTTCAAAAGGCGGCTTCGGTCCGCAGTATGACGACAGGCTTTCTTCGGTAATTGATGTAATTGATAACGAAGGCAACAGGAATAATATCCAGGGCACTTTCGATTTAAGCCTCATAGCGGGCAACCTGACAATGTCTTTCCCGCTCGGTTCTCTCGGTTCAATCTCCGGCTCGTTCAGAAGGACATACATCGATGCAACCTATGCCAAGTGGGACAGCAACATCCCGCCGTATTATTTCTTCGACGGCAACCTGAAAGCCTTTCTACAGTTTGGAGATAAGGATAATCTTACTCTCAGCTACTTTAACAGCGGAGACTATCTGAACTACCTGGTTGATCAGGGCAATCCTCAAAGCCCTTCGATTAATATTAATTGGGGTAACCGGGTCGGATCGATAAACTGGAAGCATCTTTTTAACGATAAGCTTTTCTCAAGCCTGTATCTTACTTACAGCGGCTTCTCGTCCAATTTCAATATAACAAGAGTTGCAAATATTTCTCAAACAAACCCGCTTAACGATTACACGGTACGGGAAGCCCTCTCTTATTATGCATCGGAACAGCTTACATTTGAAGCCGGCGCAGAGTATAAGCGGGTTAATCTTTCTTTCACTAATAATACCAGTTCAAGCCTTGCAGACTTCTCAAGCGGAAGCTTCGAGTCGAGTGCCTACGCAGATTTAAAGTGGCAGCCCAGTCCTCTGTGGCAGATCCAGGCAGGCTTGCGCTTCGAGCATTTCAACTCCGATACCTCATACACGCATCTCGATCCGCGGTTCTCTGCAAAGTACAGGTTAAGCGATAACAGCAGCATTAAATTTTCAACAGGCATTTATCATCAATATATGGATGCGGTGAATCGACCTTTCCTATCCAGCATATGGCTGCCGGCAGGAAAATATATCTATGATTCCCAGGCAGAACATTTTATCCTCGGCTACGAGCATCAGTTCGGCGGTATTTTGGATTTTGAGACCGAGGCTTATTATAAAAATTACAAAAACATTTTTACTTTCAATTATAATTTAGATGCCGAGGTTAGCCCTTCATATTATAATGCCGACGGCACCCCGGTTTATTCTTCCCCGAAGGATGTGTTTACAAGAGGCGACGGAAATTCTTATGGTCTTGAGTTCCTTCTGCGGAAAGATGAGGGCGCAGTGACCGGCTGGCTTTCCTATTCTCTCTCAAAGACAAATGTAAAGTTCGACGGAACAAACCAGGGCAGTTCATTCGTTCCTCGCTGGGACAGAACTTCTGTGGTAAACTTAGTCCTAAGCGGGAACGTCGGCAGCATCTTCGGCGGAAGATGGAATGAAGCGCCGCCGAAGTCTTCATCCAACTGGATACTCGGATTAAACTTTGTCTTTTCATCCGGTCAGCCTATTACACTGCCTTCCTCGGTATATTTGGTCAACTCGCTTCCCGCCTGGGATTATTATGTAGAAACTGGGAAGAGACTTCCTTCTTACCAGCTATATCCCGGCACTATCGACAGCTTCAAGCTGCCGGATTATATAAGGCTGGATCTCAGCATTACATGGCAGAAAGATTTCGGGAGCTGGTCAATCGCTCCATACCTTCAGATATTCAACATAGGCAACAGGAAGAACGTCTGGTTTATAGAATATCAAAGCAGCGCGCAGAACGGAGCGGTAACCCAGACGATCAGCCCTGTGAGTGAGCTTCCTTTCCTGCCGAGCCTTGGGGTTACGGTAAAGTTTTAGCTGTGAGCGGAATAGTTTATAAAAATTTTTTCAGGAAGATGAACATGAAACCGGTAAAATTAATAATCGTATTTTCTTTTTTAATAGTATTGATAGCGGGATGCGGCAAGCCGGGAATAAATCTTGACAACGCACCTTATAATCCGAAGATTACGGTTGAGGCTTATTTATATCCCGGCGAGACAGTTTCGTCAGTAAGACTGATGAGGAACTTCCCGGTGGGAAGTGCCGTAAATATAGGCTCGATATTTCTCACGCCGTCGGGGAACAACGTTAAGGCAGCGATAAACGGAACGCCGCTGATGTTTGACGCTCCGACTCAATCTTATTACAGCGATCAAATAAAAATTGACTACGGAAAATCATATACG
>JBJKRP010000419.1:0-47961 GCA_046704565.1 Ignavibacteriaceae bacterium | reverse complement strand
GCTTTGATTGGCAGGAAAGGCGCAGCGCCTGGTTCTGTGCCTGAGGCTTTAAGCGCGCCCTATCAGGGACCGGTAACTGTAGATACATCGATTACTGTAGATTATCAAAACGGGTATCTTGCAACGGGTAAAATAGGACCGGTTAATAGCTGGGATACTTTATCGATAAAGCTTTCGAATAATAATTATTCCGATATTAAAGTAACCCCGATAGTCTTTAACAGCTTTGGTGCGGCAGATACTCTATCCGGTGTTTCAAATACGAGCGGAGTCTATGGTCTGACGAGTATACAAAGCGAATATACAAAATTTATAATAGCCTTAAACAAAACGTCTCCAACCGATTCTCTTTCATTGAAGTCGTTGCTTATAAAATATAGAACCTTGCCCGAACTTGGAACAAATAGCCAGGCTGTATCATTATCATCGGATTCCGTAAAACTCGGTGACGACGAAAAATTAAACTTTACAGTATTTAATGCAGGCGGGTCCGAAGCGGACAGCTTTAAAGTAGATGTAAATCTAAACCTTCCGGATAAGTCGCAAAAAATAGTTTTTGATACACTAATTACCAAGCTGTCCCCGGGAAACAACATTCCTTTATCTTATGTTTACCAAAGCAACGGTGACGATGGTTATGGGAAAATGTTATTTACTATTAACATAGACCCGGCTGAAAAAATAGACGAACTTTATAAGGACAATAATATTTTCAGTTTACCTTTTTCAGTGTATGTTGATTCGGTTACTTTGGTTAAAACGGCAACTATAAGCTATACTTTTGACGGAAATTCAATTTATAACGGCGATTATGTTTCGCCCGATCCGGAGATTGCCTTTAAATTGAAGTACGGCTTTGAATATCCATATAGAGATACAACGAGCATTAATTTTATTCTCGACGGAAGCAGGATAGCATACTCATCAATGGATTCGATCGCCTACGATACTATTAACCGGCAGATAATATTCAAGGTAAGGAAGCATTTAGCAGACGGCGAGCATACTTTGGTAATCAACGGAGACAACCTTACAAATGAGGCACAAGACCTGCAAAGGACATTTTACGTCTCCAATCAATTACAAATTCTTGATATATATAACTACCCGGATCCATTTGCATCAAGCACCTATTTTACATTTAATCTTACCAATATACCGGATGAGCTTAAAATTAAGATTTTTACGGTAGCCGGCAGACTGATTAAAGTAATCAACATTCCTTCCCCCGAACTAAAAAATAATTTTAATAGAGTTTACTGGGATGGAAGGGACGAAGACGGTGATCTTGTGGCAAACGGCGTTTATCTTTATAAAGTGATTGCGACACTTGCCGGCAAGACTTATTCCGATATTCAGAAACTGGCTATCGTTAGATGAGTACTTTTACAAAATTTTTATTTGGGATTATCCTGTTTGGTTCTGATTTGTCTAATGCTCAGACTCATCTTCCGGTTGAGCTGGTTTATTTTAAATACCAATTGGCTGATTCGGCAGTTGATCTATTGTGGGGAACAGCGACCGAAGTCCAATGCTATGGATTTTACGTTGAAAGATATCAATTAACAAATTGGCAGAATATACAATTTGTACCCGGTCATGGAGACAGCAATATCCCGTGGGATTACTCCTTAAAAGACACTGACGTAATATACGGCGATACCTATTTGTACCGTCTTAAACAGGTTGATATAGACGGTAATTATAAATACTCGGATACACTGACTGTTTCTGTACTTACTGATATTAATAAAGCAGGACAAAATTTGCCAGCTGACTTTAGACTTTATCAGAATTTTCCAAACCCATTTAATCCGGCTACGACTATCAAATATCAAATTCCAAAATCAGGTCCGGTTACTCTAAAGATATATGATAATCTTGGAAACGAGGTAGCAACTCTCCTAAATAAATATCAGAGCGCCGGAGATTATTCCTTGCAGTATTCAACTGAAAGTAGGCAGCTTTCAAGCGGCGTCTATTTCTACAGGTTAACGGCGGGCAGCCAGGTTGAAGTTAAGAAGATGATTCTTCTTAAATGAAATTGCACCGTCTGTTGTTTCCATATATCCCTGATTGCTTTATACTACAAAAGTTTATCTGATTTTTTTTAATTTTGTATCATCAATTCAAGAGCTTGCGGAACATCTCTTGGAAAAAAAAAACTGAACATAAACTCTTAACTTCTTAAACTTGAACTTAGACTTTCTGCCGGAGGCGGATCAGCCTTTGGCTGAAAACTTTGAAGTCCAAGTGTAAGATTAAATTAAAGTTTATGATTAAAACCATTTGAGAAAAATAATTTTATGAGTAAAGAGATATTAGGATTAAACGAAGTTACCGTTAGATTTGCCGGTGATTCAGGTGACGGGATGCAGCTGACAGGGACTCAATTTACAAATACTACGGCGCTGGTTGGGAATGATTTGAGTACTTTGCCGGATTATCCGGCAGAGATACGCGCACCTGCCGGGACAACTTACGGTGTGAGCGGATTTCAGCTTCACTTCAGCAGCAGCGATATACAGACCCCCGGCGATTCACCGGATGTTTTGGTTGCAATGAATCCGGCTGCGCTTAAAGTTAATCTGAAAGATTTGAAACCAGGTGCTACAATTATTGCGAACATAAATTCGTTCGACGCGAAAAACTTAAAATTAGCCGGATATGAAAATAATCCGCTTGATGACGACTCGCTTGAAGGATATGAAGTTGTTCAGGTACCTCTCGCAAAGCTGACTTCGATTGCACTTGAAGACAGCGGACTAACGGCAAAGGAGATTGCACGAAGCAAAAACTTTTTTGCACTCGGCTTGATGTACTGGCTTTACAGCCGTCCACTTGAGCCGACTATCGAATGGATTAAAAGTAAATTTAAGGGATCTCCTGTGCTTGCAGCGGCAAATGAGAAGGCTTTACGCTCCGGATATTATTACGGAGATAACACGGAGCTTTTTACAGTAAGATATCATGTTGAACCTGCAAGGCTTCCGAAAGGTATCTACAGAAATATTTCCGGCAATGAAGCGCTTTCTTATGGATTTATTACTGCTTCCGTAAAAACAGGATTACCTCTTTTCCTCGGCTCGTATCCTATTACTCCGGCTTCGGATATTCTGCACGAATTAAGCAAACACAAAAATTTTGGAGTAAGAACTTTTCAGGCTGAAGATGAAATAGCTGCGGTAAGTGCTGCTATAGGCGCTTCGTTTAGCGGTGCTCTGGCAATTACAACTACAAGCGGTCCCGGTGTTGCGCTAAAAACCGAAGCGATTGGTCTTGCTGTAATGACGGAGCTGCCGTTAATTATAATTGACGTTCAGCGCGGCGGTCCAAGCACAGGACTTCCGACAAAGACAGAGCAGTCTGATCTGCAGCAAGCGATACTTGGAAGAAACGGTGAGGCGCCCGTTGTTGTTTTGGCTGCATCAACTCCGGCTGATTGCTTTTACATGGCAATTGAAGCATCAAGAATTGCAACAAAGTACATGGTGCCTGTTATGCTTTTATCCGACGGATACATTGCCAACGGTTCGGAACCGTGGCGTATTCCTGATCCGGAAAGTATTCCTGAAATCAAAGTGAAATTCAGAAAAGAGAAAGAAGGCTTCGCACCGTATTTAAGGGATGAAAACTTTGCTAGACCGTGGGCTATTCCGGGAACACCAGGTCTTGAGCACCGCATTGGTGGTTTGGAGAAATCAAACATCTCCGGTAATGTAAGCTATGATCCTGAGAATCATGAGTTCATGGTAAGGCTGAGGGCGCAGAAAGTAAAGAATATTGAAAACGATATTCCCGATCTTCAGGTTACAGGCGATGCTGATTCAAACATTCTTGTTGTCGGCTGGGGCGGAACATACGGCTCAATAACTGAATCTGTAACTCGGCTTCGTCAGAAAGGAATTAAGATAGCGCAGGCGCATTTTAAATATCTAAATCCGTTTCCGAAGAACACCGGGGAAGTTCTGAGAAAATATAAAAAAATAATCTGTCCTGAACTTAACATGGGACAGCTTGCGAGACTCTTAAAAAGCGAATTCCTTGTTGAAGTCGACTCATTCAACAAGATTCAAGGAATTCCATTTAAGACGACAGAGATTGAAAATAAAATTATTTCCGTAATCGGAGAGTTATTATGAAAGAAGATAAAGAAACTATGACTAATAATAATCATCCAAAATTAACCTCAAAAGATTTTGCTTCATCGCAGGATGTAAGATGGTGTCCCGGATGTGGTGATTATTCAATACTGGCGCAGGTGCAGAGGACTTCGCCTGAAATTGTAGTTGATAAAGAAAATGTTGTTTGGGTTTCGGGAATCGGATGTTCATCGCGTTTCCCGTATTACATGAGTACATACGGCTTCCACAGTATTCACGGTAGAGCGCCGGCAATCGCGACCGGTGTTAAGCTGAATAATCCAAAGCTTGATGTTTGGGTTGCAACCGGCGACGGCGATTTGCTGAGCATCGGCGGCAACCATTTTATTCATGCATGCAGAAGAAATATCGATTTGAAAATAATTCTTTTCAACAATAGAATCTATGGATTGACGAAAGGACAATATTCTCCGACTTCGGAAAAAGGGAAGAAGACTAAGAGCACTCCATTTGGAAGTGTTGACTTTCCGTTCAATCCAATTAGCCTGGCTCTCGGTGCAGAAGCGACTTTTGTTGCACGTTCACTCGATAGAGACCCGAAGCATCTTCAGGAGATGATTAAGAGGGCAGGCGGGCATAAAGGCACCGCATTCATCGAGGTATTTCAGAACTGCAACATCTTTAATGACGGAGCCTTTTCTTTGTTCACAGATAAAGAGACTAAAGCGGATAACGTACTGGTTCTTGAGCATAACAAGCCGATGATATTCGGAATAAATAATGACAAAGGAATTAGATTGAACGGACTGGAACCGGAAGTAATTAATATTGCAGACGGTAAGTATTCAGTAAATGATATTTGGGTGCATAACGAGAATGATAAAAACCCGGCGCGTGCTTTTATTCTTTCGCAATTTTCTGAAAGGGAAGGGCTGCCGCTGCCGATAGGCGTAATAAGAAATATCACCAAGCCGACTTACGACCAGGACTTTCACGAGCAGATTGCCGACGTAAAAAAGAAAAAAGGAAACGGCGATTTGCGGAAACTTCTCTTCAGCGGGAATATGTGGGAAGTGAATTGATAAATTGCTTGAGCCGAAGGCTCATCAGCCTTTGGCCGATAATTGTTCCTGAATAATAACCGTTTAACCCGTCTTCGACGAGGTCTCGACTTAGTCGGACAATTTAACAATGAAGCAATTATTCCGGTTACTTTTCTTTTGGCATTAAAATTTTTATGTTTGGCATAAACATAAATTGATTTGAGGTTATTATGGATTTACATGCATTGGAATCCGAGCTTATGAAATTATCTCAGAAGGAAAAGGCTGAGATTGCATATAAGCTTTTAAAGGAAATAGAAAATGAAGAGTCGATTGAAATAGAAGAAGCTTTGATTAATAAAACCTTGCAGAATCATAGCAAGATAACCGATGAACAGAAGAAGTTAATACTTGAAGCGTATAAGCAAAGCGAATACGATAATAATTTAATTAGCCACAAAGCTGTAATATCAAAAATTAAAGATGAGCTATAAAGTTTTCTGGACTTCACAAGCATATTCAGACTTTTCTAAAATTGTTCAATTTATAAATGAAACATGGGGCGAAAAATCGGCTGAAGACTTTATTGCGCAAATTGATTTGATTGTGGAGCTGCTTTCTAAAAATCCTTTCATTGGTAAAGTAATTTATTTGAAAAGACATATCCGGTCATTTGTTATTTCGAAGCAGACATCACTTATTTACCGAATAAAAGGTGAGAAAATAATTATTTTGAATTTATTCGATAACAGACAGAGCCCGGGAAAATTGACTGTGAATGAAAAAATCAGCGGTTACCCTAATCTATTGAGCCCACAATTTTGATTTGGAAATAATGTATGATTGATTTTTTTAACCTAAAAAAAATAATAGAGGACAACAATTCCTTCCTCTTAACCACTCACGTAAATCCCGATGCCGATGCAATCGGTTCTGAAATTGCTTTCTATTTTATTTTGAAAGAATTAGGCAAGAAGGCTTTTATCATCAACCACAGCGAGACTCCTTACAATCTTGAATTCCTTGATGCCGATAAAGTGATTGAAAAATATGACGGGCAAAAACACTCGCAATTGTTCGACAGAGTAGATGTTCTTGTTGCTCTTGACTTCAACCGTTCCGACAGAGTAGTAAGGATGCAGGATAGCTTTAAGCGATCAAAGAAATTAAAGATCTGCATCGATCATCATCAGGATCATGAGAAGTTTGTTGATCATTTCTTTATCGATACAAATTACAGCGCGACGGGACAAATTATATACGACTTGATAAAAAAGACGGCGATCGTGAAGCTGAGCTATGAAACAGCCTATCCAATCTATGCGGCAATAATGACGGACACCGGCTCTTTTAAGTTTGAAAGGACAACACCTGAAATTCATTATATTGCTGCCGACCTGTTAGAGCACGGAGTTGTTCCGGGTGAAGTTTATGACAGGATATTTGACCAGAGCAAGTTCAGCAAAATAAGACTGCTTGGCGCCGCGCTCGAATCTATGGAGCTATACGGCGCTGATAAAAAGATATCTTACATGGTTATCCGCCGGGAAAATTTTAAGGAACTGAAGGCTGTCGAATCGGACACTGAGAACTTTGTCAACTTTAATTTATCGGTTGAAGGAGTTAAGATCGGACTTTTGTTTATAGAGCTGAAGGAAGGATTCAAAGTCAGCTTCCGTTCGAAAGGAACTATCCCGATGAACAAGCTTGCGGCTGAATTCGGCGGCGGCGGACATATAAATGCAGCGGGCGCAAGAATACGTGACGGTGTACTCGATGACTTTCTCCCGAAAATATTATCTAAAGCTGAAGAGTATCTTACAATAAAAAATTAGGGAATGGAATGTTCAGATTGGAATTAAAATCCGGCGGTAAAAAAATATCTTATAAGCCGTTAAGCGTAAGCGTTAAGTTTCTAATTGATGAAAAGAATTTAAAGCAGACGCTTGAGAACGTTGTTAAGGTTACAAACGTAAAGCTTTCGGAGCTTCAGAAAAAGAGCTTCCTTTCTAAGGAAGGCATTGAGATAAGAATCTCTAAACATGACGGGAAACCGGATGAGCTGTTCATATCAAAAGTAAAAATAGATGAGAGCTTTTCCCCCGATCATTTCAGGAATTATCTTGCCGGCTTTATCCGGAGAATTGAAGGGGAAGAAGCAAAGTATCTTCACGTTTCCATCCCGAAGTACGAACACTTTAAGAAATTCTTCTCAAGCGAAGAATATTTCTACCGCACTTTTATGGAAGGATTATTCTTAGGCAATTATTCTTTCGACAAATATAGAAAAGATAAAAAGCCGGTTAAGATGCTCGAAGTCTATTTTTATGCCGATGACGGAAGAAAGCTCAACTCTGCAATTCGCAAAACGGTAAGCCTGATGGAGGGTGTTAACTTTACAAAGGATTTGCAGAATGAGCCTTCGAACGCTTTGGTTCCGGCAGTCCTTGCCGGGAAAATTTCTTCGGTATTAAAAGATGCCGGTGTTAAAGTCAGGATTTTTGATGAGAAAGAAATAAAGAAGAGAAAGATGGGAGGCGTGCTTGCGGTTGGCAGCGGCAGCGATAATCCTCCCAGGTTTATAGTTTTGGAATACAACGGTGCTGCTAAAAAAAATAAATCGAAAAGGATCGCATTAGTCGGAAAGGGAGTTACGTTTGATTCGGGAGGCATATCGATAAAGCCCTCGTCAAACATGGACGAGATGAAGGCTGATATGTCCGGTGCCGCCGCAGCTGCAGGAACAATTTTGGCTGCAGCTAAAGCAAAGCTGCCGATTAATATATTGGGGGTAATTCCTTCGGTTGAAAATATGCCGTCGGGAAAATCTTTTAAGCCGGGAGATATAGTTGTTACCGCATCAGGTAAAAGCATTGAGATAATCGACACCGATGCTGAAGGAAGAGTTATTTTATCGGATGCTCTCGATTATGCTTCAAAGGAAAAGCCGGATGTAATAATTGATCTGGCTACGCTGACGGGCGCATGCGTTGTTGCTCTCGGAGAGTTTGTCGGCGGCTTGTTTACAAAGGATGACAGGCTTGCGGAAGATCTTTACAAAGCCGGTCAGCAGACGTTTGACAGGTTGTGGCGTTTGCCGATGTGGGACGATTATAATTATTTAATTAAGACCGATGTTGCCGATGTAAAGAACCTTGGCAGCAGGTGGGGGGGCGCAATTACCGCAGCAAAGTTTCTTGAGAATTTTGTAGATAAAAAGATTCCGTGGGCGCACCTTGATATTGCAGGTCCGGCGATGCCAAATGACTTTAACAACTACACTAAGAAATATATGACGGGGTTTGGAGTGAGGCTGCTGTTTGAGTACCTGGAAAGCATAACTAAATAAAACTGTTGTCTACCTATAAATATAATCTTATTAAAAGCATGATTGCATGCAGGTATGAGTGCATGCATCCATTCCCTTTATGTATTGCATCTTCAGTTCTAACGTAGTCATTCATCAGAGGTCGGAGGTCGGAACTAAGGCGATGATCAGAGTTCTCCTGCATCCGGCTGCTACTCAGTTGTGGAAAACATCTACTCACTGGATTCAATCTGCTGCTCAGTCAAAGAATACATCTACTCACTGTTTTCAAATTGCTACTCAGTGGTGAAAAACGTCAACTCACACGTGTCGGACTTCTACTCAATCATGGAAAACATCAACGTACCGATGTCGGACTTCTACTCAGTCGTTGAAAACATCTACTCACCAGTGTCAGACTGCTACTCATTCGTGGAAAACATCTACTCACTGGTTTCAAACTGCTACTCGGTGATGTCTGAGATGTGCGTAACGGAGCCTGGTTTCAGAAAAGTAGTTAATTTGGGCATCTTTTAAAGTCTAAATTGGGAGAGGAACATATCGAAGTGAACGTAGATATACCTGCCCGTCCCTAAAGCGTGTTGAGAAAACCGGAAGCAACATTTACTTAGTTACCTATAAAATTTTAATCACTTTTCTTATATTTATTGTAGAAGAAACTTTTTCTATTCATGAAATACATTGATAACACAGAGACCTTAACAGATTCAGCTTCAGATGTAACAAACCAAAAGGTTATTACAAATAAAAATGCATCGGCTAAAAGACTATATTCCCAGTATTTCACTCCTTCCGATATTGCAGATTTTATGGCTTCGCTCTTCACAATTCCAAAGAATATGGATACTGTTAAAATTTTAGATCCTGGTGCAGGAGCAGGCGTTTTAGGTTTAGCCGTTATTAATAGACTATTGGAATTGACAAGTAATTTAAAAAGGATTGATGTCACTGCAATTGAAATAGATTCTGCGTTACATAATAATATTAAGAACTCCTATGAAAGCTGTAAACAAAAATGCACTGGGGCGGGAATTAATTTTTCTTTTAAAATAATTACGGATGATTTTATTAAATACGGATACTCTGAAATAATAAATTCATCAGATGATATCCTATTGTTCACTGAGAGGAAAGAAAGAGAACAATATGATTTAATAATATTAAACCCCCCATATAAGAAAATAGATAGTGCATCAGATACAAGAAATCTACTAAATAAACTTGGACTGGAAACAACTAATCTTTATACTGCATTCCTTTTTATATCATCAAATTTTCTTAAAGAAGATGGACAAATAGTCGCTATTACCCCAAGAAGTTTTTGCAATGGAACTTACTTCAAAAAATTTAGGGATATATTTTTCAGTAAGCTGTTCTTTCATCGAATTCATATCTACAATCATAGAAATAAAGCCTTTAGTAAAGATGATGTTCTTCAAGAAAATATAATTTATTTAGTGTCGCCGGTTAAGCCCCCTAAAAATGAAGTTCTCATAACTACAAGCGATTCTCCGGAAGACGAAACATTGAAGACACAAACTATAAGTCATGATTTTATCATTCAGCCTGATGATAAAGATAAAATCATTCATATAATTACAGATGGCTACTCCCTCAAAATTAAAGATAGAATTTCTTCTCTTAAGCTAAAATTAAGCGACATCGGCGTTAATGTTTCAACAGGCAAAATAGTGGACTTTAGGATCAAACCTAATTTAGCAGATATTAATAATTATAATATTGCGCCTCTTTTTTATGCTTTTCATTTTTTTAACGGTAAAATAGAATGGCCTGTAAATAATAATAAAAAGAAAGAAGCTGTTTTTAAAACTTCCAGGACCGAAAGTGATTTGATTAAATCTGGCTACTATGTATTTTGTAAAAGATTTAGTTCAAAGGAAGAAAAGAAAAGAATAACTGCGGCATTCTTTGATTATACAAAATTTAATTTTGAAGTAATAGGTATTGAAAATCACTTAAATTACTTTCATATCAATAATAAACCACTATCTAAAAGTTTAGCTCTGGGATTGACTATTTATTTAAATTCTACTCTTGTTGACCAATACTTTAGACTATTTAACGGGCATACTCAAGTAAATGCAGATGACTTAAGATTTTTATATTATCCAACATTAGAACAATTAAATTCAATCGGAAAATATTTTACTGATGAGCTTCCTGAACAGGAAGAAATCGATTCAATAATAGAAAGGGAGTTATTTAACATGTCAAAGGATGTGAACCCGGCTTTAATAAACACAAAAATTTCTGATGCTCTTTCAATACTAAAACAGCTTGGTCTGCCAAAAGATCAGCAGAATGAAAGATCGGCTCTTACGCTGCTTGCATTATTAAACCTTAAGCCCAATCAGAAATGGAACGAAAGTAAGGCTCCATTAATGGGTATTACTCCAATGATGGAATTTATGGAAACTCATTATGGAAAGAAATATGCACCTAATACACGTGAGACCGTTAGAAGACAAACGGTACATCAATTTGTTCAAGCTGGATTAATTATTCCCAATCCTGATAAACCACGTTCTACAAATAGTCCTCATTTCGTTTATCAAATTGATAACACCACATTAAACCTTGTTAGAGCTTTCCGGACAAAAGAATGGAATAACTTATTGAAGAAATATCTTTCCAGTGTAAAATCTCTTTCAGCAAAATATGCACAGGAACGTGAGATGCAGAAAATTCCTCTAAGGGTGTCAGACAATATTGAGATTAATCTTTCAAAAGGCTTACACAATATTTTAATAGACAAGATTATAAAAGAATTTTGCCCTTATTACACTCCTAATGCTAAACTTATTTATATCGGTGACACACAAAAGAAATGGGCTTACTTTGATAAAGATGAATTAGAAAAGGTTGGAGTAACGATAGATGATTTGCACGGAAAGATGCCGGATGTAATAGTATATTTCACACAAAAAAAATGGTTGGTTTTAATAGAGGCAGTTACAAGCCACGGTCCAATTGACCCCAAAAGAAAAATAGAACTTGAAAAGCTATTTTCCAAAAGCAAAGCGGGATTAGTATTTATAACTTCTTTCCTTGATAAAAAAGCCTGGCGAAGCTTTCGCGGTGAGATTGCCTGGGAAACAGATATTTGGATTGCCGATAATCCAACACACCTTGTACACATGAATGGGAAAAGATTTTTGGGACCTTATTCAAAATAGAATGAGACAACTTTATATTATAGACAAATGAAAAACAATCGATAGGAAAATAGTCCCCATCGTCTAAGAACTCTGCGGTTTAACCCAAGACAAAATAAAACTTGCAAATGGGAATTTATTAATATCATTCTCATATTAAATTGGAGATAAAAGGATGGAAGCAGATAAATTATCAGATTCCATTATAGAATCTATTATAAAAAATGAAAACAATTTTGATCTAATTTCAGATATTTCAGAGTTTTCTGTAAATCAACTTTTAGATAGTCCGATTAAAGACTTACCTTTAATAAAATATATTGTTGGAATAACTAAATTCGGAATATCTGTAAGAGATAATTTTCTTATTAAAAAAATAATTACTTTTATTAAAGAAACTGGTCAAATAAGCCACAAGAAAAGAGACGAATTTAAAAAAAGGTTAAACTCCGATAAAAAGTATTCTAAGCGAGTTGGCGATCATTTAATAATAATTTTAGACAGGCTAGACCATCTTACGAAAGCTGAATTGTTAGCAAAAACATTTTGTGCATTTGTTGATGGGAAAATTAACTACCAAGATTTTCTACGTCTATCAAGTTCGATTGAGAAAGCATTTATTGATGATCTAACTAACATTAGTGAATATTATAAAAGAAATTTACAAGAAGTAGATGAAAATATTTTACAGAATCTTTATCAATGTGGTCTTGTCGGCATAATGTTTAACAAGATATTTTTAAACCTTGCAGACTTACCTCCCCAGCAATCAGCAACTTATGTTAGGAATAAGTTAGGTTCTGTTTTTTGTGAAATAATTTTTAGTCCTCAATATGAGCAATCTCTTATAGTGCCATTATTAAATGATTTTGAGAATAAAATATTTGAATCGATTTGTAATCAGGAAGATATAAATAAAGATTTTTTTGATTGTGAAGAATTTGTTGAGCAATTAAAAATGAAATTTAATCTTGACAGTGAAAGAATTAGATTTATACTAACAAATTTTGAAAGACTCAATTTATTGGAAAAAGATAGTATTCAGAGAAATATAGTGGGTGACTTTTTTAACTTTAGGACTTCTTTCTGGGGGTATAACTTTTATTTTCTTAATTTAAAAAATAAAAATGAAATTATTCATTCAATTATAAATTTTCTCCTTGAAAATGAGTTAAAAGAATCGTCGACCTTTTGTGAAAAAAACAACTTTAGCCAAAGACAAGTTGAGCACTTATTACTATTATTGAAAAATATGGGCTTTGTTTCCCTAACTTTAATTGCTAATGGTATTCTGGTTAATTCTATAAATGAGATTGAATTAAAAGCTTATTTAAGGAATTTTTAATAAAATATCTCGCAATCATGGAAGTTGCAAAATTAGAACTTAAATCTATTTATTGTTTTCATGCCATCATAGCAACCTCGAAGGTTACATTTGCGCTGAAGAAATAACGAAAGGTCATCGAATAGTTCCGATCCCGATTCTATCGGGAGAGGAATGCACCTGCTTGCCGCTGGCAAGTTGAAGCGACCGGAAGAAGGCACATATTGCCCGTAGCCGCTATCCTTTTACTGAGACCAGCATCACCATCTTTGGCTTTCACAGACTTTATTTTCACCCCCCAAATCAAACTATCCTAATATTAAGACTTCGCAGACCGTCGTAATATTTACTCAACATAAAAGAATAGCAAGATAATATGTGCTTAGCCTATAACATGACTTACTCAAAAGTGCGCGAGCTTTTTGATAAGCACCGCTTGCAATATGAAGGCGGAATATTCTACTGTATAGGTTAACGCTACAGGGCTTTCTTGCCGCATTCAGCCTCTAATATTGTCGCATTAGTACCGCAATAAAATGATCTTTAATGTTGATATTTGTATGGCAGCAAAGCCAGGTTTAAAGAAGCTTTTCTAATTAACAATTTATCATGGAGGTAAATAAAATTATGGCAGTTATAAATCCACATATTAACTTTAACGGGAATGCGGAAGAAGCATTCAATTTTTACAAATCGGTTTTTGGCGGAGAGCTCACACAGATCGTACGCTACAAAGATATCTCAAGCCCTGAATTTCCGGTAGCAGAAAAAGAGGCAAATAAAATAATGCACATTGCTTTGCCAATCGGCAAAAACTATTTAATGGCTAATGACGTTCCGGAAATATTGGGACAGGTTAATGAAAATGAAAACAGGTCTAAGATAGCTGTTACTGCAGGAAGCCGTGAGGAAGCCGACAAATTATTTTACGGACTTTCGGCAGGCGGAAGTGTCGAAATGCCTATCGGCGATAGCCCATGGGGTTCATATTTTGCAATGTTCAGAGACAAATACGGTATAGAATGGATGGTGGATTTTGACCCAAGGAATAATGGGCAAAAGTAACCGGCAACGACAACAAAAACTTAGGAGATATTGGAACAATGACAGAGCGGAATTTAGTATTGATTAAAACAGAAGAGGATGACTTAAACTCATTCTTCCAATTTCAGCTTGATAAAGAAGCAAATTATTTGGCGGCTTTCACTGCTAAGGACCCGAACGATAAAACTGCTTACATTGAGAAGTACACAAAGTTTTTAACCGATCCGACAATAAATATGCGGACAATAAAAGTAAATAACCTGATCGCAGGCAGTATTGCAAAATATTTAACGGAGAACGAACCTGAAATTACTTATTGGATAGACAGAAAATATTGGGGAAAGGGAATTGCTACAACTGCGCTTAAAGAATTTTTGAAGATCGAAAAAGTAAGACCGATTTACGCGCGTACTGCATTTGACAATTATGGCTCGCAAAAGGTCTTAGAGAAATGCGGCTTTGTAAAAATAGGAACGGATAAGGGATTTGCCAATGCCCGGCAGGCAGAGATTGAAGAATATATCTATAAACTTTCCGACTGACTGTAAGAAACCAATGAACCGCTTAAACACGTATTGACTAAGAGACGGAAAATTAAATAAATTTAATAGTGATTTTAACCGTCATTAGGTTCAGGACATTCTATGGAACAATATACAGCAAGCATGCTGATCAGTAAAGAGCTTCAGCCAGACGAGACACTTCTCTGGTCGGGACTTCCGAAGCAGGGGATGTATCTGAAAGACCACGATGCAGGTATAATAACCTTCAGCCTTATTTGGTTTGGCATCGTTTGTTTCCTGGAATACGATGCAATAACCTCCAACCCTTTCTTTGCACTATTGGGAATTCCTTTTGTGCTCGTTGGTGCCTACGTAGCATTAGGACGATTCATCACTGACAGCAAAATACGCTCTCATACGGTGTATGGCGTTACAAATAAAAGAATCATTTTTGTTTATGGTATATTTAAACAAAGAACGGCTTCGGTTGATATGTTAAATATCTCAGGACTTTCTCTTTCAGAAAAAAGCAACGGCAGCGGAACGATTTTCTTCAGTTCAGGTGCATCTCAAAGTCGGGCACAAAATCCCGGCTTTCCTTATGGAAATCAGACGCTGCAAACCTTCGAGCTGAGCGAAAACACCCGCGAGATTTACGATATAATTATCAAAGCTCAATCCGATGCGAAGCGGCTGCCGTTCTAAACCTTCGCTCAACACAGATCGAACGGAAGCATCCGAACTGTAGCAAGACCGGACACCTCAAGACCGGATATTGCGGCTGGCAACGACTACTTTGGGGAATATGCAGAGCAGTATAGTAATCGAAAAAGTGCGAATCTAAGCCATATATTGCCGTTTTAAGCACACCATCCTGAAATATTGAGAGCAACATCACCGTCTTTAACTTTCGAAGACTGTATTTTAATTATATGAATCAAACTATCCTAGAATTAAAACTCCGAGGACAGAAGTGATAATTATAAGTTATAAATAATAGCAGGATAATATGTGCTTAGCGTATAATATGGCTGATAAAGCTGAACGAACAGTATTTGAGAAGCATCGCTTGGAATATGAAAGCGGAATATTTTACAAATTATTTGATCATAGGATGTCTTTTTTCAAATCAAACTCATCAAAAATATATACACTGTTTGAAAGAATAAAAATGAAAGCGGGGAAAGTTTATATAGATGAAGACGGCATGATAGAAAGTTTTAAGCAATTAAATACGGGAGAGTGGTCGGTCTATTCAAAATATCCCAAAGGCTTTCATGCATATTTAGGAATTCCAAGAACAATCAATCGACCATTCAAAACCTATTTCCCGGTAATGCTTGCCGATATTGTTGCAATAGGTATGCACAGAGTTTATACAATGGGAGTCGCTACAACTTTTAAGCCGGGCAGCCAGACAGAGATAGCCGGCAAGATTATGTATATATTCGATGAAGTAACCTGGAGACAGTATCAAGCAGACATTACTACAAAGCCTATCGACCTGGAAGAAATGAAAGTCGATACTGAATTTGCTTTGGAGGAAGATTATTTGATATACCAACCTGAAATGAATTAAGAGAACTTTAAATTGTATCCCGGGATATTATTGAATTTTCAATTACTCTCCCGGGATAAAGTAAGGGGTCCGCAAAAATAATTGTTAACTCTAATGATTTAACGTTAGTCTAATTTTTTATTTCCAATATACCGTAAAAAATTTTAAAGATAGTTTTTCCCTCGATTTATATTGAGAAGGCTGTTTAGGTTTTTTGCGCGAAATGAGCCAGGCTAAATATATTTTCTGCTAACCGTGCGTGTAACGAACAGGGGATATGTCCTAAATCCGGGATGTAGGAACAACGAGCTGAAGCGGAGGAAATAGAATAATATTACTTATTTGTTTGCTTATGTGAATAAATTAGTTAAATTGTATTCGGATAAAAATTGTTTATGTAATTATACTTAGGAATTGGGCTGATTAGGGCGAGTTTTCTTGAAGAATCAAAATAAAATATAATTTATCTCGCGGGATAAAGACAACTTGAATTTATGCTTATGTCATTTCCGAAGACGGAGGTGCGTGAAGCCGTTTGTGTGGCTAAAAACACTACGGTAAGATTAAGTTGGATAAAAACCGGCGATGGTACCAATAAACGGAAATAATGAAATTTTCAAAAAATCAATAAATAAAATGTATCATAAAATGGAGGTATATTGAAATGAAAAAATTTTATTTACTATCCGGAATATTACTCACGGTGCTTTTTAGTATTTCACTAAAAGCCCAGGGAACATGGGCACTTCAAACCAATCCTTTGGGTTCTTCAGATACGGCAATGATCGGTCAAATCCGGTTTGATAGTTCAACCGAAGGATGGATATCCGGGAAAGGCGGTACTTTACTTCATACAACAAATTCTGGAGTAAATTGGACAATAGTAACACCCTTTCCTGATGATACCGTTTTTTCGTTCTCTGACCCTGCTTTCAACCTATGTTTCATAAATCAAACTACCGGCTGGATAGTCAAATCGTTTGGCACCGGAATGAATGATTCTCATGGCGCAGTTGTATATAAGACAACTGACGGCGGAAATAACTGGGAAAGAACTGTCGTATCCGATTCGATAGGAGTATTAGCCGCTCAGCTTCAATTTGTTGATGCAAACAATGGCTGGGTGTCTGTCTTGAACGCGGCAACCAGGAAAGGTAAATTATTAAGAACTACTGACGGGGGAGAAAATTGGACGGAGGCTAATTCACTGCCTGCCTCGGATGAAGGTGATACCTTTTATTTTATTGATAAAAATACCGGCTGGATGATGACGGTAAATGATCATCCTTCATTATTCCAAATTTCAAAGACAACCGACGGCGGATCAACTTTTAATCTTCAATATTCTGATAATATTACAAATGTCGATTCAACATCGAATCACGGCGGGATGCAATTTTTAGATGCTGCACACGGATGGGCTGTAGGTCCTAACAGCAGAATATTAAAAACAACTGACGGAGGTGCTAATTGGAAACTATTGACGACCTCCGGGATCGAAGCCGACGCAAACAATAGATGCCTTTTCTTTTTAGATGCAAATACCGGCTGGATAGGAACGGCTATAAATAGTCCGGATCAGCCTACGAATCATTTTATTATTCATACTACCGACGGCGGGAATAGCTGGACGCAGGAAAACCTTCCATCCAAATATGAAGCTGTTTTTAGTATTTACTTTTTAAACCAGCAGGAAGGCTGGTTTACCGGAGATCATGGAATGATTGCTCATTATAATGAATTAACGCCGGTAGGGTCTTTGAATATCAGCTTAGTTCCGCATAATATTCAGCAGATTACTCAAAACAACAGGATATGGTTTGTGAATGAATATGGAGGATATGCCTGGATAGCCAATGAGTCTTCTTTAATTGCCAAATCAAAAGACCTTCAAAATTGGGAGGTATTAAATAATGGAATTCAACAGGAAGGTATCGGTCAATTAGAGTTTTTAAATTCAGATACAATTTTTGCAGCCGGGCAAAGCGGAAGTATTTATAGGACGTTCGATGGCGGGCATAATTGGACTTCGGTGTACAACGATACTAATGTGACTAATTTTATCGATAAGATTAAATTCTTTGATAATATGAACGGCATTGTCATGGGGGATCAAGCCTCAAATGCTACTACTATGGCGTTCCTGAATACAACAGATGGCGGCAAGACTTGGGAAAAATATAATTCTTCTCTTATTGGTACCGGAAGTATAAATGAAGTTGATTTTATATCTCCTTCTTATGTTTATTTATGCGGTTGGAATCCCATAAATAATATTAATTATCAAGGTATCTGGAAGAGTTCAGATCGTGGTAAATCCTGGAGCTTTCATTCAGTGGGAAATACAAATAAAGACTTTCTTACTGTAGTAAGGGCTGTTATGTTTAAAAACAGTCAGATGGGTTTTGCAGCCAAGGAGGATTCTTCGCTATGGATGACCGAAGACGGCGGGAATTCGTGGGCTAAAATTTATCAGGCTCCTTCATTAATAAACTGTCTGACTAAAATCGATAATTCAAGTATTATTTATTGTTTAGGACAGAAAGGTTTAACTACTGAAATAAATACCGAACCGACAATTACCATTAAACAAGAAATAAGCGATGCAAGCAAGGATTTCTTTTACGGCAGCTTTGTAAGCGAAAACAAAGGTTACTTAATTGATTATAATAGCAGCCAGGATAATTTCTTCACCACATTTGAAGGACCTGCAGAGATTAATAACAACGGTACGAAGGTCTCTTCATACATGCTTTATCAAAACTTTCCAAACCCTTTCAATCCGACAACTACAATCAATTACTCGGTGCCTAAAACGAGTTTTGTTACATTGAAAGTATATGATGTATTAGGGAATGTTATAGCAACTCTGGTGAATAATGAGAAAGCACCCGGTAATTATAATATAAAATTTGACGGCAGCAAGCTTGCAAGCGGTATTTATTTCTATCGAATAGAAGCCGGAAACTTTGTGCAAGCTAAAAAATTAGTATTACTCAAATAGCGAATAAAGTCTCCAGCATCTTTTCATGATTGATTGTAGGGATTATCCTGTTCTGCAGATTGGCGGCTAATAAAGCCGTTAATTTGCAGAAATATATCTTTTCATTATTATTAACTCCTATTTTAAAAATATTTCTATGAATAAAGAACGTCTATTGACCTTTAATGACGGAGTTTTTGCTATAATAATTACCATTATGGTTCTGGAACTTCGTGCGCCTGCCGGAGATATGCTGATAAACCTGAAGCCGCTTGTTCCTGTATTGCTTGGTTACGTCTTAAGCTTTATCAATATCGGTATATACTGGAACAACCACCATCATATGTTCTATGCCGTTCATAAAGTAAACGGTGCTATACTTTGGGCAAATCTCCATCTTCTGTTCTGGCTTTCTCTTTTCCCGTTCGTTACTGCATGGATGGGTAAGAATCATTTTGCTGCGATGCCTGTTATTCTTTATGGAATTATTTTATTTATGGCGGCAATTGCATGGTTTATTCTTGCCCGTCTTCTTATAAAACATCATGGGAAAGACTCGGAAATTGCGGCAGCTTTCGGAAAGGACTTTAAAGGAAAAGTTTCACTGTTAATTTATATTGCCTCAATTCTGCTGGCATTTATTAATTCTATAATAAATAGCGCTTGCTCTTTATGTTCTTGTCGCCGTTATGTGGATTATACCGGATAAGAGAATTGAAAAGTTGTTGCGTTAAGAACTAACTTCTGTAAGTCACTTTACAATACTCATTAATATGTCTTTTGAGTTCGCAGTTTAAACATTCATTCTTAATTATCAGAGCCAAATTCTACCGGAATAGTAAGCCGGACTTTAACAGGGACGCCGTGCATTGCACCGGGCTGGAAGCGAGTATCTTTAACTGCCCTCTCGGCAGCCTGGTCGCATCCATAGCCTATTCCTTTGATGAGCGAGACTTTTTTTACATTGCCGCTTTCATCAATAAACGCCTGTACGTAGACCGTCCCCTGGATATGATTTGCCTTTGCAGAAGGCGGATAAAACACCCGCGCATTTAATGCCTCCATTCCTCCTACCGGTACCGGCATCTGGTCTACGGCAACATAATAAATGTCTTTTGGTATGTACAATCCTTTCTTCGGCGAACCTGAACCGGGTTGTCCGTTGCCGTTTCCGCCTGAACCGGACCCACTGCCCGTACCGCTTTCCGTATTCTCCGCAAGTTTGCCGGGAGACGTTCCTTTGCTTGAATCACTGTTTGCAGCGGTCTTAACTTTCTTTTCTTTCTTATTGTCTTTGCTGATGTCTTCTTCCTTAGGCTTTGGCTTTTCCCTTTCTTTAACTTTTGTCTTTTCCTTTTTCGGCTGCGGCTTTACCACATCATTGCCTCCGCCCGGAGAGCCGGGAGAGTTCGTCTCGGTTACTCCGCCGAAACCAACCACAACATACTGCTGCTTATTATTTATTTTATTATTTTGATTGAAGCTGAATAGTAATAAAATAAAAATTATTACATGAAGAATAACCGATAAGGAAGAAGATAAATTTTTAGAGGTGAATAATTTCATTTCAAATAATCTCGATGCTCGATACCCGATATTCGATAAAAGCCGGATTTATCTTCCACGCTACTATACTTAACCGAAGACCCGGCATCGGGTATCCCGGAGCTACTTCTTAAGCGTTGCCATCAGCAGCTTCGAGGCACCTGCATTTTTAATTGCATCCAGAAGCTGAACCACGTTACCGTATACCGCATCTTTATCTGCGTTGACAATAACGTCCCGGTTTCCTTTTTGTATGAACTCAGCCTGGAGCTCGGCAGGTAGCTGGGAAATATTCACCTGCTTGTTATTCAAAAAGATCTGGTTCTGTTTATTCAGATAGACCTGGATGTTATTGTTGATAGTAGTCTGCGCAGTTGAAGACTGCGGCAGCTTAACGGTAAGCGCACCTGTAATTAAAAACGGGCTGGTTATCATAAAAATAATCAGCACAACAAGTATTACATCCGTAAACGGAGTAATGTTTATTTCGCTGAATTCTTTTTCTTCTAATTTATACCGTCTCATGCTTCTTTCTCAATTCAAATGATTTAACAATCCTGATAGTTTTTTGAACGGCTTCATCATACAGCGGCATGCTAAGCTTCAGCCTTTTAATAAAATAATTATAGAACATAACCGCCGGAACGGCAACTATCAGACCTGCGGCAGTAGCTATCAGCGCATCTGCAATTCCGCTCATAACCAGTGTATAATTAGAAGTATTGTTTATCGAAAGGGCGTTGAAAGATTTAATTATCCCAACAACAGTTCCGAATAACCCGATAAAAGGGGAGACGGCGCCGAGCGTAGCAAGTATGCCTAATCCCTTTTCCATCTTTGCTATTTCCTTATCAAGCTGGTTGTACGCGGAAATCTCGAGCTCGTTTTTCGGATCCTTTGAATGCTCGATGATATGTTTGACAACATTAGCAAGCGGGCATTTAATCTTTACAAGGAATGAGTTCCAGGTGCTCGTCTTACATAAGAAGAGAGCCTCTTTATAATCATCCGACGTGAGGCTGTTATAAATATTTTCCATAAACTCGGAGATAACTTTTTCGGTAATCCCCTTAAATAAAATATATTTTTCAATAATCACTTTAACAGAGAGTAAAGAACAGAAAGCAAGAATAAAAATTACATATCCGCCTCTTGCAATCAGATCAAGCATACTATTATTATCCATTTACCTGCCTTTCACAATTAATAAGATTGTTGTTACAAAAATAAAAAAATCTCGCAATACTATTTTGCTGCATCGGTCTCCACCGCCGCGCCGGTTCCGGTATTTATCCCGGTATAAGAATTAATTTCACCGGATTCGATCATCTTATGCATAATGCTGTGCTTGCGTCCGTAGAAATAATAAATTATCAGACCAATTATCAGCCAGCCAAAAAGCCTGTACCAGTTCTCTTCCGGGAGCGAGAGCATAAGTAAGCCGCAGATAATAATTCCTAAAATAGGAGTTACGGGCACCCACGGCGCTCTGAAAGGTCTCTCGGCTTCAGGATGAGTCTTACGCATAATTAATACCGCAGCGCAGACAATAACAAAGGCGAAAAGTGTTCCAATGTTTACAAGATCGGCTAATACCCGCAGCGGGAGGAAGCCTGCAAGAACCGAAACAAATGCACCGGTAAGGATTGTCGATTTCCACGGCGTCCTATATTTTTCATGGACATCTCCAAAGAACTTTGTCGGAATTAAACCATCGCGAGCCATCGCTAAGAAAATCCTTGCCTGGCTAAGGAGCATTACCAACAGCACCGATGTAATGCCTGCTATTGCACCTAACGAAACCAGGAACTGCGCCCAAACTAACCCTACCTGACCAAATGCCTTTGACACAGGCGCATTGATGTCGATGTTTTTATAGCCAACCATTCCGGTAAGAATACCGGAGACTAATATATAAAGTATTGTACAAAGTATTAGAGACGTAATAATTCCGATTGGTACGTCCCGTTTAGGATTCTTTGCCTCTTCGGCATGAGTTGAGACCGAATCAAATCCAATGTATGCAAAGAAAATAATTGCAGCGCCTGCTAACACTCCTACCGGCGCATCTCCTGGACCTGTCTGCCCCCAGATTGTCTTTCCGAAAAAGCTTAAGCCGGAATATCCGAACGGCGCAAACGGATGCCAGTTTGCAGGGTTTATATAAAATGCACCTACAATAATGACCAGGAAAACGATTGCAAGTTTGGTTATTACAATTCCGGCGTTAACGCCCGCGCTTTCCTTAATACCTTTGACAAGGATTGCCGTAATAAAAACGGTAATTAATATTGCAGGCAAATCGAGAACAGAGCCGGTAGACGACAACAGCCCCGTAACGGGATTAAAATCGAATGGGGCATTTGAGAGCGCATGCCCGAACTTCAATCCGATTATACTGATAAAATCCTGGAAATAATGAGACCAGCCGTGAGCTACAGTAGCGGAAGCAACGGCATATTCAAGAATCAAGTCCCATCCTATTATCCATGCGAACAGTTCCCCTAAAGTAGCGTAGGCATACGTGTAGGCTGAGCCGGCAACAGGAACCATTGAGGCAAACTCTGAATAACACAGCGCGGCAAACACACAGGCAATACCTGAAACAACAAAAGAAAGAACTATTGCCGGACCGGCTTTATCGTGAGCAGCTACGCCGGTTAATACAAAAATTCCGGTTCCTATAATTGCACCTACGCCGAGGCTTGTAAGCGCAACCGGACCAAGAATGCGCCGCAGCCGGTTTTCACTTTCAATTTCATTCATTAAAACTTTTAGCGGCTTCCTGGCAAAGATTTGCTTCATATTTGTGTTCCTTAAATTACTTTTAAGCTTTTGTTTAGATGTTGATTCAAAAAAAATCCTTCGACCGTTTAATTTATTCTTTTGTTGGATAGTAATTATAATTTGTTAAGAAGGGTGATATTAGGTTTGAATTTGATAAACCGGGGTGACAGCAAGCTTACATCGCCTTTTTATTGCTTCATCGCTACTAATAAAAAAAACGGGTGCCTTTTTATTACATTCGAAAGCTATTCTCACTTCAATATCGGTCATCAAATAATTTTGCTAATACTAATTACTAAAATTAATCTTTACTTGGAAAATAAAACTATTCAAATCAGGTTCCTTTGTCAAGAGTATTATTATACTAAAGGACGAACTTCACATGGAGGTAAAATTAAATAATTTCAATCCGATTTAACAGGAATGATTCTCTTTGTTGAAGTTAAATGAACAAAAGACGCCGGAACTTCAGAAGCAAGTTTCTCAGATATATATCATTTCTTGTTTACTTAGAAGTATAAATTCACTTATTTTAAAACATTGAAAAAAATTTTTTAGGACAGAACAAATAGCTACTTTAATTATTTATCATTATTTACAGATATAACTATGAAACGAACAAATTACATATTACCAATCATCCTTCAGTTGATATTCCTGCTGACTGCCGGTGCGGATAAAAGTCAAGCTGAAGAAGGAGCAGCGAATATAAACTGGCTGCATGTTTCAGGTGATCAAATCGTAAACCTAAAGGGCGATACAGTTTATCTGCGGGGCTTCGGACTGGGCGGAATGCTTCACATGGAAAACTTTATTGACGGCTACCCGGCAAATGAAGAATCCATGCGTGAAGGGCTAAAGAAGGTATTGGGAGAAAGAAAGTATAACCTTTACTTCGATACTTTTCTTAAGAGCTATTTTACCGAGCCGGATGCGGAATACATCCAGAGCCTGGGACTTAACCTTGTCAGGATACCGATCAATTATCGTCTTTTTGAAGATGATATGAATCCCGGTGTAATTAAGGAAGAAGCTTTTAAATATCTTGACAGGGTTATAGATTTGTGTGCAAAGCATCATATATATACTATCATCGATCTGCATGCACTGCCCGGCAGTCAGAATCAGCAGTGGCACAGCGACAATCCCACGCACGTTGCAATGTTCTGGGTATATAAAGATTTCCAGGACAGAGCATTGCATCTGTGGGAAGCTATTGCGAAGCACTATAGGAACCAGCCATGGGTGGCAGGTTATGATCTGATTAATGAGCCGGCTGATCCATCCGGCGAAAAGCTGTTTCCATATTATAAACGTCTGCGCGATGCTATCAGGAAGATCGACTCCAAACATATCCTCTTCCTTGAAGGCAACAGTTACGCGACTGATTTTAGTATGTTTACGGAAGTATGGGATAATGTTGTGTACACCAACCATGACTATGCTGTGCCCGGATTTATTTTCGGCGGAGATTACCCCGGCTATACCCGCGGCAAATATTATGATAAAGATACGCTTGAACAGGACTTCCTTAATAAAAGTGAATTTATGTTCTCTCACCACGTTCCGCTTTGGGTTGGCGAGTTTGGTCCTGTGTATACCGGCGATCCTAAAAAAGATGAAATGCGCTACCAGGTGTTGAAAGATCAACTGGCATATTACAACAAATACAAAGTTAGCTGGTGTATCTGGTTGTATAAGGATTTGGGTTTGCAAGCCATCATTCACCAAAAAAGTTCTACTCCCTATATGAAGCTTGTTTCGGCATTTCTTGCAAAGAAAGACTCGCTTGGTGCGGATTCCTGGGGATCAACTGATAAATATATCCGGCAGGTGATACAGCCGTTGCAGGAATTGTTTAAAAAAGAATTTCCTGATTACAATCCCTATCCAAGGGGTCAGCAGGGCGAAATAGACTTATTGGTCAGGTACATACTTATTGCTCAGGCGCTTGTTCCCGAATACTGTGATTTGTTCAAAGGATTATCCGATAAAGAACTGGTTGCGCTTGCCGAATCATTTCGCTTTGAAAACTATGTGAAACGTACGAGGCTGGAAGAAATATTGACGGGCAGAGAGAAGTAAAAGTAACCATATTATTCGTCTTGGTTTCGTAAAAACGAGCACTTGCATTGCTTTAGCTTTTTCCAAAATATTTTGTGTACCGGTTGGCTGAGATTAGGTACTGAATAAATTGGAGGCATAAAATTTTAAGTGTCCCTTCCGTGCATGTTTTGCACGGAAGGAACGGGGAGAGGGTAGGAAGAATTGAATAAGTAGGTTAAAAACCAGTTGCAGCGTTATCGGGACTGCCTTTCCACAGTACACGGGGCGGCATAAAGTCATCTCCACGCATGATCATCTTCTTGAAGCTATTCGCGGAAGATGCGCATCGCACTCAGATCGCCGACAAGGTCGTTCATCTCTTTGAACTTTTCTGCCTGATCTTTATTTAGTACTTTGGCTATGCTGCCGCGGGATTCTTTGACTAAGGAAATTGTACTGTCTCTTAATTCATCGAGTGCTGCAATTTCCTCTTTTATATTAAAAAAAAAGCAGGCTGACGAGTGGCTAATTATATAGTTGCAATTATTATCCAGGGAAGAAGTTTCAATGAAGGCTGTCTTCCAGAGTTTTCCTTTGTTAATTATAAGAAGTGAGTGTAAAAAAGCATCCGCTATCGTATAAGATAAGAACAACAAAAGTTTTGTTAACTCCAATTACGCTGAAGCATATTAAGACTTATATCGGTTCTTTGTGCTGAAACTAATAACGAACTTTCACTCATAGCCGGCGGACAGGCACCTTCAATAATTTTTGTCCGATCTAATCAGATGTGCATTTGCAAACATATAAAACTTATTAAGGAAAAGTCATCTGATTTGCAAATAGCCGACAGTACGATTAAATTGATAACAGGAAAAATCGGATAATCTAAATCACCATTCTTTAAGGCATTTTTTCGGAAATTTAAATACAGTTGATAAGAGGTTAAAATGAATTTCGAAAAAGTTGTTGCAAGCTTAAATTATATATGCTGCGGCAAGAGGCTTATACGAAAGCTTTCTTTTATTTTTATAATCTTTACACAGATTTCATACGGTAAAAGTATTTTTACTTCCGGTGATTCGCTGAATATAAAGATCGATTCCGCCGCAGTTCAAGTTATACGAGAGACAGGCGTACCAAGCGCATCAATAGCTGTTGTTGAGCATGGCAAAATAATTTTTACAAAGGCTTACGGAGATGCCCGGCTCGATCCTCCAACTCCTGCAACGACGGACATGCGCTATGCAATCGGTTCAATCAGTAAGCAGTTTACAGCCACTGCAGTTCTCCTTCTGGAGCAGAAGGGAAAGCTTTCACTAAATGATCCTGTTTCGAAATGGCTGCCGGGACTTACACAATCGAGTGACGTTACTTTACGCGAAGTTCTTTCACACACTTCGGGCTACCAGGATTTTTGGCCTCAGGATTATGTACCGCCTTTAATGTTGAAGCCGATGCCGCCGCAAAAAATTTTGGACATGTGGGCAAAAAAGCCGCTGGATTTTGAACCTGGGACTAAATGGCAGTACAGCAATACAAACTTTGTTATTGCTGCTCAAATAGTCGAAAAGATTACAGGCGAACCTTTCTTCAAATTTTTACGCCGCGAAATACTGGAACCGCTTGGGTTATCGAGCGCAATTGATTTTGATAAAGGTAAGATGACAAGCAGCGATGCAAAAGGCTACACTCAATATGGATTAGGTCCGCTTCGCCCGGCTCCCGAAGAAGGCGAAGGCTGGATGGCTGGTGCCGGCGAACTTGCAATGACTCCGCATGACCTGGCTGAGTGGGATATTTCTTTAATCGATCAGAGCCTGTTGAAGCATAAATCTTATAAACAATTGGAGACTGAGGTTCTATTAAAGAATGGTGTAGGTACACGTTATGGTCTCGGAGTTCAGGTCGGTATGATGAATGGGCATAGGATGATTTATCATAGCGGCGAGGTTTCCGGTTTTACCGCATACAACCAGGTATTCCCGGATGACAGTGCCGCCGTTGTTGTTTTAACTAACCAGGATGCTTCGCCTGCCCCCGGTGCTATTGCAGGCAGAATATCAAAATTATTATTCCGGACCCAGGACGCCCAAACCGAGATGCGCACTGATGAGGCGAAAAAAATATTTATCGGTCTTCAACAAGGAACTATCGACCGCTCATTGTTTACACCAGATGCAAACTTTTATTTTAGCCAACAAGCATTGCAAGACTTCAAATCCAGCCATGGACCTTTAGGAAACCCAAAAGAGTTTGTGCAGACAGGTCAACAGAATCGCGGCGGTATGCTTGAACGCTCATTTCGCGTTGTTTTGCAGGATAAAACTCTGCGCGTTTGGACTTACCAGATGCCTGATGGAAAGCTTGAGCAATATCAGGTAGCAGCAGTACCTTCATTGTAAAAACTTTTTTTTATGTAAGAAGAATTTCAACTTTGAATTTGGAAAGGATAAATTCTGAATAAAGAATCTCCCATCCAAATTTAGTTATGGATGGGAGATAGGAGGATTGGTGGTTTAGGTTTTTCTAATCGTTATTTATCTCGTCGTTGATATTTATATCCTTTAACTTGTTTTGATCCGGCTGTTGTTTGTAGTTATTCAAATTGTATGTAACTCCAAGATACAAAACTCTTGAGTCCCGTCGCCCGGTGTTAAACATTGTAAATCCGTTGCCGTAAGTCTCAGATGCATATTTCATTGTATCAAAAATGTCGCTCAGTCTTAAATTAACTGAAAGTGCACCGTTCCAGAAATCTTTTTTTACAGCGATGTCGGTAAAATATAGTGCGTCTGTTCTTCCCTGAGGTCTAACAACAGGCGAGTTATACGTCGAGGTTAGCTGGAGAGAGAGGGTCTTATCAAGATTCCATGTTGAATTTATTCTGCTTGTCCAGCTATAGCTGTAGTTTAATGATGTGCCGGTAACATAAACCGGGTCGCTGATGTCCGCTCTGAAATAAGATGCATTAGCGGTAACTTTCCACCAAGGGAATAGACTCCCGTTAGCAATCATCTCAACGCCGTAATTGTTTTCGCTGGCAATGTTCTGATAAGTAGTTTCAGTTATTCCGTTGTTGATTAAGCCGCTTATCTGGGTAATCATTCCGCTTGTCTGCTTTAAGAACAGCGATGTATACAGGTTGAAATCAAAAAAGAACGTGCTGTAGCCCATCTCGTATGAATTGGTATACTGCGGTGCAAGGTCCGGGTTGCCGTAAGTTAAGTTTAATGAATCGGAATAATTTATAAAAGGATTTAACTGCCATGGTCTGGGTCTATCAACCCTCCTGCTGTAGCTTATCTTAAATTCCTGAAGCGGGGTAAAATCATAAGCAAGATAAGCCGAGGGATATAGGCTTGTATAATGCCTGTTGAATAACGATCCGCTATTTATAAGATCGGCATTAGTTGCATCATATTCTCCGCGCAGCCCTCCTTCATACTTGAAATTGCCGATTGAACCAGTATAAATTCCGTATATAGCATGAATTTGTTCCTTGTAGTCGAAGTTATTGCTTCTGTCAGCGTTATTAATCCAGAGGTTGTTTGCCGGGTCAAAATTATAGTAATTATAATCATTACCAAGGTCGCTTATAGAGCTTTTAAAGCCTAAGTCGATTTTATTGCCGCTGCCCAATGGCTGGACATAATCTGACTGGAGCGTAAACATGCGGTGGTAATTATTATAAGTATTATTGATTAAGGAAGCTGGGATTGATGACGGATTTCCGTTCGTCAGCAAATAATTATAATTTGTACCGGAGGTACTATTCATGCCTATAGTGGTGTACATAGCGTCTGCCGTCCATTTTTGTTCCGGATTATCGAAGTCTCTCTTATAATCAAGCGAATAAGTATTAGCCTTAACAGTCCGGTTGGCTTCGCTCGAATTGACGAAATAATTCTCAAGGCTCGACTGACCATCTAACTGTGAATTAAATACATCGCCGGAATTATTAGTATGAAATTGTCTTAACTGCGTTGAAAATGATAAAGTATTGTAATCATCAAATAAGTAATCTGCTCCTACGTTAATGTTATTCATGTACATATTGTAGCCGCCATTTGAGCTTTGATCGAGATATGAAGTACTGCCGTTGAAAAAATTAGTCCTGCTGCTGATTCCTGTCCTGTTGAACTCGAACATTCTACCGGATAGGTCTCCATAGAAATTAAGGTCACCTGTCCTGTAATTAAAATTTGTTCCGCCGGTATATTTGCTGCCGGTGCCCGCGTTTAAATTAAAGATCCCGTTAAACCCGAGATTAGACTTTCTCTTCAATACAATGTTAATTATACCGGCTGTACCGTCCGGGTCATATTTTGCAGATGGATTTGTTACTACTTCAACCGACTTGATAGAGCTTGCCGGGATTGAAGTCAGCACATCGCTGCTGTTTAATCCTGCCATTCCGGTAGGCTTGCCGTCTACAAGTATTGTAACGTTCGAGCTCCCTCTTAAGCTGATATTTCCGTCAATGTCGACTGTTAAGGCAGGAATATTCTGCATTACATCAAGAGCAGTGCCTCCGGCGCTTTGTAAATCTTTTTCAACATTTATTACCTGCTTGTCAAGGTTGGTTACAAGCATATCGTTCTTTCCCTTAACTACCACGGTACCAAGATTTATCGATGTTGCTGAAAGATCGATAGTGCCTAACTTGGCACCTTTTGCTTTTGATGTAATGTCGATCTTCTTAACGGTTTTGGTACCATAGCCGATGAAGGATACTTTAGCATAGTACTCTCCCGGCACCAGATTTTTTATTATGAATAAGCCGTTTCCATCAGTAACTCCTCCCGTAACAATGGAAGAATCTTTTGAATTGAAGATACTAACGTTGGCATATTCCACCGGTTTTTTTGTCGAGGCATCGATTACTCTTCCTGTAACTGCATCGGATAAATCCTGCTGTCCTGCTCTTACGTTAGCTCTGTACTGTTGTCCGTATGCAATAGTACTCATGATCATTAGAACCAAAATTATATTTTTCATATGCGCTCCGTAATTCGTTGCTTGTTATTATTATGAATTCGAAATTTTGACAGCAGCCTGATTTTTTAAGTTTAACAGGATTAAAATCATTTGATGGGTGGCTATCTGGACAGAGCAGCGGCAATTTTTTGGGGTATGTCTTGTCCGTTCAAATGAGCGAATGAAGTTTGGAACATAATCCTAAAATAATTAAGGCTTTTTTCGATAATAATATTATCTAATCACTTGGTGTTAAAGAACATAGGCAAGCCGGAGTAAAACTTTGCATGATAAAAGGTTTATTTTCTAAAAATGACGAGAAAGCTTTATTAGCATCCGCTAACAGGAAGTATAATCAGAGGGATTTTGGCGGCGCAGCTTCCGATTATACCAGTGTTGTGGAAAGCAATGATAAGGCTTTCCCGGCTTATTATGGTCGTGCATTGTGCAGGGTTGCCTTAAGGGACGCAAAAGCAGCCAGGGAAGATTTTGAATATATATTAAATAATAAGCCGGATTACATGGATAGAGTTTATTTCTATTTGGGTATAATATCTATCGATGAAGGAAAAATTGAAAAGGGAATTGAATTACTAAGAACATATCTAAAAAATAACAGCAGCGATGCCGAGACTTATTTATACCTTGCAAAAGCCAATGCTTTGATGAATGACTTTGATTCTTCAATTAAATATTTAGATAAAGCCATAGCTATTGACCCGGCAAACGCGGAATATTTTTTTCAAAGAGGGCTTGTCAAAATTCAACTAAAAGAAAATAAGCTGGCGTTACTTGATTTCACAACTGCAATTGAAATTAATCCTAAATTTGCCGCATCGTACAACAGCAGGGGTATGGTGAAGAAAATCCTGGGAGAAACGGATGATGCTTTAAAAGATTTCAATACAGCCGTGGAATTAGAGCCGACCTATGTAAACGGCATCTATAATATTGCGTTAATAAAATACGAGTTGAAAGATTTCAATGAATCAATTCTTTACCTTGACAGAGTTCTAAGCTTAGACGACAAATATGCAGATGCGTATCTGCTCAGAGCAAATTCCAAATTCAATCTGGATGATCCGGACGGAGCGATTATGGATTTTTCAAAGGTCATAGAAATCCAGCCTGATAACCTTGATGCGTATTTAAGAAGAGGAAAGATAAACAGAGACTTGATGGACGAAGCAGGCGCCAAAGCTGATTTTCTTACTGTCCTGGAAAAAGATCCAGTCAATTCATCAGCGTTAATTGAGCTGGTGGACCTGGAAACCGCCGGTAATAATTTAGAACAAGCCGAGACTTACCTAACAAAACTGATTGAAGCCGAATCTCAGAATGATTATGCTTACAAGCTTAGAGGGATTACCAGGCTCAACATGGGGAACCTAAACGGAGCTTCGGCGGATTTGTCTAAAGCGATTGAGCTAAACGCAAAGTCGTATGAAGCGTACTTCTACAGGGCTAAAATAAAAAACAAGTTAAGAGACAGCTATGGTGCAATGGATGATATTAACTTTGCGCTGCAGAACCCTGAATATCTTGAAGCCTTCATGTTTAGAGGTATGATGAAGCTGGAAAATAAGGAAGACTACGGCGCATCTCTCGATTTTTCCAAGGCGATTAAGCTTAATCCTAAAAATGCCGAAGCATTCTTTTGGCGCGCTAAGGCATACAGGAATATGGATCAGCCTAAGGATGCGGAACATGATTTGTCTACTGCTTTAAAAATTAATCCTTCATATGCAGAGGCTTATTTTCTACGTGCCATTGTCAATTTCGAAATCTGGGATTTTAAACAGACTATTAAGGACTGCGCCTCTGCAATTGAATTAAACAATAGTTACAAGGACACTCTAGTTCCTCTCATGGAAAAGTCAAAATTGAAGATTTTGTAAAATACTTATGTGATGCCTTTAACCTAAAAGTTTTTGCCCTGCTATTTATTTTACAATAAAAAATTTTTAAACTTTTAGGAGAAATTTATGGGCAAGTCCCTTCCGGTAATCTTATTTCTTCTTCTTATTTCGACAAACATCTTTGCACAGGATAAAGAGGGATCATTTGTAAGTAAAGATTCCGCTTTAACCCAGTATTACAGCGGCAAGGTTGGTTTTTATAACCCCAGCAGCGGATTAAATAATGGGTTGATCCTCGGTGTGGACGGTATTACAGAATTCAATAAATTAAATTTTTTCCTCAGCGGTGATATCGACTTCTATCCAAAGAAAACTATAGACATTTTCAATTCACCCAAACCGGATATTTCCGCCCAGTCAATATATTTGCTGCCGCTTCACGTAAATTTCGGCTACAAGCTTTTGGATATTAGAGATGCCGACACAAAATTTTATGTTGGTATAGGCGGTGGGTATTATCTTTACTTTTATAACGTCACCTACTCAACTACTGGCGGCGGCGGGCTGCTGGGTCCATTTACAACCAGTACAAGCGATTCTAAAAGCGGAGGGAATGTTTTCTTCTCTTTATTCGGTCGGGTACTTATCGGTAAAATTTTTATAGAGCCAAGATTTTATTTTGCGACTAAGAAAGACGATAAGACAGGCGGGTACTCTTTTACTGTCGATCCTTCCGGCTTTGCTATTACCCTGGGCTTTCAGTACGGACACTGAAAGTTTAGAGCCTGCTCAGGAAATTGAGTTTAATTTTTTGCACGGATAGCAAAATAAAAAATTGTGGTAACATGTTGCAACAGCAGAAAAGAAAAAGCCCGGTTTAATGCCGGGCTTTCTATATTTTATAAAATGATATTAACTCTTAAGTAAGGGATTCTTTCAGCCTTCTTGACACAGAAATAAAAAACCCGAATACCATTATCAGTACTCCGGTCCAAACAAGGTTTATAAATGGCTTTGTACTTGCCTGGATTGTTAAAACCTCTTTAGGCTTTGCCGCAGCACTTTTATCGTCATTAATTTTTGAAAAGACAATATCAGCCTTCTGGGTGTTGGGGTCCATTTTCTGAAGCTTAATTCTCAAGTTTGCATCTTTTAATTCAACCGGAACGAACTCAATCTGTCTCCCGGTCTTTTTCATCAATGCTTCGACTGTATAAGTTTTTCCGTCCTTTTCTACTGCGAGCTGCGCTCCTAACTGGAAATTACCGCCGCCGGACATGCTATTTAAATTCGGAGGAATGAATTTTTGATAAATTATCTTTGCACCGTCGAAATTTGTTGTACCTCCGACAGTAAGAGAAACTGCCGGACCGCCGCCTTCGGTCTGGGAACCGTCGTCATAACCTAACGGCGAGAAGTAAAGGTCTTTAGTCGCCATGGAATAGATTGCCGGCTCACGCATTAAGCTGTTGTTGAAATCGGCGATATACATTACCGGGTTTACCGTGAAGGCATTATTTCCCTGCATGCATTTTATAGCAAATGCATATTTTGTATTGTTATCGATCGGTTTGTAGCCTGTATACATTAGTTTATAGCCGAAAGCTTCCTGCGGTTGGTTCTTAACTAAATCTAAATCTTTTTCTCTGCTAAATACCGAAGAGCCGACAACACCGAGCAAAAATATTGCAATACCTATGTGAGCAACATAAGCGCCGAGCATCTTCTTGTTGCCTCGGATAATTCTAATCGCAATCTCAATGTTCACAATTAAAGAGAAAACAACCGATAGAACCAGCAGCATAACAAGTATGTCGCTTATTCCTCCAAACAGAACTATCAGCGTGGCTATAACAACCGAGCCGATTATAGAAGGCAGCGATTTCTTCAGCAGGTCCTGACCTTTTGTATCTTTCCATTTTAACAGCAGGCTTAAGCCGTTAAGAAAGAAGATAATAATAGCTATAGGTATGTGCATTGAATTATAAAACTTTGCATCTACGGAATGCCCGAAAATAGGGGCTGAAGTCCCGATCAGAATAATGGTAGCAGACGAGCATAGAACAATTGATGCGGTAAACAATGAAAGCTCACGCGATAATAAACCTTCATCGCTCTTTGTATGCAGTGTTAAATATTTCCATCGGTAAGCAAGCATTCCAAGTCCTACTAAAAGGAAAGTGCCTACAAAAATCATAAGGAACAGATAGACTATTGTTCCGGGATTAACAAATGAATGAACAGAGGCATCGCCGAGTACGCCGCTCCTTGTAAGGAACGTACTGTATATAACCAGGACGTACATCATTGACATAAGTATTAAATTTGTCTTAGAAAACTTACCTATACCACCGCTTTTTGCCTGGCTTTTCTTCTGAACAAGCAAGGTATGAACACCTGCAACTGCAACCAGCCAGGGAATAAAGCTTGAATTTTCGACCGGGTCCCATGCCCAGTATCCGCCCCAGCCAAGCATCTCATAAGCCCAGTATCCGCCAAGCATAATTCCCAGACCTAAAATTCCTGCTGCAGCAAGAAGCCAGGGGAAGGACTGCTTTACCCAGTCTTTATAATCGTTCTTCATCATTGCTGCAACCGCGAAGCAGAAGGGAACGGTGGACATTGAGAAACCGGTAAACAAGATTGGAGGATGTATCTGCATCCAGAAATTCGTAAGCTGCGGATTCAATCCTCTTCCGTTGACAACAAACTGACCGACTGAAATGCCGCTTGTAGATAAGGCGCTGTATAAGCCGGAACTCATTTTAACGAATTCCTGGTTTGAAGAAGCATCTGTGAACAGGAAGTTTTGTACCAGAGGCAGATGTGCAAGGCTCGGGTTGATGCTTTTGATTCCGATAAATATAGGTTCAGCCCATAGATAAACAAACGGATTCTTAAATAACGGCGAAACCATTAAAAGGATGAAGGACGTTGCAAGAGTAAAAACAGTCATTACTCTTTCCTCAAGGTCCCCGCGCTTTGAGGCATAGTTTTGTAAAATCAAACCGACGATGGTAGTCAAGGTCAGCCAAAGCATAAAGCTGCCTTCCTGACCGCCCCAGAATGAAGCCATTAATATGCCGGGAGGCAACTGGTTGCTGCTGTACTCATATACATATTTATAACTGTATTGGTGAGTTATCAGGAGATATTCCAGAAGAGCAGCGGCAAGAAAGACAAGCATTGCCATTACGTGGTAGGCAAGCCTTCCGTAGTTTAAAGCGTTCTTATACCCTTTGTAGCTAAGGTAATGCATTACCATCGCAACAATACTGCTGGCAAGAGCCAGGCTCAATATTATACTTCCAAACATAGTATCCTCATAGAGTCAGTTTTTTGTTATGATTGCAAGGCGCATTATAAGCCTCACAAGGTATTCAAGCTTAAATGGAAAGGTATAGCATATTCTCAATGAATATACTGGTAGCCTATACCTTTCCAGGGAGTAGTGAAATAGATCCGCTTACAGGGTTGACGTTTTAACAGCCTGGATGTTCTGTCCTTCGTATTTGCTCGGACATTTCGTCAGAATGTTTGTTGCCTGGAAACTACCATCCTTATATTCGCCGGTAACTACAATGCTCAGTGCCGAGGCAAAATTATTCGGCATGGAACCGTTATAAATAACCTTCATCTGGTGTCCCTGGGCATCTTCCATATAAAATGAAAAGATCCTGTTCTGTGTGTCCATTACATAGCTTTTATCTTTTACCCAGCTTCCGGTTGCCTTAACAACCTTTTCTTCTTTCATTACCTTTGCAAAATCACTTTCATACTTGATGTTGCTTTGTGTAAAAAGATAAGCCATGAAACCTAAGAATACGACTATAATTAATCCGCCAAATAGATATTTATTTTTCATTTTTTGTCTCCGTTCATTTCTTTCTCAACACTTTTTAACCTCTTATCTAAATTGAACAGGTAAAGAAAAATTCCCGTCCAAACGATAAGAACAATGATCATTACTATATAAATTGCATTTTTGTTTAAGAAGTCAAATAATCCTTGCAAATTAACTCCGTTATGGCAGCGCCATTATTATGTTATAGATTGTTTATTTAATTTCTCTTTTAATAAAATTGATCTGTACCCAAGGTTCCACATCCAGAAATAAAGTAAAGTAAAGCCGATCAAAGACAGAAAGAATACGAGCAGCATGTTCCCGTTCATCTGAAAATTTATAACAGGACTTGAGCTGGCTACTACCTTGCCGTTTACTACTTCTTCTGCGCCGGGATGAAGGCCAAGCATAATTCTCGGCATAATGAATACAAAGAATGGAACTGTAAGGAACGCGATGATTGAATATACAGCCGACAGGGTTGCGCGTTTCTCTTCAGATTCAATTGAAGACCTTAACGCAAACCAGGCGCCGTAAATAAGTAACAAGGCAAATATACTTGTCTGACGCGGGTCCCAGCTCCAGAATGAACCCCACGCAAACTTTGCCCAAACCGCACCGGTAACAGTTGCAAGAATACAAAAGATTATCCCAAGCTGTGAAGCAGCATAAGATTTTGCATCGTCGTCAAGATTTTTCTTTCGCAGGTATTGAATGCTATAAATTGTGGACATAAGAAAGGCTACCACCGACAGCCATGCAGTCGGTACATGAAAGAAAATTATCTTTGCATTTTCTTTTAAGCCGGGAATAAGCGGGAACTGATACCAGGCATGCGGTACAGGTACAATAGGAAATGCAATTCCGGCTATTGATACAAAAGCTAAAAGTATAAATAAAGAGATTTTCCAGATCATAAATAATTACCTTATTTTCATCTTAAAAAATAACTAATCTTTCCATACAAAATCGAATAGCATGTAGGAGCCTGTGAGCATTATGACATCGTAGCAGAAGACTATGGCAAGCTCAAACTTAGCGTCCGCAAAACTTGATCCTTGGTTGGCGTACAAAGTTAATTGAACCGAGGTCAATATTAAAGGTAATAAAATAGGAAACGACAGTACCGGGTAAAGCGTTCCTTTAGCCCCGGCTTTAGAGATAATTGCTGCGATTATCGTAGAGGCAACCGCCAGCCCTATATTACCAAGTATAAAAGATACGGCGAATAACCCGAAGTTGCGTATTATAAAAGCATTGAATAACGCCGTATACAAAACTGCAATTATTGTATTCATGCAGAACACCAGGATGAGGTTGAACAGCAACTTGCCCGAAAATATTGTAGATGGTGCCGCAATCAAATGCAGCAGCAGACTTGTACCTCTTTCTTCTTCTGATACGAAGGCTCTTGCCAGCCCCGACATTGCAGAAAAGAAAATCACTACCCAGAACAAGCCGCTGGTTAAGCTTTGAGTAATACTTTCATTGCCGATGGAAAATAATATTACGCTTATTGCTACAACGATGAACATTGCAAGAGAGTTAACGGCGTACCGCGTCCTCAATTCGGAATGATAATCTTTTCGGTATAATGCGTAAGTTTTTCCTACCATTGAGTTCTCAAAATTAGGAATCCTGATAATTGATTATATCTAAAATAATCAAATTTATTATAAGTCCGGCAAAAATAACTCTTAAATTAAAGAATACATCAAAAGAAACAGATGACTTAAGAGTCAAAAATCATAGAAATTGACTTACAACTTTATAATAAAACAATAATTATGCCGTTTGTCTTGGAAACTTTATGATTTTATCTCTACAATTAAGTGAATTGGTCAATGCATTGAGGTCTGAAGCTAATCGAAATCTCCTAAAACCTAATTGAATTCGGTCTAAACCGAGTTGATATTGCTTTAAAGCAAATTGGATTTGGTCCAGACCTAATTCATATCCGCGAAAACCGAATCTATATCAGTAAGAACCGAATTTATTTCGGTAGAAACCTAATGGAATTCGGTCCAAACGTAATGCATAACCGTTGAAATGCTATTCAAATGCTCTATGCTGAAATATATTTAGAACAGACTTTATTCTGTTATTATTAGCAATGCGTTTATGCTTCATTTTCGTCCCGATTAAATCAGTCGCTACGATTTCAAAGCTGACTGCAAATAGAATTTGACTTTCTCGGCAATCTAACTAACCGCGGGACTTAAAATCTTCCAGCTTAAGTTCTGTTGAACAGAGTGAGAGGTCGGAAGCTTCATTGGATGCTATTATTATAATTGACGTCTTGCTTTCTTCAGTTACAATGGCATAAACGGAGTCTTTGCCGTCCTGGTCAAGATTGGACGTTGGCTCATCAAGAATAATTATTTCCGGCGAATGCATCAGAGCAAAAATAAACTTTAGCCGCTGCTTCATGCCGGAAGAATAAGCCTTTACAAGGTCATTCCGCCTGTCATAAAGATGGAACTGGTTTAAGAGATGTTCAATCTTTCCTTTATTGAATTTTACGTCTCTGATCTCTGCAAAGTAATTTAAGTTTTCCCATGCAGAGAATTCTTCATACAGTACAAGATACGGAGAGACAAAACCGATATGGTTGTGCAGATTCTCCTGCAAAATTTCTCTGTCCTCAATTTTATGGATAACCTTACCGCTTGAAGGAGAGGTAATACCTGCAAGAATTTTTACCAGGGTGGATTTACCTGAGCCGTTGGGACCTGAAATTCCCATAATTCCGCTGCGATCAATCTTGAAGTTGATATCCTTGAAGATCAATCTTCTTCCAAAATTCTTTGATAGATCTGTGGCTTGAAGTGAATATCTGCTCATTGAAAGATTACCAGTTTGCCTTTTGATACGTTGTTGCCGGATTTAGTGACGTAAATATAAACTCCGGATGCGAGCTTATTGTTGTTTTTGTCGAGACCGTTCCATTGTATAAATGTTTTCTGTCCCTGACCATAACTTATATGCTCATTATTTGAATAAACCAGTTTCATCGAAGTAGTGTAGATATTTAAATCTGCATAATCATTATTCATAATAACAGGGATATAAATAAAATAATTTTTCTTATAGCTGAATGGATTGGGATAGGCGAAATCTCCGCTTTGAACGATATGTTGTCCGGTTTGAAGAATTTGATCATTTAAAATAGCCGACGAAACCCAGAATGATGGCTTTTCAACCTGGAAGGAATCAAAGTAATTATCCGAAAGCTAGGTCGTACCAGTCTGTGCAAAGGTATAGAGGTTGTAATGAAACGGAAGCGAAGTATCAGGGTTTGCAATGCATGCATTAATATCGTCATTAGAAATTAAGGCAACTAATGTATCCTGGTTTTGCTGATTGATAAACTGGATAAAATTGTTTGTTACCGGCGGGCAGCTTGTCTGGACCGGTGTACCTGACGAGTTTAAGTTCAGTGAGATCATAGGCTGCAGGGTGGGATAATCCGCGGCACTGCTAAAATGTTTTTCAGTGTAAAAACTGCTGCGGTAGTTCGAGAAGAAACACCAGATTCCGAATTTATTAAACTGTACTCCGAAGGAGGTATTATAATCGGAGAAGCTGTCAGATATAGCTTGAAGAGCCCTCTCCTTCGGCATCAGTTCCCACTGTTTCTTAATAATATCGTAGCCGAAATTTTCCTGCAGGAATATATTCCAGATGGCAAGCGCATATTCTCTATAAAAGGAATCGAAATTATTCCCTAATCCAAATTGAGTATTGTTGAAATAAGCGGGCAAATATTGGTAATAATCATGGATCGAAGGATAAACAAAATGTTCCATAGATGTTGATGTAAGCTCGTAGAAAAACTCATCCAGATTATAGCGGTAGATGTAATCGCCAACTTGGATTGCATGGTGAAACTCATGAGCTACCGTTACTCTGGCGGCGTTAATCCCGTTTGCTCCATTATAATTAAGGTGGTAAGTCGGATTACTGAACATACTAAAATCGTTTGCTATTTCTATAAATGAAGTGTATCGTCCGCTTCCTGTGGCAATTTCATTCTCCGGCATAGTTTCGCCATACGAATTGGAGATAGAAGCGGGACTAACAATATAAATATCATATTTATTATCACCGCCGGCACCGTTATCGGATGGAGGAGCCGGGTAGCCGAGATAATTAACCTCAAAATTATAAGCAGAGTCTAAAGCGATTTTCAATGAATCAAGATTATATGTAGGTGCGTCGGATCCGGTCTTATCATAGTGAATTCTAAAAAAACCGTTAGGGGTTACAATACTTGTATCGGTTACCGGTCTATTGAGCATCGGCTTTAATATTGCTCTCTGCTGAGCATTAAACCGGTCGAGGTTGAATTTAATCTGGCTGACAATTCCGAAGGCGCATTTTATATGTGTGGTATCTGCCGCCATTATTCCATGGTGGGCTTGCTGTCGCGTCCCCACAAATATGTTGTAGAGAGAATCGAGCCTGGCTGTACTTATTTGCTGCGCGCTTAAAGGAATGATGAAGATTAGGCAAATAGCCGTAATAAAAAATAATCTTTTAATCATAATCTTCTGACGGAAATACAGTTTGATAATTTATCCGTGTAAACCAGGTTAAAGCTTCTGAAGCTCATTTTATCAATAAAGAAACTACCGACGTTTTCTGCCTGGATTATTTTAGAGAGTAAAATATTTCTTCCCCGGAAAATGAAGTCTATCCTGTAAACAGATTCTTCGTCCGGTACGTAAACATACAACTTTTTTAATCCGTTTGGTCGCGGCTTGCCGAAATAAAATATTGATTGAGCATCAATATCTGCCGAGGCGGGGAATTTTAAGCTTTTAATGAGGAAGGTGGACTTATAATCTGAAGCTACAGATGATAATTTATTTTTTGAATTTATAAAGCTCAGCGTAATATCCCTATCAACATTTAACAGATCGCCTGTAAAGGAAGAAATAGAACTTATCTTGTCCGAGCTTAAATTAAAAAGTTTATTCTTAATAGTTTCACCTGCCGAAAAAGATACACGGTTTAATTCGGCACCGGTGTTTGTTTTTTGCCAGTAAGTAATTCCCGTATTGTTATAGAGAGTTACGTTTGTGCAGAGAATGTTTGCGGCAAGACTGGGATAATCCGAAATTGAATAACGGTAATCTCTGTATTCCATCATACAAAAGCCTGCATATTGATCTTTAATGTATGAGACGTAAACATTGTCGAAGCTGGCGCCGGTGTTCTTAATCCTCAAGTCGCTTATATTTCCTGGAGAATATATAGAAATATTATCTGCGGAATTCTTGTTGAAATCCGCTTTAAGTATTTCAATTAAACGCTTACCTGGAGTAAAGCAATAAAAGATTTTAGTAAAAGGCAGTTGGTCGTCAACGACAATCCGCGAATGGTTTTCCGCAATAGGATAAGAATATAGGAAGGAAGGGATACCTGCATTATTACGTACCAGCAAATTCAGTGTTGATGTGCAGCTATCTATGAAGCAGATATCTGCTATACCGTTATTTCCGTAGTTGAATGAATTTATGGCGGTAGGGCAAGCTCCAATAGTTATGTCTAAGTTTTCGGCGAAGGACGGGAGGCTGGTAATTGTATTAACAAATCCTGCAGTATCGATAAATGCGATTCCGGTAATAAACTTACTGTAAAAGGGAATAATATTTTCAATACCGGCTTCCTTATGATAAATTATTTCCGGGAAAAACGTATAGTCTGACTTGCCGTAAATTAATGAGAGAGTACCTTCATCCCGGTTAATATATGCAATGTCAATTTTCCCATCCCTGTTAAAGTCTCCGGTTATCACCTTGTCGGGATAATATTTCGTTTTTAATGTAACGGTTTTAGAGTAGTTTGAAGCAAAGTCGCCGTAAATTATTTTAATCGAGTTTCCGACAGTAAAAAGGAGGTCGATATAATCATCAAGATTCATATCAACAGCCTTAAGGTTGTGTATCTGCCCCGAAAGCGGTATGGAGCGGACCTTCGAAAATTTCCCTTTGCTGTTGTTGTAGTAGAAGTCCAGTGAATAGTCGATTATATTAAATGCCGCAATGTCCGGGTAGCCGTCATTATTTAAGTCCGCGAATACTGCGTTTGAATAATTTGAGCTGCCTGTTACCTTTTTCATTTTTAACGAGGAACCGTTGTGGTATAAAACGGTCAATCCGTTAAATGAGCTTCCTGAAACCAGCAGTTCGTCTGTCCCGTTTTTATCGATATCTGCAGTACTTAGGTTTCCGGGATATGAATCAAACTTGACGGTGCTTGATAAGTAAGCCCTGCCCGTAGAAGTGAAGGAGTAAATTCCAGCCCGCATATTTGCCCTGCTTATAAATGCGTAGCTTTTCAGAGTCCTGTTAAGTTCATTCAATGGCTGTATGTTTGTTATTGAATACTGTAGGAAGTGATTAACAGGCGGATTAAAATTCCCATTTGCTTTGCCGGAAAGCGAAACTAATTCTTTTTTTGCAGGATTATATAAGGCGAGATCCGTATAGGAGTCATTATTAAAATTTAAAGCCAGCAGGGAATTTAGCCCGCTAGGCACTTTAAAATTCTTAAATTGACAGAAGCCGTTGATAGGGACAGGCTTACTGAATAGATTTTCCTGGGGGAACACCTCGCATGATAGGAAGAGAGCGATCAATAAAATATTAATTTTGCTTAAATCTGTTTTGAAGCCTGTTTTCTCTTCTAAACAAGGCTTCTTCATATCGTCTTTTTTCATCTTCTGTTTCTGGAATTGCTTCAGTTGCCTTTTCAGGCTTGCCCTCGCTGTTTAAGCAGACGAATGTTAAATATGCAGTGTTGGTGTGAACTCTTGTGTCTTCCTTGAATGATTCCGCAAAGACTTTAACGCCGATCTCCATCGAAGTATTAAATACTCTGTTTACCGAAGCAATAAGAGTAACGGCTTCTCCAATGTTTATAGAATGTCGGAAGTCTACTTTGTCTACTGAGGCAGTAACGCAAATTCTGTTGTTATGCTTTTGGGCGCATAAGGCAGCGCAAATATCTATCCACAGCATCAACTGTCCGCCGAGCAGCTTTCCAAGCTGGTTGGTGTTGTGGGGCAGTACGAGCTCGGTCATGGTCATTACGGATTCGCCGACCTTCTTCGCTTTCTCCATTACTTGGCTGCCGAAAGCTTTTCTTCGAGTGAGGACTTTAGCTTTTGAATCTCTTTTAAATGAGAATCGTTCGGATATAAATTCATGAATTTAGAAATCGAAGCCAATGCCTCGTCATTCCTCTTCAGGTTCATCAGCAACTTGATTTTATCAAACATTGCAAGCGGACCGTACTCCGTCTCATGATAATTATCTATTACAAGGTTGTAATAAATTAGAGCTGCCGGATAATAGCCCATCTTGTGATAGATATATGCGATGTGATATTCCTTGTGTGCCAGCTTGTTATTCATCTCGGCAATTTTCTTTTCTGCATCCGGTACTTTGGGATCTGCAGGGAAGAAATCAATAAAAGCCTGGAACTCGCTTATTGCCTTTCTGGTATACTTCTGGTCAAGTTCAAAATAAGGGGAAAGCTCGTAGTAACACTGGGCAAGCATAAACTGGCAGATGGGGACCATCTTGCTCGACGGCATGTTCTTAATAAGCCTGCTGAACTCATAAGCACCCAAAATATATTCGCCGCGCTGATATCTGGTCATGCCTAAATAATATTGTGCAGAATCAATGATCGCGTTCCCGGGGTACTGCAAAACAATTGCCTGGAATTCTTTCAACGCCTCCTGGTAATCTTTACCATGGTAAAGCTTGACGGCATATTCAAATCTCTGGCTTGGCGGAAGCTGGGAAGTATCAATTGAGGCTGCACAGCCCCACAAATACAAGGCTGCAGCTCCTAAGATCAGGCAGGTAATTATTGGTCTTTTTACAAAAGGGAACTTCATATTTTTTAAGCACTTATTTCTAAATTTTAAATACAATTATAAATAAATTATATAATGCTTCAAAGGGGAATATTGTTACTTACTCCTTACAGTGAAGAATAAGATCACGGTTAAAGCTGCTGCGCCAACTGCGATTACGGGTTCGTAAATAGTTGAGAAGAACGGCTCGGCTGGAACGGGTGCCTGCGTAAAAGGGAAGGCTGAATTTTCGATTTTTTGAATTTGATCCGCGTTCACAGTGTCACTTAGAGTGAAAGAAAAGCTTTTCACTGCGGCTACAGGCTTCATTATTGAATAGCTGCCGCCTAAGATTATCGTCCTCGTAGTGTAAAAATCTCCAAACAATTTTTTCCGAAAAAATCTGCCGTAGTTTATAAATGCAGTATCAATCACGAAATTCATCTCCGTAACGGAGCTATCATTATTAGAACCGACGATAATCTTTTTGCCGCCGCGGTTAAAATCTTCTATCAACCGATTTCCAAATACAGAATAAATATTGCCGAAATTATAGTTTAGCTTTACAAATCTTATATCGGGGACGCCGGCTAATGCTGCGTTTGCTGCGGAATCAACTAATGAATAAAAGGCTTCCAGGTTTGTTTCACTTCCTTTCCCCGAAGAACCCGGCTGACAATAAAGAGATATTGAAAAAAATACAATAAATAAAAATATAAACGATAAGTTATTAAGACTTGCTTTTCCTGCCGGAAGTCTTAAAAGCTTTAGTGATTCTATATATCTGGGCTTTATCAATATAATATTTCTTACCGGTTTCTAATGACTATTGATCAATGACCTTAAATTCTATCCGCTGCCATGTCTCTTAATCTTTTTATCCTTTCTTCAATAGGAGGATGAGTAGAGAAAAGCTTCATTAGCGATTTACCGCTAAGCGGATTTACGATAAACATGTGGGCAGTTGCAGGACCGACATTACTTACCGGCTTTAATTGATTTCCTTTTGAAATCTTCTGGAGCGCAGAAGCCAGCGCCAGCGGGTTATGCGAGTAATGTGCACCTCCTGCGTCGGCGGCATATTCTCTCGATCTCGAAATAGCAAGCTGAAGAAGAGTTGCAGCTATCGGGGCGAGGATAATAAGGAACAGGGATGCAAGTCCGTCGTCGTCGCGGTCGCTTGCTCTTCCCGTAAACATCATTGCCCAGCCAGCCATTTGCGCAATGAATGTAATCGTCCCAACTAAAGTAGCTGCGATAGTACCTGTCAGAATATCTCTGTGCTTTACATGCGCAAGCTCATGCCCCAAAACTCCCGCTAACTCATCCTGGTTCAACATGCTAAGTATGCCGCTTGTTGCCGCAACAGCAGCGTGCTCGGGACTTCTTCCTGTTGCAAATGCATTTGGAGTTTGGTCATCAATAATATATACTTTAGGCAAAGGTATCTCTGCGCTTTGAGCCAGTCTTTGTACAACAGCGTATAATTCCGGTGCTTCCTGCTGCGTTACGGGTCGAGCTTTATACATTGATAAAACTATTTTATCCGAGAACCAATAGCTCCCGAAATTCATTGCTATAGCAAATATAAAAGCAACCGTCATTCCGCTTCTTCCGCCAATCAGATCGCCGACCAGCAGAAAAAGCACCATCATCAACGTCATCAAAAATACTGTCTTAAGCGTGTTCATTTTATTAGCCCAATTTTATTCGTTTCAAAATTACACAACGGAAGGAGTTTTAGCAAGGAATAGAATTGACGCAGAAGATATTCTGATATATTTTCTTAGGTCATCTTAATAGCAAGACAGTCGTGCATTACTCTTCCAGCCTGGAAATTGGACGAATTTCTTTTCAGAATTCGCCAGCCTGAAAAATCGACAAACTTTCCGTTGTTGTTAAGCGACTCGTAAAGATTCTGAACATTATCGAGAATTTCTATAAGCTCTTTATTCTGTCCTAACGTTATGGGCTTAGAACCGGAAGAAGTAATTATCAATACGGGTTCAATAAGGAGGTTTGCAATATTTTTAAGCTCAAGCTGCTGTATGCTTTCACGGGCTTCAAGCTGTATCATCCTTGCGCGAGCTTCGGGACCGACGATGCTTTTTGCCGAGCTTACAAGATCGAGCAAATAATTTCTAACAGTATTTAAATCTCCAGCTGTCTTCAAAGTCTTTTCATCGTGAAGCTCGTTAAGAGCCTTGGCGATGTTGGAAATTTCCTTTAGATAATAATTCCTTTGATTATCCGGGACTAAAAACATAATTACAATATGGATAGGATTATTATCCGGTGAGCCGTAATTAATTCCCGCCGGGCTCCATCCCACTGCGCAATACAGGTCTCCGTCGAAAGAGGCTCTTGCATGAGGAACCGCAAAACCTCTGCCTAATGCAGTGTTGTAATTCTCTTCGCGCTTCAAAACCAGACCTGCAACGTCTGTACCGTTCGGAACCGAAGGGATGGCTTCAATAATATGAGCAAGGAGCTGAAGCGAATCTTGCTTATCATTATCGGGAAGCTCAATAAGCCGACCTTCCTGCAGAGCGTCTAATAAGGTGTCCATAGTTAATTTACTCCATATCTTTTGAAGAACCACGATTTGACAAAGTGAGTTAGAATCCCGTACGTCAGCAGGAACCCTGCAACCCATAGCCAATAGACAGCAGGCAGAGGCACGAAGCCGAATGTGGCTGCAAATGGGGAATACGGGAGCCACGCGCCGACCGCCATAATCAGCAGTGTAGTTAAGGTCATCGGAACAGATGCCCTGCTTCCGATAAACGGAATTTTACGCGTCCTTATTATGTGGACAATTAATGTCTGGGTTAATAAGGATTCAACGAACCAGCCTGTTTGGAACAAATCCATCCTGTACGTTTTGTCGGCTGCAGATGCTAATGGATTTATGAATTCGCTGGCGCGGAAGAAAAACCACATCAAGCCGAATGTTGCGTAATCAAATATCGAGCTCATCGGACCTACAAATATCATAAACTTCTTTATGTTGTTTATGTTCCATTTGAGCGGTTTGTCCACAAGCTCAGAGTCGACGTTATCCGAGGGGATTCCTGTCTGTGAAAAATCATAAAGCAGATTATTTAAAAGAATCTGTATCGGCTTCATTGGAAGGAAGGGGATAAGATAGCTTGCGCCAAGCATGCTGAACATGTTTCCAAAGTTAGAGCTTGCGCCCATTCTTATATACTTAATGATGTTTGCAAAGACCTTCCGTCCTTCCTTGATTCCGTCTTCAAGAACCAGCAGGCTTTTTTCAAGGAGAACAATATCGGCGGCTTCCTTGGCAACATCGGCGGCGCTGTCTACCGAGATACCCACGTCCGCTGCGCGCAGGGAAGGCGAGTCATTTATTCCGTCGCCCATATAACCTACCACGTGACCGGCTTGCCGCAGCGAATGAATGACTTTTTCTTTCTGCACGGGTGAGAGCTTAGCGAAGACGTTTGCTTCCATTGCCGTTTTTGCAAAGTCCGCATCGGATAGATTTATCAGGTCTGTGCCGGTAATAATTTTATCAATCTGGAGACCAACATCATGACAGACTTTTTTTGTTACGAGTGCGTTATCGCCTGTCAATATCTTTACTTTAACGCCCACGTTCTGCAGGCTTGCAATTGCCTGAGCCGCAGAATCCTTCGGCGGGTCGAAAAAGGCAATGTAGCCGAGCAAGGTCATTTCGGATTCGTCAGCTACCGTAAACGTAGTCTTTGTTTTTGGAAATTCACGGTAAGCGATCGCAAGAACACGGTAGCCTTCATTATTCAAGTCTTCCACGTCTTCATAAAGATCGTCATGAATCATTTGAATAAGCGGATAGACTTCGTCGTCAATCTGGTAAAAGCTGCTGATAGAATAAATCTCTTCGACTGCGCCTTTGCAGATCAAAACATGATCGCCCTCATATTCGACTGCAACGGACATTCTGCGGCGCTGGAAGTCAA
>JBJKRP010000418.1:0-3306 GCA_046704565.1 Ignavibacteriaceae bacterium | reverse complement strand
TATTCAGAATTAGATTGTAGGAACTGCATTTAATGTTTATAATAATCTAGAACCGGGATTATTTGAATTTATTTATTAAGCTGTAATTGTGTGTGAATTAAAAAGAAAGAGAGAAAGATAAGAGCATTGGTAAAATAGTTAATAACTTATAAAATAATATATCTGTGTAAATCCGCGAAATCTGCGAGAGAGATTTCACGCAGATTCCGCTGATAACTCTGATTTATCAAAGTGAAGTTTTAGAATGAAAAAGAAACAACCAACCTTTAAGGGCAAGCCGCTGCAAGCAGTAATGGAAATTAAAAAAGGAGAGCAGATAATCGGCGCATGGATAACGCCGCAGATACCCGGAGTCGGCTTTTATAAGCTTCTTGCCAAGCGCAGAGCAGATGGGATTTGCGAATGGGTTCATTTTATTCAGCGCATCGACGGCACAAAGGATAAATTTTATAGCGGCGAAGCGGTCTCTGAAAAACAGATTGAAGAAGTTGTTGCTATCTGCAATAACAATCTCACTAAGATTTATGGAAAGGAATGCCGTTTGCGTTTGGGTAATCCTAACGTCTATTCACTTGATGGAAACAACATGGGAAACGATACTGTGAACTAGCGATCTTTACAATTCATAAAATATCTACAAAGACTATTTATAAAATTATATTAGCCGGATAAACTGGAGCCATAAATTCTATTTTGGCATAGCGCTAAGAGCATAGCGCATAGCGACGCTTTTCCCTCTGCGCTAAGCAGAAAGTTTTCCCCAATTTGCGCCCGCCTTCCTATTCGGCTTTAGTAAAATTTGTAAGTTACTTTCACTATTTATAGATTTCGCCGAAAAATTTTGATAAGATTTTATAATGATGTTTAATAGACTGAGATGCTTGAATTAAATAGATTGAATAAATTATTCCCCTGGCTTTCCATCCGCAATAAATTGATAATTGCCTTTGTCGGTCTCTCCATCCTTCCGATTATTCTTGTTGGTATTTACGGTATAATTTCCAATACCAAAGCGATGAAAGAATCTGCGGTGCAGAACCTGGATCACGATTTATCTTTAATCCAGGAAAATACTGCAAACTTAATGATTGGGATCGAGCGGGATTTATTTTTGATCCGGAATTCTTATTTGAATAACCGTATCCGCTCAGATATGAACCGTGAGGCATATACATCCGATGCCGGTGATATACGCAGCCTTGATAACGATCTGCTGTCATTTGCAGAGACAAAGGGAATATATTACCAGCTGCGTATTGTGGATACGGAAGGCAATGAAGTTGCAAGGGTACAGTCAACTTTAAAGAATAATGGAAAGAACGCTTATACTATCATACCTTCAAATGAATTAAGACATACCCCGCAGTTATATTATTTTCTGCTAATCAAAAACCTGGAGAAAAACCAGATTGCTTTAGCTCCAGCCGAACTGCTCGGAAAGAATAATGAGCTTGTCCCGGTAATCAGCTTTGCAATGCCGGTTTATATAAAAGATAAAGTTATTGGAATTTTAATTGCAGATGTCTTCGTCAAGAATCTTTTTAAAACACTTCAGACTTATAAGAGCCTTAATCCGCAGGAGAAAGTAATTCTCGTCAGCGGCGACGGGCATTATCTTTATCATTCTCAAAAGAAAAAGAACTGGAACAAACTTCTTGCTGCAAGAAATACATACAACCTGCAGCATGACTATCCGGTTAGCATTGCCGCACAAATTTTGTCTGATAAGGATTCATTAATTACTCGGGGCAGTAAAGATATCATTTCTCATTCTCCGCTTTTTTACGGTTACTCAAAATTGTACCATGCAAGCCTCGAGCAAAACCTTGCTATGCCGCTTTATCTTTTAGCAGCAGTACCGAAAGCGGAAATTATGCATCCGGTTCATGTGTATGAATATACCTTTGCCGGCATTCTCATCCTTTTCCTGATGATATCCTTTGTGCTGAGCTTACTTGCTACGAGGCATTTTACAGTTTCGATCGGAAAGCTGACGGAAGGCGCTGAAACCATAACAAGGGGCAACTACAATCACCGCGTTAAAGTTGAAACTCGGGATGAAATAGAGAAACTTGCAGAGCAGTTTAATTTGATGGCTCGGTCTCTTCACGAGCATGAGGAGGAGATTCAACAATATAAAGCTCATCTGGAAGAAATGGTTGAATCGCGTACCGAGGAACAATTTGCTGAAAAATCGAAACTTCAGGCAATTCTTGATAACGTTCCAAGTGCGTTCCTGCTGCTCGATAAAAATTTGAGAATACAGACTGCGAGCGCAGCATTCAAAACCATTACCGGATATAATATAGATGATGTTAAAGGAGAGGAGTGCAGCAGGATTTTCGGTACCAACGGGTTTTGCATGGACTGTATTTGCATGCAAGCAATTTCAAAAAGTAAAATTGAAAGCTGCATAGACTGCAAAGTTGACGATAAACAGCGCGAGCGCTACATTGAGCACATTGCAATCCCTATGAAGAATAACGGCGAGGTAATAGCCGTTTTAGCTGTCATCACCGATATAACAAAACGGAAACAGTTAGAAGGTGTTCTGGTAAAGACCGAGAAGCTTGCAGCAACAGGTGAGATTGCCGCATTTGTAGCTCATGAATTCCGCAACTCCCTTACTTCAATTAAAATGATTCTGCAGCTTCTTGCCGAGTCAAATCATCTCGCAAAGTCCGAGAAAAAATCCGTAACCGTAGCGCTCAACTCTACCGGTGAAATGGAAGAGACCGTAACCAAGCTGCTCAATTATGCGTACCCTGTGCCTATGAATTTTCAAACGGCAAGTATTGAGGATATCTTAAATGAAAGCCTTACTTTTGTTCAGCTTAGGTTTAAGAAGTCGGGAATTTCCGTAAAGAAGGAAATTGAAATTACGGCTCCATTGATTCTGCTTGATGCTTCGCGGCTGAAGGAAGCTATTATAAATATTCTTTTAAATGCGGTTCAGTCAATTGATGAAAAAAGAAATTCGTTGGACAGCTTTGAGCACGGCGACAGCGGAGAAAATCAAATTTCAATTTCGATCAGGAAAATAACTCTGAAAAGGACCCTGCATGATTTTAAATTGGAAGAAGCTGTTGGATACACAAATATGGAAGATGCAGACCGCAGGAAGTATGAAATTGAATTACCGCGCGGCACCGAGTGTATCATACTTCAAATAACCGATACCGGCACCGGCATAGACGATAAAAATGTATCGCGGATATTTGATCCTTTTTTTACAACTAAGACAAACGGCACCGGCTTAGGATTACCGATGGTTAAAAGGACGATTAATGCTCACCGCGGCATCAT
>JBJKRP010000417.1:0-3617 GCA_046704565.1 Ignavibacteriaceae bacterium | reverse complement strand
CCCAACGGTATGCATCACGATTATGTTATCAGGGCTGCAAAAGCCGGCAAGCATGTATTCTGCGAAAAGCCGATGGCAGTTTCGGTAAAAGAATGTGAGGAGATGATAGCAGCTTGCAAAAAAGCCGGAGTAAGACTCTTTATAGGATACAGACTGCATACCGATCCATATCATAAAGCGGCAATGAAATTCAGAACCGACGGCGACAGCGGGGTAATATATGTGCAATCAGAATTCGGCTTTAAGATAGGCGACCCTACCCAATGGCGTTTAAAGAAAGCCCTTTCCGGCGGCGGCTCTCTGGTAGACGTTGGAATTTACGCTATACAAGCCGCAAGATATTGTATAGGCGAAGAGCCGCTTACCGTTACAGCGCAGGAGTATAAGACAGACTATAAAAAATTTGCAGAGGTTGATGAATCAATTACATGGCAATTACAATTTCCAGGCGGACACTTTTCAAACTCCTCAAGCTCTTATTCGGTACCGATGAACAATCTTTATATAGGTACGGATTACAGGTGGTTCAATCTTATGCCCGCATACAGCTATAATGGACTAAAAGGACAGACAAATAACGGAGAGCTCAGCTTTCCGAAAATAAACCAGCAGGCGGTCCAGATGGATACTTTTACAAAGTGTATTTTAGACGGTACCAAATCCGATGCAAGCGGCGAAGAAGGACTTAAAGATCTTAAAGTTATCGAGGCAATCTACAGGTCGGTTGAAAGTAAGTCAAAAGTAAAGGTGTAAAATTTAATATTGTCTAAAATATCTTGGATTTTAATAGTTATTTATTAGTTTAGTAAGTACGTGATTACATAATTCTTAATAAGAACCGGCAGATGGCGAAAAGATCAACCGAAGTAAGACAGGAACAAATCAAAAAAGCAGTGCTCGAGATTATTGCTAACGAAGGCTTTCATAATCTCTCGACGAGAAACTTAGCCAAAAAAATCGGTCTTACAGAAGGTGCCATTTTCCGCCATTTCTCTACCAAGCGGGATATTATAAAGGGAATTATGGACGACGTTGCCGGAGACTTAATAGGGACGCTTAGAAGCATAGCACTTAAGCCTCAAAAAACAGAAGAGAAACTATTCCAGTACTTATGCCAGAATGTGAAATATCTTAAAGAAAATAGGGGCATTACAATCCTATTATTTTCTGAAGCCGCGCACCTTGGCGATAAAAGATTAAAGGATAAGTTAAATCAAATTTTAACCGAGCAGAAACAGCTTATTATAAAAATAGTAAAGGACGGTATATCCGAAGGAGTCTGGGATAAGTCTGTTAATGCAGAGGATGTTGCCGTATTATATATGGGTATCCCGATTACATTTAATTTTGAATTCGTACTTAATAAAGGAAACTTTAATACGGATAATTTCTGCAAGAGAATGTATGCCTTGATTTTGAGGGCGTTAAAAAAATAAAAAATTTTATTAATGATGGTAAGTAAATACTTACTTAATAATTTTATTTTTAAGGAGAAGAGTAATGGTCAGTAATTCCGATAGGTTAAAATGTTATACTTTATTATTGCATTAATTATCCTGGCAGCATCCTTTTTATTTTCTATGCTGGGATTAGGCGGAGCCTTAATTTATGTTCCGGTGCTTAAGTGGGCGGGCTTTCCGGTAAAAGAAACAGCAATACCGTTAGCTCTGCTGCTGAACAGCTTTACTACACTTATAGCACTAATTGCCTATTTCAAGAATAAGTTAGTAGACGTTAAAGGCGGCTTAGCAATGACAATTTTCGCCTTTGCCTTTGCGCCAATCGGAGCGATTGTATCCGATAAACTGCCGGTAAATATCCTGCTGATCTTTTTTTCTATTGCTGTTTTTGCCGCAGCCGGAAGGATGTTATTTATTTCCGGCAAGCCTGAGCCGAAAGAAATAATGTCTTTCAAAAAGCGAGCAATTATCGGTGCGATTATTGGCAGCTTTGCAGGCTTTGTCGCGGGTCTACTCGGAATAGGCGGAGGCTTCATTATGGCTCCTCTTCTTATGTGGATGGGCTACGAAACTAAAAAGGCGGCTGCTACTTCGGCGTTGGCAGTTACCTTCTCTTCTTTCTCGGGATTTTTAGGACATATTGCACATGGACAATTCAATTGGACATTAACTGTTTTCCTGATACTTGCAGTAATACTTGGTGCCTGGTTAGGAAGCAACTTTATGGTAGCAAAGGCTAAGTCGCAAAAGATCAAACAAATCTTTGCGCTGGTATTGTTTGCTGTTGCCGTAAAGTTAATTATAGGAGTTATCTAATGAAAAGGAGACGCAAAATTTTAGAGGTAAGGATTATCATAATATTTATTTTCTTGCTTACAGTAATAAATTACCGTTCATTCGCGCAGCAAAAAATAAATTGGAACGGTTGCTTACAATACAGGTTTTCAGACAACTATTCGGATCAAGCGAACTTTTCCGTACGGAGAGCGAAGTTATGGGTCGGAGGTCTATTGCCCTTAAGCGACGCTAACTGGAGCTACAAGCTGCAGGCTAATTTTCTTCAGAACTCCAGATATCAATTTTTACTTCAGGACGTGCTTGTAAATTATAAGAATAACAATTTTGAAGCCGTTGCCGGTCAGTTTGTACCAAATTTTAGTCTGCAAAGAAAGCAGCCGGATTACGTTATCCCGCTTGATGAGAGAGCTGATGTTGTAAATGCTCTTGTGCCCGGCGCAGAAACAATGGCAAGAGACATTGGCGTTGAAATAAAATTAGCCGACAGCAAAATCGGTTCTTTCCCAAAGGGATTTTCAATCAGCTTAGGCTTCTTTAACGGGAACGGAGCTAACACCGTTTCAAACAAAAGGAATTTTCTTTATGTAAATCACGGAAGTTTACTTCTGCTGAATAATACCGAAACGCAATTAGAATTGGGTTATAATCTTTCCTATCGTAATGCACACGATTTGCAATTTAGTAAAATCTTTGCCGGTAATTTTTCGTTTACAGGTAATGACTTTCGCTTCGGATTTGAAGAAAAATTAAATATAGGGAGTTTTGAACTGCAATCAGAATATATAGAAGCACATCTCGGCAATCAAAAAGCATATGGGTACTATGTTATTGCAGACTATCTTTTTGCCTCGAAACATTTGCTTGCATTTTCTATAGAACAATTTAATGATTTAAACCCTTCAACAGTCGATAAACCTTGGTACGTCGTTGTCTATGCATATCTCTTAATAGGAAACGTTATAAGATTTTCTTTAGATAACAAGTTTCAATTTGCATCAAACAAAACTAATGCGCTTACAACTTTACAAATACAATATTTCTTTAATTGAAATCAAGAACGAACTAATTTCTTTTGACCGGCTACCCAGATGCCACTGCTTTTTAGGAACATAAATAATAGGTAAGTAAAGTAGTTACATTCTTTTGTCTTAATAAAAATTGTATTGTCAACGAAGATTTTTCTGTCTGCGAAAAAATAAAAGAACAGGATAAGACATTTTAGATATGACAAGTTTTTTTCATGGAATAAATTCTATATTTGAAATAATAATTTTTTGCTCAATTTAACATAGACAATTTCCATGGACGCAAATCTAAACAACAAGGCTCTCTTTGAAGAGATAAGCAATCTTTCCACAG
>JBJKRP010000416.1:0-13759 GCA_046704565.1 Ignavibacteriaceae bacterium | reverse complement strand
AAATTGAAAGATACAGGATTGATACTGCCGGCGGTACTTATTCGAGCAAGGCAACTACGCTTGCCAACTTAACTAACCCGGATAACGGGTACTTCGGAGAATTGGATTTGCATTTTGCCGGTCTGCTTGATGTTCTCGGAAGCTATCAGAGGCTTGATAAAACGCCGGACAGCGGCGAGCTGCATTTGATCGCAAACGTTTCCACCCAGGGAATGCCGATTGTCATTCGCGGCGGCTATGACAAGATTAACATCGGTTCCGAAACCCAGCTCTTCAAGGTGGATAACAACTCATTCATGTATTTTGAGCTCGGCTACAAGCCGCTGCCGTATTTAGTGGTATCCATGGTATACAACTGGACGTTCAGCCCGGTGCGCGACTCTAACAACAACATAATTGACTATCAGCCGCAAAAGAGAATTGAGCCGAGAATTTACTTTGAGTATCCGCTAACATTCTAACTTTGTAAAAATATTTTACTAATCATAGCCGCTGTGTTTAAATCATCTAAAATATTTAAGGCGCAGCGGCAAACTCTTTGCTAAATTATTTCCCGGCTTTTGTTGTCGCAAGACTTAAAATGAGGGTATCCTATCAATTTAGCAGCTACACAATTAAGCAATTCTTTTATGCCGCGGCATCTTCAACCTGATTAGGCTTGAATGGAAAATCAAAGAAATAATGGTCCCGGTCCTCCGAGACTATTTTATCCTTGGTAAGAGCGTACCTGTCGATTTCCTTATCGCCGTTCTTGAAGTATAATAGGTAGAGCCCGTCTTCAAAATAAGTCTTTGGCAGTCTGATCTTTTTGTTGGAAGAGAGGTAAGCCATATCGATAAGAATTCTTCTTGTAAGATTTCCCTGATCTTTTCTAAGGTAGATTGTTCTCATAGTTTCTATAAAATTATTTTAACGTACCTGAAAAATAATAAAAATGATTTTGTGCGGAAAATTCAAAAATCTAAGCCGGAGTTTAGAATGATTAGAAAGTGTACGCCAGTCTAAGACCAATATTGCTGTTGCCGAATGACGGTGCTATTATTATTCTTGAATTCTCCTGGCTCTTATTATCAGAGCCGGCTTTAGATTCCGGGGCGACTATGTTCCCGATGGAATAGCCGATAAAGAACCCAAGAGGAAGGTCGCTGTACCAATGCATGCCTTTGGAAACGAGGCTGAAGCTGAGCAGCCCCAGCAAACCATAGCCTGCCGGTCTAATCCACGTGCAATTAGGATAGTCATTGGCAATTACCGTCAGCACGGCGGTTGCAGCCGCAAGGTGACCCGAAGGGAATGAGTAGTACTTTGACTGGTGCTTTTGATATTCTTTTATGCTTGGAAAGAACTTCCAACTGCCTAAAGATTTATCCGAGCCCCCGGGACTTTCTCTTCCGGTTATTCTTTTTAAGAGTTGAACGAGCAGACCGGCGGAAAGCTCTGCCTCCACTATGTTGCTTGCAGTTTTCAAGGAGGAAGGATCATCCCGGATCAAGCCGTAAGCGGCGAACAAACCGGAAAGGATAAAATGAGATTCCCCGTTGCCCATAAATACCGTAGCATCGCTGGCATTCCTGAACAAGCTTGAAGAACGGTAAATATGTTTATTGTACTTCCAGCCAGATTTATCAACGCTCATTAATGCACCTGTAAGTGCGGCAAGCTCAACAAAATTTGAAGCTTTAGCAAGGGTAAAATTATTTTTGAAAAATAAATAATCATCTGCCGGAACCCTGGTTATCATCTGATACCAGCTTAAAGAACTGAGGGGCTTTTCTACAGGTTCTGTTAGGGTTTTAATCTTTACAATTGTTGTTTCTGATGACGATTTAAATTTATGCTTAGTACCGGAAGCCATTAATAGCCCGGCTGTAGTAAACATAATGATAAGAACAAAAAGGTATTTTGACATTTAGTTTTTGGATCCGCAGTTGGTACAGCTTTTTGCTTAGGGTATGATAATTAAGCAAACAAAATTATACGGTAAATATATTGAAGAATTCTAATAAATCAATAACTTCTTGAATGGTACGTGCATCAGAACAAACAAAATTGATTTATGAATTTGTGCTGCTTTTGTGGGCGCTAGTGGATTTGAACCACTGACCTCCTGCGTGTGAAGCAGGCGCTCTAACCAACTGAGCCAAGCGCCCAAAATTCAAAATAATGGCAAATAAATCTTTCTATCAAGATGTAAAATCAAATTAAAAAGAAACCACTGACCTTCTTGATTGAATCAAGTTATTCTAACCTTCGCCAAAGGCGAATCAGCCTCCGGCTGAAACTGAGCCAAGCGCCCAAATTTATTTTTCTTCAACTCAAATATTGTCGAACTCATACAAACTTGCAAGCATGTATTCTTACATATTTTAAACAAGTCTAACAAATCGGGCATTTATTTGAAGAAGGCGGTGATCAATGCCTTACCGCACCGGGTTTAATGTAACATGAGATCAGTCCCTGCAATATACTTTGCAATTCATTTTAAATCTTTTCTATATTTCAATTGTCTAAATTCAAAAATTATTAAGAACATCATTAACGGAGTTAAAATAAATGAAAGCAAAAAGCTATGCTCATTTATTAATACTGATATTTAGTGCAGTTACTTTTTCGCTTACCGGATGCGGAGATCAAAATATAAACAGCAGTTGGCGTACTCAAAATTTAACAATCGACGGCAGCGACGCCGATTGGGGAAATTCGCTTAAGCTTAACGACAAGCTAAATGCGCTTGTCGGAGTGGAGAATGACGATAAATTTCTTTACCTATGTTTTGTTACAACCGATCAAGAACTTCAGGACAAAATCTTACGGATGGGATTAACTGTTTGGTTTGACAAAACCGGGAATAACGGTAAGAAGTTTGGAATAAAGTTTCCTGTTGGGATAAGCGGAATAAACAGGCAGGATGCCGGGGCGCAAAGAATTAGCCCGCCGCCGGGCGAGCTCCCGAATTCCGATAGAATCAACAAACTAATTATTAGGAACCAAAACGATATGGAATTTGTCGGTGCGAATAATGAAGTAACAAGGGTACCGGTTAACCAATTAAAAGGCGTGCAATTAAAGCTGGGGTTGAAGGACAACCGGCTCGTTTATGAAATGAGAATACCACTTTTACATTCGGGCGGATATGATTATGCTATTAGTGCAGACACGGGAAGTGTGATAAGCGTAGGGCTTGAGACCGGCAAAGTAAACTTTAACGGCAGGGAAGATATGTCATTCGGAAGACCCGAAGGCGGCGAAGGTGGTTTCGGCGGAGGCATGGAAGGTGGGGATGATTTCGGAGGCTATGGCGCAGGCGGCGGACAGCGGGGATTTCAAAGAGCCCGCAACTTAAATCCATCCGGCTTATCTCCCATGGATTTCTGGGCTGAAGTCAAATTAGCTTCAAAACCGCACTGAAAAATTTTTCAGGGTATTCTTATAAAGTTGTTCTCATTCTTTTTTCAGTTGTTAAAAACAAATGAAGAGTGAAGGACAATCGAACAATTGAATTTAGAACAATTATCTGTCAGAGTGAAGAATAACTTTTTATTATCCGGTATCTGTCCTCCGGTCTTCTGGATCGCGCTCACTCAGCGTCGTATCAAAATCCCTCAATCAAATCGAACTGCCACTCCCAGCCGACTCCGGGTCGGCTTATAGGATTTACATAATCAACCTCTCCTACAGCGTAGCCGAATAAATTTATTCTTAATGCAGCGCCATAGCTTGAGACGAGATGTCTAGGTCCGCCAAGGAACCATGGCTTTATATCGTTTTGCCAAGCAACGCCGGTATCATAAAAGAAAGCCATCTCGACCGGGAAGTAGCCGTAAAATCCGGGACCAATTCCAAAAACTCCGAGTAGAGGAAACCGAAGCTCTGCATTGCCGATCAGTATCTTACTTCCAAAATAATCGTTAACACTATCGTTTGAGGTTAACGTCTGGTACTCATATCCCCGCACTAACCCTGGATAGCCTAAGAATTCTGGTGTAAGCCTCTGATCTTCTGCACCACCGCCGTACCTTCCGTAATGGAGTACTCTGAAGGCGAGCGTAAATGGGCTGACAGGCATAAAGTACTGCCTAAAGTCAAACAGTACATTTGTCCAGGTAATAGAGCCGATTATAGGTGAGACTTCAATTCTATATCTTGTGCCCAGCAGCGGGCTTGTCGCCCCGAAGTAACTATTATCGAACACAAGCGCAGCGCTGAAAGTCCCGAGGTTCAAATCGGGCGGAACAGGCAGTTGCTGAGTCTCATTTACAAGGATTGAACCGGTGGTTAGTGAAATTGCATGCGTTGTTACCTGCTGCGTGTACCCGATATTCATGAAGCCTAAAGACATTTCAACACGCGTTGACTGATCGAAAGGGTAGGAGATCAATCCATCTACTTCTCTGTCGGTTTCCCTGTAAATGTATTGTTGTTCTAAATAAGCAGGCTCGTTATTTATTGTTGTATAGCCGGCTGCATACCCGGTATAAAAATATGGAATCTGCTGAATAACGCCTCCCCAATTTAGCCTGTTTGAATAATTCATGTAGCCTAATAAACCGGAGATATTTGTAATCCCATCGCCTGAAGAAACCTGAAGCGCTGTAGCAAGATTATAATTCCCAAGCAGGTCGCTCCAGAAAAGTGCAACGCCTCCGCCGAGATAAGTTCCGAAGGCATCGACTCCTGCAGCCAATGAAGGCTGCCCGACTCCCACTAAACTAAGTGAAGGATGGTAGCTGGTCTCCGAAAATTTAGTTGTATCCGAAGGCAGCCCTATCGTAGGGTTATGAAGATTATCCACAAAAGTATCGCTTACCTGCTTTTGTGGAGGCAGTGCCCCGGCATTGATACCGGCTATAAGCGGGGAGGAGGCTTTTCCTTTTAGAACTTCTTTCGAATCAATTGAGTAAATGTCATATTTATTGTTGTTAAATACCGAGTAGACCATATTGTTCGAATCTGCCGCAACGGACATAGCCGGGCTTAATGCGGTAATTCCGCTTACTCCGCCGTAGAGATTTGTAATCTGATCAATTTTATTATCGTTTAAATCCAGGCGGTAGATGTTATCGATACCGTTATGATCCGATACGAAGAAAATACTTCTTCCGTCGTGAGACCATTGCGGATTGATATTTTTGCCATCGGAAAAGTCCTTAACTTTAGAGATCTCACCGGTTTTAAAATTCATTAAAGCAATCTGATAATTGCCGTAATCGAGGTCCGAAAGATTAGTTGTGAACCTATCGGTAACATAGGCAATTTCTTTTCCATCCGGCGACCATGCGGGCTGAAGCTCGGCGTACCCGTCATCGGTTAGCTGCCTCGAAGTTCCGGTTTGCAAATCATAAACAAAAAGGTTTGAAAGACCATTTGCCAGAGCCGAGAATACAATGTACCTGCCGTCCGGCGACCATGAGGGATTAAATATCTCTGCGAGTTTAGGGAACCTTATTACTTCCTTAACACTGGCATCATTTACATCGAGAATTGTGAGAACCGGTCTTCCGCTCTCAACAGCGGCGAAGGCAAATTTTCCCCCGGTTGGATCCCACGCTCCTGAAGAGCTGATGAACTCAAGATTTTGCAGGTGCGTACTGAATTCACTTTTGAAAATGTTTCTTTCAATCTTGCCGGTTTTTGCATCTGCAAGGAAAAGATCAATTGAGAAAAGATCTTTCGAGGAGAAAAAGATTAAATGCTTTCCATCGGGGCTAAGTACCGGCGAGATATTCATATCGCCGCCGCCTTTTTTCTTTGAAATCAATTCACTTCCGTAATCATCAGGCTTTTTAGTAACTTTTTCGAGAGAGTCATATTGCGCATGAAGAGCAGCATGCCATTCTTTTGCGAGCGAGTCGGGAGTAATTCCCAATGTACTTAAAAAGGCGTCTTTCATGTTTCTCTTGAAAGCCCACGACCTAAGCAGCTCTCCGATACTTTTATTTCCATATTTCCCGCCGATAAATGCAAGAATAGATTGACCGTACCTGTAAGGGAAATATTTGCTCGTATTTTCTAGATCGGAAATATCAGGCAGCTTTTTTAAGACAGCTTCACGCATCCACATTGCCGTGTTGGGGTCCTTTGGTCCTATTGAAAAATATTCTGCCATACCTTCGATGAACCAAAGAGGCATAGTTGAAGCAGCAGGCAGACCGCCGCGGGAAAGATCATTCTTTTTTGTAATATCAAATTGAAAAGCGTGTACAAGCTCGTGCCCGATTACGTGGTCGGTTTCCGCCAGCGGACCTGCAAACGGCAAAACTATTCTACGTTCTATAGGCTCGGTAAAACCGCCGGTGCCCTGTCCTATCAGTTCCTGAGTAACATTGTTCTCTGTAAATTGGGGAAAGCCGTCATATAATATAATAACCTGCGGACCGTTTAGGGTATCATCAAATATTGCAGAATGACGGGCGTACCATCTTTCAGCCATCTTTGCCGCATATTTTATAGCGTCTTTCTCTTCGTTATAATAAAGAATCTTGAAATGACGTGTCTTTAATACCTTGAAGTCGAAGTTGTCGTAATTTACTTTGTTTCTTCCAAAGTATTGAGCCTTTGCATTCGGGGATAATGTTATTATAAAAAATAAAACAGCGGCAGCAATTGAGCAGGATCTTTTTAATATTTCCATTTGGTAATCAAAATTAAAATTTTTAGTGCCGGTAATTTAATACCGTTTCGATTATTTTTTATACCGTTCAACCACTAAAAAAAATACAAATTTTTATCTGCAACAGATTAGACGGCGAACACTTAAGACAGATTTAAATTCTTAATAGTTTAGCGTTTTATTGTGACTAAGAATACCATCCGTTGCTATTCTGCCGTGCAATTATATAGACAAACATCAAATGCAAAATATTCCAGTTTTTAAGTCAACGGTCTATTCCTTAAATTTGATTTAAAGAAAGGAATTAAATGAAAAAAACGGCTGTTGAGACCCGGAAATACCGCCTGGATATGAACGAAAAAATTTTGAGTTCGGGCTTTAGAGATTTTAATAAGTTTTTTGCGTTGGATAATAAAGCTTACGTTAACGGAGCTCTTACGGCAAAAACTAAAGAATTAATGGGACTTGCCGCATCAATGGTTTTAAGATGCAACGACTGCATTTTCTATCACATCGATAGATCGGTGCAGGAAGGCGCAACACGGGAAGAGCTTTACGAGACTTTCAATGTAGCTTTAATTGTTGGAGGCTCTATCGTTATACCTCACTTAAGGTATGCCTTTGAAGTAACCGAAGAAATCTTACAGACGTCGGGATTACAACAATAGCCTTTAGCGGGAAAGATTTATACGCTATGTATAAGTCATGATGAAGAAATTATTAAAAAGAATTTAAGAACCGGAATATGGATAGAATTGTATTTGCAACCAAGAATATGGGAAAGTTCAAAGAGGTAAAACATATATTTAAAGATTCTATGGTGAATCTTGTCTCTTTAAATGAACTTGATGATGTTCCTGAGATAATTGAAAGCGGCGAAACATTTGAAGAGAACGCAAGAATAAAAGCGGAGGTTATTTTTAACAAGTTTGGTGTTCCTGTAATTGCAGACGACTCCGGCATATCAGTCGATCAGCTTGATGGAAGACCGGGCGTATATTCAGCTCGTTACTCTGGCGAGGGCGCTACTGACGAGGCAAACAATGAAAAGCTGCTTTGTGAGCTAAAGAACTTCCCGGAACCTCATAGTGCCAAATTTGTTTGTTCGGCAGTATATTTTGATGGAGAAAAATTTTTGACTGCATACGGGGAAGTAAAAGGGAGAATAATAAAGTCTCCCAGGGGTAAGAACGGATTTGGTTATGATCCGCTATTCTTACCGGATGGTTTTGATAGAACCAGCGGTGAACTGGAGCTGGATGAAAAAAATAGAATTAGCCATAGGGCAAAAGCCTTTAATAAATTAAAAACCTTAATCAATAAATAATTGCCGATAATTTGACGGGAAGCCAAAGAGCTTGCCGGCGGTAAAAGGCAAACAAATACGGAGAGTAAATGAAAAAAATAAGTATTCTGGTCCTTAGCGTGTTGTCATTAGCATTTTTATTTAATGCTTGTAAAAGTAATTCAACATCGTCAAACACGCCTGCAACAGGTCCGGGCAGCAGCTATTTCCCGAACAGCGACGGCAGCAGTTATAAATATTCCGTGACGAAAACAGATTCTGCCGGTACACTGTCCGGTACACGGTCTACAAGTTATCAAGGTACTACAACGTTTAACGGAGCTGTCTATCAGAATGAAATTGATACGCTTAGCTTTGCCGGTTTTTCCGAAGTTACAAATTCTTTGTTCATAAAATCCGGCGACAGCGTTATGTTCGCTGTTGACACTTCAGGGCTTTCATCGGCGGTTCCTTCCCAGTACCTCCAATATATTAATTTGAGTACGGCGCTAAAAGTATTCCAGTTTCCTTTTCAGGAAAACCAATCCTGGCAGGTCTTCGGTATGGGACTAAGTATAGGCGGAGCTAGCCTTCAATTGGTTAACGTTACCGGCACATATATAGGTATGGATCAGGTACCATTAACTCTAAGTACGGGTTCAACTACCATGAGCGCCGCAAAGATAAGGTATGATTTTGTCTTGAAAGTGCCGAATAATCCGAACAATCCGCTGCAATTTACTACCACCACTTACAGCGCATTTGCCTGGATGGCTGATAAAATCGGTATGATAAAAATGCAGGGCAACGGAGCTATTCTGGATGCGTTTACCGGAGGCGGAATAAACTTTGCGGATACTACAAGCGTTATTACACAAAGCCTGGTTTCTTATAATATCAAATAATTAAATCTTAATCTTGAACTTACACTTAAGCTTAAGCCATGACGGGAGCTTAAGTGTAAGTTTAAAAGGTTAGGCTGGCAGTTATTATCTTGTTGCGATGGTTACCTGGACGATTCCAAGCGTTAAGTTGTACTGTTCAATTTTTTTGAAGCCGGAGTTTCTAAGCAATTCCGGCAGGTTTATTTTCTCGTCAAACTCCTCGACAGAGCGGGGGAGATATTTGTATGCCTCACTGTCGCCCGAAATTATTCCTCCTATTACGGGTAAGATTTTTTTAAAATAAAGCTTGTATAAACTCTTAAAGACCCGGTTTGCAGGCATCCTAAATTCAAGAATGGTTGTCTTGCCGTTTTCAGTCAGGATACGGAAGAAGGAATTAAACCCTTCCTGTATATCATAAAAATTTCTTACGCCGAAAGCTACTGTAATATTCGTAACGGAATTTGCTTTTACTGGCATTCTTTCTGCAACGGTCTGAAAGCTTCTCCCCGATATCCAATCGCTTTTCTCCTTGAATAGCTTTAGCATGTTTAGTGAAAAGTCCGCGCCCAGGATTGTATTTACTCCCATTTTCTTTGCGGAAATTGCAAAGTCTCCTGTGCCGCAGGCTACGTCGAGCAGAACCGAGTTTTGATTTATCCCAGTTAATTTAAGAGCCTTCTTTCTCCAATAGACGTCCGTACCGAAACTGAGAAGGTGATTAAGAAGATCGTACTTAGATGCGATCGCATCGAAAATTTTTCTTACCTGGGTTTTTTTATCTGTGGAAGCGTTCATCTATCCGGTTTATTAATATTTATGATAATCAAATTCTTCCTCGCCTTGAATGCGGCGCCACCAGTTGAAAATATATTTCCCTGTCCACATAGTAAAAGCCATGAATGCGGCGCCTGCAATCAGATCTATGACGTAATGATACCAGAGGTAGACTGTGGCAAAAATTAAGAGGGAACCGACAGGAACAAAAAAGTATCTCGAGCGGCTTTTCAATCTTACCGCCAGATACATTACTATTAAAGTAATCATGGTATGACCGCTTGGGAAAACATCCCGCTGAACATACATGGCAGGATGCAAGCATTTGTCCGGTATTGATTCTGCCCAGTTAAGGAAATGTCTCAGGTAGGTTGTAAAATATATGCCAGGCAGCTTCTCATTTAAAGTATTAAAGTTATGGAGCGTAAACCGCGGACCTATCCCGGGCAGCGCAAAATATCCGAGGTAGGATAAATAAAATCCGTAAATAATACAGAACACTGCAAAGTCGAGTGCTACATACCTTTTAACGCGCAGTAATGCAAGAGCGAGTATGATCGGAAGCAGGTAAAAGATACTGTAGACTATCTGTAGTATTTCGGTAAGCAGCGGGAATGAAATCTTATAAAGCAGAGCCGTCGGGTCTGTGCCGAACATCCAGTGATCTATCTTAATAAACAGCCAATCATAATCCTGCTGCCTTATGGGCTCAATTAAGAAGTAAAGTTCCTTGTATGTAATTAAAATGAGAGGTGCAATATACCAGTAATGTACCGACCTCCAGAATTTGTTGTCGTACTTGTTTTCAAAATAAGCAATAAGAATACATAAAAGAATAATGCTCAGATTTATTGCAGTCCATAAAAGCCAGTGTTCAATTTCATAATTGAAGACCAGGTTGGTTAGAGTTAGAAAAAGATAGAAAACAACGACTACGAGATCGTAAGCTTTAAGTTTTATTAAAAATGATTTAAATAGTTCCATCCGTTAAAACTGGAGATGCTACTTCAATTTAGCGATCTTAAATTTTTCAGTATTCGATAAATGAATTAAATATTTCGTAAGTCCGATAAAATCCTCCATGTCTAATTGTTCCGCACGATTTTTTAAGTCTACGTTTGACCCTTCAAAATTTACGCTTGCAAATATACTATTAGCAAGCGAATTTTTTAAAGTCTTTCTCCTATTCCCGAATGCCGCTTTTACCAGGCTGATGAACATTTCTTCTTCAGCATCCGTTAAAGACTTTTGTTTGAAAAACATATGGACAACTGCGGACTCTACCTTAGGCTTCGGGAAGAAAACATTCCTTGAGACTTTAAAGCAGATATTCGTCTCTGTAAAATGTGAAAGCAGTACGGAAAGTATTCCATAATCTTTTGAGCTTTTTTTTGCCGTCATTCTTTTTGCCACCTCAAGCTGCACCATTAGTACGGCATCTTCCACGCAGTGATTTGATTCTATCAATTTAAAAATAATAGGCGAAGTAATATTATAAGGAATGTTGCCGGCGATTCTTATCTTTTTAGATCTTTGATTATAGAACTCAGTTAGATTGAAATCCAGGAAGTCCGAACGGATAATGTTCAGCCCGGGGAATTCCAGGGAAAGATCGTCGATTACCCGTTTGTCAATTTCAATCGCTGTAAGCGCCGGATTTTTTTCAAAGAGGTATTTTGTCAGTGCTCCGCGTCCCGGTCCTATTTCAATTAAGTTGTCTCCAGGTTCGGGCGAAATTTCTTCTGCAATCTTTCTAAGAATATTTTTATCGGTCAGGTAGTTTTGTCCGAATCTTTTTAACGGCTTGATATTTTGCATAGCGAAAGTTATTAACTGCGGGGTTTACAAACAATTTTGTGCCGCGGGTTTCCGGACTCATTTGAACCGGTATCCTGTACAGGGTAAGGGCTTAGAATTTATAATTATTTGCCGTCAAACTGTCTTTCGATTTTCAGAAGTTCTTCGGAAAGCTTTTCCCACTTGGAAACTTTCTGCTCTAACTCTGTCTTTAACTGATTTAATTCAATCGATACCTCTCTTGCCTTCACGGGCGAGTTGTATGTATCGGGTTTAAGCAGGAGTTTCTCAAGTTCTTCTTTTCTTAATTCATGCTTCTCTATCTCGGCTTCAAGCTGTTTAACATTGTTATTGATGTCTTTGGTTGCCTCGTATTTTTTCTGTCTGTTTTCGGCTTCAAGTCTTTTTTGTCCCTTACGGGAAATTGAATCCGGTTGGGATTGTCTCGCTTCATCATCCTCTTCCCGCATGAATTCCAGGCGTTTGTTAAGGTAATAATCGATATTCCCGGTATATATTTTAAATTGATTCTTCTTTATCTCCACAACTTTGTTTACTATTGGAGAAAGGAAATCGATGTCGTGAGAAACAAGAATGAGCGAGCCACGGAACTCCATTAATGCTTTCTGAAGAACTTCTTTCGACGACATATCAAGATGGTTGGTTGGCTCATCTAAAATTATTAAGTTGGATTTTGTAAGAAGTACTTTTGCAAGTGCGACCCTGCTCTTCTCTCCGCCCGAAAGCACTCCGGCTTTTTTAAACACATCGTCGCCGGAAAAAAGAAATGAGCCCAGCAACGATCGGAGCTGCCCTACTGTTTGGTTTTCCGAAGCAGCTTCCACGGTCTCAAGAATGTCCATATCCGGGTTAAGATTATCTGCAACGTCCTGCGCGTAATAAGAAATAATCGTGTTGTGTCCGACTATCCGTTCGCCCTTGTCGAATTCAATTACGCCGGCAATAATTTTTGCCAGAGTAGATTTACCCGCACCGTTAGGACCGATGAAGGCTATTTTATCGCCCCTGTCGATCCGGAAAGTCAAGTCCTCAAATATTTTTTTATTACCGTAGGATTTGGATATTGAATTCAGTTCCAGATTTATCTTACCGCTTGGCGGCGGCGGCGGAAACCTGACCGAAATATCGTCTCTAAATTCAGGCAGTTCGATAAGCGAGATCTTCTCGAGCTGCTTTATCCTGCTTTGCACCTGTTTTGCCTTTGTCGCCTTATAGCGGAACCTTTCGATGAAGCGCTCGGTATCTTTAATCTTTTTTTGTTGAAGAGTATATTTAGCGGCAGCCTGCTTGTCGCGTTCTTCCTTAAATTTTAAATATGCATCATAATCGCCGTTGAAAGTATTGAACCTGCCGAGATATATTTCCAGTGTTTTTTTTGTAACTGCATTTACAAAATGCTTATCGTGTGAAACGATTAGAAGGGCGCCTTTGTATGCCTTTAGGAAAGCGGTCAGCCATTCGAGGGAGTCAAGATCAAGATGGTTTGTCGGCTCATCCAGCAACAGAATATCGTTCTGCGAGATAAGAATCTTTGCAAGCGCAATTCTCATCTGCCAGCCGCCAGAAAATTCATTCGTCAGCCTATCAAAATCGCTTTCTTCAAAGCCGAGACCGAGAAGAATTTTTTCTACCTTTGAATTTGCGCTGTATGAGCCAAGCTCTTCCAGCCTATAGTGAACCTCGCCCAGGCGGTTGACTAAATCTTCCCGCTCTTCATCGGAAATATTTTTTGCCGAAAGAGCATCGGTCAATTCTCTTTCTTTATTTTGAAGCAATATGATTCCGGTAAGCGCGGATTTAGCCTCCTCGATCAGTGTTTTGCCTGCGTGGGTTACATTATCCTGCGGAAGGTATCCTATGCTGATATCTTTTTGTTTCAAGGTACTGCCGGATTCGGGCTGCAGCTCTCCTGTTATAATTTTCAATAGAGAAGATTTCCCGGTCCCGTTTGCCCCGACCAGAGAAATCTTGTCGCCGGAATTTATCTTAAAGCTTACTTCCCGGAAGAGATAATTACCGTTAAACTGTATGGAGATGTTTGAAAGATCGATCATCTGAAAGAATTACTGATGAATAACTGCAACCTTCCCGGTAAAGACGCTTGTTCCTTCTCTATCGTAGGCGACTACAAGATAAATACCGGTATTAACGAGTCTGCCGCTTGAATCCGTTCCATCCCAATAAGCGACTCCTCCGCCGGGAGAGGTAAATTCCTTAATAAGTCTGCCGTCGATTGAAATTATTTTAATCTCGGAATCCCGTATCAAACCGTTAATAGTCAATTTGTTGGTACCGCTTTTCAGAACGAACGGGCTCGGATAGAAAAATAGTTTTGTGAAAGTATCCTGTGGCTTAACCGCCGGGGTCTTAAATGAAGTCAAGCCC
>JBJKRP010000415.1:0-8019 GCA_046704565.1 Ignavibacteriaceae bacterium | reverse complement strand
CTTTCTAACAATCGGGTTTATTATAGTAACAGTAATGATTCTTCTACAATCAAGTCCTTCTCATATAATTTCATATATAACAAAAACAATCCCCGGCGGCGGGCTGGATCCGTTTACTGCGCCGCATTTGGGGTGGACGTTTATCATCTGGCAGGTTGTTTTTACCGTTGCTGTTTGGACGACATGGCAGACAACCGTTATGCGTGTTTTCTCGGCAGAAAGTGCGGAAGTAGGTAAGAAAACTTTTATCTGGACCGGAGTGATGATGATCGGCATGTATATAATAGCAATTTTGTGGGGTATAATTGCTCATGTAAAATTAGGCTCCGGTATAGTTCCGGTTGAAGGAATTCCAAGACTGCTGACGAAAATTGTACCCGGAGGTTTTAGGGGACTTTTGGTTTCTGCAATGATAGCAGCCAGTATGTCTACCTACAGTGCATACCTTTTAGGCTGGTCTGCAATCTTTGCTGAGGATATTATCATCCCTCTCCGTAAAAAACCGCTTTCGCCTAAAAGCAGGCTCAACTTAAACAAGACTATCGTTGTCATAATGGGGATCTGGCTTTTTGCGTATGGTCTGTTTTACAAGCCGTCGGAAACAATTTACGTTTATACTTCAATGACTGCAAACTTGTATCTTGCAGGAACCTTTACGGGAATAGTCGCCGGGCTTTACTGGAAGAAAGCAAATACTGTCGGTGCTTACCTGTCTTTAATTTTTGGTGCATTACCTATTATAGCATTTTTTGCGTTTAATATTCCTGCAGGTATCGCAGGGGCGGCAAGCTTTGTTATGGCAATATTAGGAATGGCAGCAGGTTCATATATTAATTCTTATAAATTAGCAAAGGCGTAAAAATGAATGTATGGTTAATAATCTGGATTGCATTGACAATCTTCTCCTTAATCTCGTTTTGTGCTTTATCCGTTATTGTAGCGATCCGCGGTTTTGGTTATGTGAAAAGAATTTTAGGCGGCTCCAAGTGAAGCAGGGTATTGAGGTATAGGGGTTTTGTCATCAAACCCTGCGCAACTTGTAAATCTTTGGCTTAAAATGGAAAAGAAATTTTAGTGCAAAGCGCAAAGTCCGCCGCGGCTGACTATGCCCTTCATTTCTCGGCGAAGTCAAAGACGAAGCCGGATGCTCTATGCAAAAAAGTAAATAAAATATACAAGTTGACTGCTTATGAAAAATAGCCACTCACATAGTGATGCCTTCGGCATAATTTCACAAATTTTCACGAATTGAATTTTAAATAATTTGTGTAATTCGTGCCTGCACACCGAAGTGCTTTCCTTTTTCGAGTTTCGGCACGCAGGCGTGAAATTCGTGGCTTAACAACACAAAATAAAAACTAGCGGTCAACTTGTGTAAAATAATCTAAAAATTTAATGAGGTATTTGTGAGTTTAAGTTTGGAAAATAGAGTTGCAATTGTAACAGGCGCCGGTACGGGAATCGGGCAGGCAATCGCTGTTAGATTTGCCGTTAACGGCGCTAAAGTAGCTGTGAGCGATATTAATAAAAAGTCGATTGATGAAACGGTAGAGATTATCAAAACGAAAGGAGGCACAGCACTCGCATTGGAATGTAATGTGGTAAAAGATTCCGATGTTAGGAATGTTGTAAAGGAAACACTTGCTGCCTTCGGTCAAATAGATATACTTGTTAACAATGCCGGAATAGCCGGCATTGCAGCGCCGATAAGCCGGCAGGGAGAAAGCGAATGGGACAGAGTTTTGGATATAAATCTAAAAGGAACTTTCCTATTTTGCCGGGCCGTTACAGAGCATATGCTTCAAAGGAAGTACGGACGGATAATTAATATTGCTTCAATCTCAGGTAAGGAAGGCAATCCGAATATGATTCCGTATTCGGTTTCCAAGGCAGGAGTAATTTGTCTTACAAAAGCCCTTGCAAAAGAAGTTGCGCAAAATTCGATTACGGTTAATTCAATTTCGCCGGCAGTGATAGAAACAAAAATTCTTGACCAGCTTACAAAGGAGCAGGTTCAGTACATGGTTTCAAAGATTCCGATGGGAAGAGTCGGTAAGCCCGAAGAAGTAGCCGCGGTAGTGCACTTCTTAGCATCCGAAGATGCAAGTTTTGTAACCGGGCAATGCTACGATGTAAGCGGGGGAAGAGCTACATACTGATACTCGATACTCGGATTCCGGATACTCGATATTGGATGCCGGATGAAAAATGGGGAATCGATTATCTTTAAAAGATAGTAATAACAAGAACTCAGTTGCTTTGGAGTGTTGGAGTAATGGAATCCTACTGCATTAAATCTAATCACAAAGTGATCACTATGTGAGAAATTGTCTCTTAGAAATTGAACATTGAGCGTTGAGCATTGCGTATTGAGAATTTTCCTACATCGTAGTCGCTTTGCGAAATGTTCAACTTTAAATGCTCAATGATTTGAGCTTTAGAAATTGCAAATAAGCCAGAGACTTACAAGTTATCTTTGGCTGGAATATTGGAAAAGGTTTACTCCATTTCTCCATTATTCCAATACTCCATTATTCCAGGAATTTGGTCGAGATTGTAACTTAAAATAATTTGACAAGAATAAATAGATGACAAAAAATAAAAAATTAACACTTCGCGGAATAATTCCGATTATACCAACACCTTTTAAAGAAAATGAAGATATTGATTTTCAAAATCTTAATAACCTACTCGACTTTGCAGTTGCGGCAGGCGCAGGAGGGGTTTGTACGCCTGCTTATGCAAGTGAATTCTATAAACTGTCGGACAACGAGCGACGCGAAGTAATAGCGGCTACTATTCATCATGTTAACGGAAGAGCGCCTGTTATTGCGCAAGTAAATCACGGTTCGGCAAAAAATGTAATTGAGCTTGCCAAGTTCGTAAAGAATGAAGGCGCCGATGCAATCGCTGTTGCAGTCCCGAGAGCTCTGCCAAGCAGCGAGGATGATCTTTTTGATTACTTTTCCCGGATACTAAATGCCGTTGATATTCCTCTGCTCATCCAGGATTTTAATCCGGGCGGTCCGACTATAAGTGTTAATTTTATTTCAAGGCTTCACAAAGAGTTTCCGCAGTTTCAATACGTAAAACTGGAAGAACCTCTCCTGGCGCCTAAAGTGAAAACTATAATTGAAGATACTAATAATGAAATAGGTGTTATAGAAGGCTGGGGCGGAATGTTTATACTTGAGTTGATAGATGCAGGCATTTGCGGCGTAATGCCGGACTTAGCATTAACAGACTTATTAACCCGAGTATTCAATCTTGCGAGCGAAGGAAAAAAAGTTGAAGCGTACGAAGTGTTCCAGAGCGTTCTGCCGGAAATAGTCTTCAGCCTTCAGAACATGGAGTTCTACCACATTCCGGAAAAAAGTCTGCTTCAGGCAAGAGGCGTATTGTCGACAACTAATGTCAGAAGCCTTAAGTCCGGCGTGGATAAATATAATATAGACCATATCAATTTTCTTAACCAAAGAATACTTGACTTGTTGGACAAGCTTGGTATGAGCAGGAACTATCGAAGTTAAGTAACGGGAAGAATTTAATAAAAAGAGTAATTATTATTCATTTTGAGTGAGCAGTTGGAGTGTTGGAATGTTGGAGTGATGGATTCCTACTGCATTAAGTCTAATCACAAAGTGATCACAATGTGAGAAATTGTCTCTTAGAAACCTGCTTGTCGGCAGGCAAGTTGAACATTGAAAATTGAGCGTTGAATATTGAAAATTAGAATTTTCCTAAATGGGAATCGCTTTGCGAAATGTTCAATGCTCAATGTTCAACTCACAATACTCAATTGGCTTTGTTTGAGAATTTCAAATACTTTTGACTGGAATATTGGAAACTGGCTTTTACTCCATTATTCCAATATTCCAATATTCCAAAAGCTGAGTATGTATAAAGTTATTAAAGGATTATTAAAATGCAAGTTAAAGAATTGACAACTAACGAAATAAAACTGAAAGCCGCCAGCTCTGTTGCTGTACTTCCGGTCGGCGCTACGGAACAGCATGGTCCTCATCTTTCAGTACTTACCGATACGATGATAGTTACGGAAATTGCTCAAAGAGTTGAAAAGGTATTGCATGATTTGGTTATCTTATATCCAACGCTTCAGTTTGGCTCAAGTCATCATCATCTGGATTTTCCCGGGACGATGAGCCTCCCGGCAGAATTGTATTCCAGGGTAATTGTTGAATTAGTTACGTCTCTTGTTACCGGAGGGTTTAGGAGAATAATCATATTAAACGGGCATGGAGGAAATATAGTCCCTGTTAAACAAGCGCTGGCAGCTCTCAGCTATAATCTTGATGATAAATTTCATCCGAATATAGCGCTGGTAACTTACTGGGAGACAGCGGGGAAAACTTTTGCCGGTGAGCCGCCTATGCAGTCACCGTCAATAAGTCATGCATGCGAGTATGAAACGAGGATGATGCTATACTTATTTCCTTCTTCGGTTAAAATGGAAAAAGTTGAACGTGCAAAACGCCCGCCTAAAAATGGATACATTGGCTGGGAAGATGACGAAGTGTATAAAGGAGTTACAATGGTTAAGAAGACAAATTATATTTCGAGCAACGGCAGCAGCGGTGAACCGCAGCTTGCCGATTCAAAAAAAGGTGAACATCTGATAAACAGTGCGGTCAAATCAATATTAAAATTTATAGATGAATTTAGTAAATGGAAATTAATGGAGAATTTAAATAATGAACGGTAAAAAAGAAATTAAACATCCCGATAAAAAAGTTTCTACCGGTGCATATTCTGCAGGCGTTGAAATTGACGGCTGGCTTTATATAAGCGGACAGGGTCCGCTCGATTACAAGACCGGCAAAGCAATAAGAGGTACAATTGAAGATGAAACAAATTTGACATTAACACATGTAGGAAAAATCCTTGAGACGGCAGGCTATACCTTTGATAATGTTGTAAAATGCACATGCCACCTTGCAGATATAAATGATTTCGATAGATTTAATAAAACTTATTCGTATTTCTTTTCGGATGTTTTACCTGCACGTACTACGGTTCAATCAACCTTATCGGACGGAATTAAAGTAGAAATAGATGCAGTAGCCTATAAAAAATAGAAGAGAGAACTTTGTCTCCAAAATCTGTGCTAAATGGGAAAAGAATTTTTAGGCAAAGCGCATAGAGCATGGCGCCAAGTCCGCCGCGGCGGACTATGCGTTATGCTTTGTCGTTATCTATTTGGTTTATATAGTAAAATGCGAATCAAGAAATAAAAAATTAAAACAGGATAAAGAATATGACAGCGAATGAAATTTCAAAAAAGATTTTTGAAGAAAACCGAAAAGTAATACCGGGAGGAGTAGTTTCTCTTAATAGGTTAACTCAACCGGAAATTGCATTTTCGTACGGGAAAGGAAGTCATGTATGGGATGTTGACGGGAATGAATATATTGATTACCATGCTGCGTTCGGACCTTATTTATTGGGTCATAATGATCCTGATGTAAATAGAGCCGTAATGAATGCGTTAAATGATAATTTAACTCTCATGGGATCAGGAACGAACAGTTGGGAAGGGAGACTCGCAGAATTAATAGTAAAACATGTACCCTCGGTAAAAAAAGTTCAATTGACCAATACGGGATCCGAAGCTACATTTCATGCGATAAGACTTGCCAGAGCATTCACGAAGAAGGACGGTATTATTGTAATGCAAGGCGGATACAACGGATGGCATAATGACGTAGCTTGTAATTTGATGACGCCGGTTGAAGCATTGGGACCTAGAGTTTCTCCGGGTGAATATAAATTTATCCCAATCTCTGCCGGTATACCGGAAAATGTAAAAGAAAATGTTCACATCGTTAATTTTAATGATCTTGAATCAATCGAGTATGTAATTAATAATCACGAAATTGCTGCAATTTTACTTGAACCGATACTGCAAAATATCGGAATAATAAAACCAAAAGAAGGCTATCTTGAAGGATTACGAAAAATTTGCAACGAAAATAATGTCCTGTTGATATTTGATGAAGTAAAAACGGGATTCAGGCATGCTTTAGGCGGCTATCAAAAAGTAGCAGGAGTGAGACCGGATTTAACTACCTTAGGAAAGGCTTTAGCCAATGGTTATCCGATAGCTGCCGTAGGTGGACGAGAGGATGTTATGGACTATTTTATACACAAAGATAACCGGCAGAAAGTATTGATAGCCGGAACATATAACGCACATCCCGTACCAACAACTGCTGCAATTGCAACAATTGAAAAATTGGAAAAGAATGAGGAAGAAATATATGGACATATATTCAAGCTTGGAGAAATGATGCAAAAAGGACTTGAAGATATATTAAAGGAATTTGGTATAACTTCGAGAGTAGCCAGGCAGGGCTCGGCTTTTTGTGTATATTTTATGGATCATTTACCGGTTGATTGGCATGATCTTACGGCCAATCATGATTTTGAATTTGATGCTAAATATAGAAAAGCATTGATTAACAACGGAATCTATAATTTTCCAACTCCAACCAAACAGGGAAGTATATCGTATGCTCATACAATGGCTGATATAGAATTAACTTTGGAGAAGACTAAGGAAATTTTAAAGCATTATAAATACTAATGCCGGGCTTTTATAAAAAGGATTAAAAATGAAAACAGTATATCTAATCGCAAACGGAGATTTAAGATTATCCGCTAATAAAGCCTGCCAGCTTTTACAAGCATAGATGGAAGATAAAGTGAGTAAGGCTTTCAAGAATGTTTGTGTAAAGATACAGCGTGTTAATCCCTTTGATCTAGTAAATAAGTATGGGTCCAATTAACAGTCAGGAATACAGTCAAGCCTTATAGTCGGCAAGGGAACATTGGAAGGAACATTTGCCGGTGTTCTAATTATAGGACTACTGAGCAACATACTCGGGCTTCACGGGATACAAAAAGATTTTCAGTTGATGCTGCAAGGGGCTATAATCGTTATTGCTGTTCTAATTCAGGAAAGCGGATTTCAGTTTAATTTTTTACGTTCAATATATAAGAAGAAAGCAAATCAGGAGTAAAATGAAAAAACAAACTAAAACAATTGTAAAAAAAGAAGCGGGTAAATTAAAATCCAAGCAGGCTGCTAATTCTAAAAAAAGCCGGGAACTAAATAAACTCGGATTCTTGAATGTAGGCGTAGTGGGTACCGGACTAATGGGACAGAGCATTGCATCATGCCTTCTAGCAGCAGGGCATAACGTAGTGTCGGTTGCGCATACGGAGTGGAAAGTTCCTTTAATCCGCAAACACGTGCATGATATGTTAAAGGAAATGAAAAAAGAAGGTCTGCTTAAATCGAATCTGGATAGTTTGATAAAAAGATATGATGTAGTTATGGACTACAGCCGGTTAGCCAGAGCTTCGATTGTTGTTGAATCTATTCTGGAAAATCTTGATGCGAAGCTTGAAGTGTATAGGAATGTTGAGGCTGCCGTTTCAAAAGAAACAATTATATGCAGCAATACATCCGCGATTCCAATCTCCGCATTGCAGAAAGAGGCGGTTAGACCTGAAAGAATTATGGGAGTTCACTGGGCTGAGCCTGCACATCTTACAAGGTTCATGGAAATTATTTGCGGTGAAAAGACCAAGCTAAAGATCGCAGAAAAAATCAAGAAGGTTGCAAGCTTGTGGGGAAAAGAGCCTTCCCTGTTAAAGAAGGATATTCGAGGCTTTATTACCAACAGATTGATGTACGCATTGGTAAGGGAGGCATTTAACATTGTTGAATCCGGGATAGGAGGTATAGAAGACGTCGACAGGTCTATGCGGAACGACTTAGGCTCATGGATAACATTTGCCGGACCGTTCAGGTTTATGGACCTAACCGGAGTACCTGCGTATCAAACAGTAATGGCCGATCTCTTTCCTGATTTAAGTAATAGAACGGAAGTTCCGGCTCTAATGAAAAAAATTGTAGCCGGCGGCGCAAAAGGAACTGCTAATGCAAAAGGATTCTACAAGTATACGGAAGAAGAAGCTAAAGAATGGGAGAAA
>JBJKRP010000414.1:0-4594 GCA_046704565.1 Ignavibacteriaceae bacterium | reverse complement strand
TTTCCATTTATAAAATCGATAAGGCAGATAACTGGGAAGAATTTAAAGATGCGTTAAAGACTTACGCTGTACCTGGACAGAATTTTGTTTATGCAGACAAACAGGGAAACATCGGCTACATGTTCGGAGCCTGGCTTCCTATCAGACCGGAGAATGACTTCTCTTTTATTTATGATGGAACAAACGACAAAAATGATTGGAAAGGTTTCGTGCCGCAGAATGAGCTTCCGCAGATGTTCAACCCGCCGCAAAATTATATTGCTTCCGCAAATAACAAAACTGAGAAAGATTATAAGTATTACATTTCAAATCTTTGGGAGCCTTCATCCAGGATAGACAGGATTACCACTCTGCTAAATTCAAAACAGAAGCATTCGACTCAAGATTTTGAAAAGTACCAGATAGATTTTATTTCGCCTTATGCCGACACCGTAACAAAATATATTCTGAATGCGTTTTCAACAGTAAAGGTTACGAACGTTCATCTTCAGCTTGCGTTGAACTTGCTGAAGAACTGGAATTACGAAATGAACCAGTACAGCCAGGTGCCGGCAATCTATGAAATGTTTATTAAGCACCTGATGCAGAATATTTTTCTCAACAAGATGGGTGAGGATTTATTTAATGAGTACGTTCTTGTTCAGAACGTTCCTTTAAGGACGATAATTCAGTTAATGAATAATCCGAACAGTACCTGGTTTGATGACCCCTCGACCCCTCAGGTTGAAACCAGAGACGATGTAATACGCAAAAGTCTAGACGACGCACTTACCGAGCTGGAAAACAAATTGGGTAATGACCCGGCAATGTGGCAGTGGGGAAAAATCCATTACGTGGTTTTCAAACATCCGTTCAGCGGAATTTCTTCGATAGTTGATAAGGTACTGGATATTGGTCCGTTCCCAATAGGCGGAGACGGCACAACTATTTTTAATACCGAGTATGCCTTTACACAAGGTATCGACAAGTATCCTCAATTTAAGCATGGAGAATTTGAAAACTATCTTGGTCCGGTGATGAGGTACGTTTATGATTTCTCCAAGCCGGATGAAATCAACTTAATTATTGACACCGGTGAGTCGGGAAATTTTATCAGCAAGCATTACAAGGATATGACTCCACTGTGGTTAAAAGGCAAGTATTTGAAAATCAGGACGGACTTGAGCTCAATTGAAAATCCGAAGAATAAGTTGTTTGTTTTGAAGGCTGCAAATTAGGAATGAATTTTTGGGCTTAAGAGAGTAGTCAACTTTTTAATATTTGAATAACTCTATCAGTTATTTCATTTACTTTTTCTTCTTTCAGCGAACCTATTTTATAAAGAACGATGTCACTATCAGCGGTAAATAACCTGTTTGGTCTGACGTTGCTTATTTGCTTTAAACTTCCAACCAGAAAGTGTTCATCTTCGATTAAAATTGCGTAATTATCTTTAATTGTTTTACTTGTAATCTGACATAAAATTATATCGTCGCTTTTTAGAGAAGCAAGTACAAGTGCCGGTCTCCTTTTTGCAGAACTTAAGTCAGAGAATGGAAAAGGAACAACGACAATATCCCCTTTTATAAATTTTTCCATGCTGTATCTTCCTCACTTCTGTTCCAATCTTTTTGAAGGGAAGATTCACTAACATGCAGGAATTCTTTCCTTTCAGACTTGCCAAAGTTATCAATCTCATCCTTGCTCCAGTATTCAACTTCTTTTTCTTCGATATCGGAGAGGATTATTATTTCAACCAGGTCACCGAAGGATTCCGGAATCTCGATTGTAACTTTTCTATCATGGACAGGAGCCTTTTTTCTAATTGCAAGCATACATGAACCTCATTAAATCAAAGATTGCAACTCAAGTTACTTCATATCTTATTATTAATCAAACGACCAGATTATTCTTACTTTTAAGTTTACTAAATGTTAAATTTGCGTGTTAAAATTTCAAGAGAAATGAATTAGGTATAAAGCTTAATGGCAAAAGTAATCAAACATTTAAAGAATGCGAAGGAACCGTTAATCAGTTTTGAATTAATACCGCCGAAGAGAGGCGGGGATATTAAAAGCCTTCTTGCTGTAATTGAGGACATAGCAAAATTCAATCCGCCGTTTATAGATATTACCAGCCACTCTGCCGAAGTAGTTTACGAGGAGACTACGAAGGGCATTCAGAAAAAAATAAAAAGGAAGAGACCCGGCACATTGGGTATATGCGCGCTAATCCAGAACAAATATAATATCGACGCGGTGCCGCATATTTTGACTCAGGGATTTACACGGGAAGAAACCGAAGACTTTTTAATTGAGCTGAGCTACCTGGGTATTGAAAACGTACTTGCAATACGCGGCGATGATAACGGCTATCAAAAGCCTATCCCGGAAGGGAAAAGCAAAAACAAGTATGCTGTAGATTTGGTTAAGCAGATTGTCGCAATGAACAAAGGAAAATATCTCGAAGAGAATCTGCTTGATGCAAAGCCATCGGACTTCTGCATCGGCGTAAGCGGCTATCCTGAAAAGCATTTTGAAGCGCCTAACTTGCAGACCGATATAAACTTTGTAAAAGCAAAAGTTGATGCAGGCGCCGACTATGTTGTTACTCAAATGTGCTTTGACAATAAAATCTTTTTAAACTATCTGGATTTATGCCGCAAAGCCGGAATTAAAGTGCCGATAATACCGGGTTTAAAAATCCTTACAAATAAATCTCATCTGGTTTCTATTCCGAAAAACTTTTACATAAATCTTCCGCAGGATTTAGTCGACGAAGTTAACGCGGCAAAAGCTGAAAGTGTAATTGACATTGGCGTTGAGTGGGCGGCTAATCAGGTTGAAGAATTATTAAAGCACAACATCCCGAGCGTTCACTTTTATATAATGCAGAACTCGCTGCCAGTTATTAAGCTAATGAAACGGTTAAAGGAAAAGAAAGTGATAGCCTGAAGATGAAAGGAATTAAGAAGCCGGTGATAAGAAAATTAAAGTGGGGCGCTGCCGGATGCGGGCATTTTACGGAACACTCTTTTATTCCTACTCTTCATCTTTTAAGAAAGAGCACTCTTAATTCGGTTTTCAGCAATGATAAAAAGCGTGCAAAGTTTATTGCTGAAAAATTTGGAGTACCGGGATGGTTCGCGGATTATGATGAGTTCCTTAAATCGGAAATCGACGCTGTCTATATCGGCAGCGCGAATGCCGACCACTACGAGCAGGTTTTGAAAGCCGCTAAAGCCGGCAAGCATATTCTTTGCGATAAGCCGCTTTCAATTACAGCAGCCCAGGCAGAAGAGATGGTAAAAGCATGTGAAGAAAATAAAGTTCAGTTTGCCGTTAATTATACTTACCGCTTTCATCCTTTAACAATAAAGGCAAAAGAGTTTCTGAGAAGACAGCTTTTAGGAAAGATAGTTTCAATTAATGCAAGCTTTAATATTGACCTTCCGCCCAGCAGCAATTTTAGATTTAATAAGCAAAAAAGCGGCGGCGGAGCCTTGCGCGATATTGGTACGCATATGATTGACCTGCTAAGATTTCTCGGCGGGGAAATTGTTTCCATCGACGGTGTAATTGATGATATAGTTTACAAAAGCGAAGTCGATGACTTTGCCGCGGGCATTGTTAAGTTCCGGGAGAGCGGCTACGGATATTTTAATGTCTCCTTCAATAACAAAAAAGCATTTAACAGGATTGACTTGCTCGGACATAAAGGCGCACTCAGCATCGACCATCTAATCGGCGCCAGGAATGCGACATCAAAATTAACTATACTTCTTGAAGGAGAGGCAAAGAAGGCTTTTAGAAAAAGAGGAAATAAATTTCTTAACCTGCTTCGCTCCGTACAGAATTCAATCTTAAAGAATGAAGCTCCGCTTGTAACCGGTTATGACGGATATATCAATATGAAACTAATGGAAGAGTTGGAAGCAAAATGTCTGACAAACCAGAAGTGACCGCTTTGCGGAAAGAATTAGTAGAAATTTGTCATAGAGTTTACGAAAAAGGTTTTGTCTCTGCTTACGACGGGAATATTTCTGCAGCGACTAATCAAAATACTTTTTTAATTACACGCTCGGCGGTAAGAAAAGGCGATGTAACCGAAGATGATATACTTGAAATCGACGGCGGTGGGAATATTATAAACGGACGCGGGAAAATTTCTACCGAATATAAAATTCATCTTTATGCTTATTCAAGAAGACCGGAAGTGAATGCGGTGGTTCATTGTCATCCGGTTTATGCTACCGCTTTCGCAACCTCAGGAGAAGGCTTAACGGAAAATATTTTTCCGGAAGTTATTTTAACTCTTGGAAAAGTTCCCTTGTGCAAATATGCTACTCCCTCAACGGACGAATTACCTTTAAGCATGGAACCTTATATTGAGCATGCCTGGGGGCTGCTTCTTCAGAACCACGGTGCGGTTACACTTGGTAAGACTTTGAAAGATGCCTACAATAAAATGGAAAAGCTGGAACACACTGCTCAAATATTATTTACCGCACGTCTGCTTGGCGGAGCGAAAGAATTGCCGCCGGAAAAAATCAGAGAGCTTGTAAATTTATCAAAGCAGAATTACGGACTGGATGTGGACGAAAGGAATATTTATT
>JBJKRP010000413.1:0-4168 GCA_046704565.1 Ignavibacteriaceae bacterium | reverse complement strand
GGTCAGGGAAGAAAGTTCCTTGACGAATTATTTAAAGACTGGAAAGGTGCAGGAGTGGTTTAACTGGCACGCCTGGAAAGCGTGTGTACTTTAACGGGTACCGAGAGTTCGAATCTCTCCCTTTCCGCCAATTTTAATTCTATATGGGGAATTCTATATTTTGACTTTCTATCTGCCCCTCATTTTTACAGGTCCTAGATTTAACAAAAAGATAATGATTTAATACGGAGAATTAAACCCAAAAAAGTCATATATTCACCGGTGGAAAAAGGACGATATTATGACCGGTAAGGAATTGCTAAAAAAATATAATGACCCTAAAAATTTCTTTAATAGAGATTTAAGCTGGATCGAATTTAATAGACGGGTACTTGAAGAAGCATTAAATCCCGAACTCCCGCTTCTCGAAAAGGTAAAATTCATTTCAATCTTTCACACCAACCTTGACGAATTCTATATGATAAGAATTTCCGGGTTGAAAGAACAGATTGCAGCAAATGTCTCGGAGCCTACCATAGACGGCTTGACTCCTTTAGCTCAGCTTCAAAAGATTGAAAAGTCGCTCCAGCCAATGCTTCAGCAAGTTCTTGACCTCTGGAAGAAAAATATTGTTCCTGCTTTCCATGAAAGTAATATAGACATTCTGGAGTACGACAAGCTTTCCGGAGGTGAGAAAGAAATTCTTACCGAATATTTTAAGAAGGAAATATTTCCCATACTGACGCCTCTCGCTTTTGATCCGGGCAGACCTTTCCCCTACATTTCAAACTTAAGCCTGAGCCTTGCTATCCTTGTAAAAAAGCCGAACGGAGAAAACCATTTTGCGCGTGTAAAGGTTCCGAGCATTTTACCACGCCTTCTCCAAATTGACCGGATACTTTCACCTGAAAAGAAAATGCAGACGAACGGAATGTACTGTGCAAAGTTTATTTGGCTTGGAGATCTGATAAAAGAAAATCTAAATTTACTTTTCCCCGGTATGGAAGTGATCGAATCCCACCGGTTCAGAATTACGAGAGATACCGATATTGAGCTCCAGGAAGACGAAGCGGATGACCTTCTTCGCGTTATTGAAGAGAACATCAGGCAGCGGCGTTTTGGCTCTGTTGTACGTCTCGAGGTAGAAAAGCAGATGCCGGACTTTATGATTGAGACACTGATCGAAAACCTGGAAATAAAAAAGGAAGACGTCCATGTTTTCGATGGTCCGCTCGGACTGAGCGATGTTATGCAGCTTTATGACTTGCCTGTGCATCATTTGAAATCAAAACAGTTCTTCCCCGTTATTTTAAAATTGTTTGATGAGGATGAAAATATTTTTACGGCAATCAAAATGCAGGACATACTGCTCCATCATCCTTACCATTCGTTTGCGCCGGTCATAGACTTTATAAAGCAGGCGGCAAAGGACCCCGATGTTCTTGCAATAAAGCAGACCTTGTATCGCGTGGGAACGGATTCGCCGATAGTAAAATATTTAATCGAAGCCGCCGAGCGCGGCAAGCAGGTTGCGGTTCTTGTCGAATTGAAAGCACGCTTTGACGAGCAGAATAATATATACTGGGCTCGCGAGCTTGAGAAGGTCGGCGTTCATGTTGTTTATGGCTTAGTAGGATTGAAGACGCATGCTAAGATGACTTTGATAGTGAGACGCGAGACAGACGGAGTAAAAAAGTATGTTCACATTTCTACAGGCAATTACAATGTTTCAACTGCAAAGCTTTACACGGACTTAGGCTTGTTCACTTCCGACGAAAAAATCTGTTCTGATGTATCGAGCATCTTCAATTACTTAACCGGCTACTCAAAACAAACGGATTTCAACAAGCTTTTTGTCGCGCCGATCAATATGCGGGAAAGAATGCTTTCTCTTATTAACCGCGAAATTGATAATGTTAAAACCGGCGGCGAAGGCAGAATCATCTTAAAAATGAATGCTCTTGTCGACCCGGTAATTATTTGCGCACTTTATGAAGCCTCGGGCGCAGGAGTTAAGATTGATTTAATTGTAAGAGGAATATGCTGTTTAATTCCAGGTGTACCGGAATTGAGCGAGAACATCAGGGTAAACAGTATTGTCGGGCGCTTCCTTGAACACAGCAGGATATTCTATTTCTTTAATAAAGGAGGCGAAGAGATTTATTTAAGCAGCGCCGACATGATGCAAAGAAACCTCGACAGACGCGTTGAAGTTGCTTTCCCTATTGAAGATCAGAAGCTGAAAAACGAAATCATAAAAATAATTCTGAAGTTTTCTCTCAAAGACAATGTAAAAGGAAGAAAGCTGCAACAGGATATGAGCTATACCTTCTGCTCATGTGAAAAGGGAGAAAATAAAATCGACTCACAAGAATACTTGATGAGCCACGCACTTAAATCCATTAGTAAATTTACGAAAACGAAGCTGTAAGGAATTGGTCAAGGTTAAAGCTTTGGCTAACGGACAGATATATCCTAAGCCTTAGCATCAAATAATTTTTTTCTTTTAATTTAATTACTTACTTTTACAACCGAATTTATAACAAATAATGAGAGACAAAATGCGAGACTCCGACGAGCCTGGCGCTAATAATTACATTCCCAAAATAACATAGACTTTCCTGTAGACCGACCTCCTAATATTTTCACCGGCTAATCTGTGGGGAAGAATAAGCTGAAGGTGACAATGAAAGTTTTCATTTTTTACATACCGGATTCAAGAATAGCCATACATTCTTTGAGGCTTTGCCCAAGTCTGTTAGGATTTCAATTTGAATTTTAGCGGGAAGAAATAAATGGCAAAATCTATTTTCCAAAAAATTTCACCGTCAATCTTTACCAAAGAAGCAAAGACGCCGCACAGCGCTACTCTTGATGAACAGCGGTTGATAGATATATGCAGGCTTAACCAGCACGAAACAATTAAACGGCTGGAAAGCTCCGAAACAGGCTTAACATCAGAAGAAGCCGAAAAGAGATTGGAAGAATACGGCAGGAATGAATTAGCACATACAAAGGAAGTTGGAATCCTGCAGGATATTTTTAATCGCAGCAAAAGTCCCCTGGTAATTCAGCTGCTGCTTATAGCAATAATTTCGGGAATAATGGGAGACGGCGAATCCGCCGCCGTTGTCGGATGCATGATTGTTTTAAGTGTAGGCTTATCTTTTGTGCTCGATAGACGTTCGGGCAAGGCAGTTGAGGCTCTCGGCAAAAGGATACAATCAAGTGCCGTTGTTATACGTGACGGCAAAGAAAATGAAATTCCAATCTCGGATATTGTTCCCGGAGATATTATTCTTCTTCATGCAGGTTCTGTAATTCCCGCCGACCTGCGTCTCCTTACTGCAAAGGATTTTTTCGTCTGCCAGTCGGTTTTAACAGGTGAAACGCTTCCGATAGAAAAGAAATGCGAGACACAAGACTCATTCAACGGAATGGTTTTCGAGCTTCCAAACGCCTGCTTCCAGGGAAGCAACGTATTAAGCGGAAGCGCACGCGCCATCGTAGTTAACACGGGTATTCATACTTACTTCGGCTCTATCTCTGAAAGACTTGTTGAAAGCAGACCCAAGACAAGCTTCGACATTGGAATAAAATCATTTACATGGCTGATGATCCGGTTTATGATGATAATGGTTTTCGCAGTCTTTATGATAATTGGATTAACAAAAGGGAACTGGCTTGAAGCACTGCTGTTCGGGATTTCCATTGCAGTTGGATTGACGCCAGAAATGCTTCCGATGATCGTTACGGTAAATCTTGCCAAAGGCGCCTTAACAATGTCCAAGAAGAAAGTAATTGTTAAGCAGCTTACCTCCATTCAGAATTTTGGTGCGATAGATATTTTATGCACAGATAAGACAGGAACATTAACCCAGGACCGCGTAATACTTGAAAAGCATGTTGATATTACCGGCAAAGAAAGCCGCGATGTTCTGCTTTATGCTTACTTAAATAGCTTTTATCAAACCGGGTTAAGAAACCTATTGGACCGTGCCGTTATATCTCATATTGATTTAAAAGTCGAGGCAAAGTGCCAGCTTGTAGACGAATTACCGTTTGACTTCCAGCGCCGCAGAATGTCCGTTGCAGTCGAATATGAGGGCGATCATGTTTTGATCTGCAAAGGCGCAGTCGAAGAGATTTATTCTATCAGCAGCTTTTACCAGATTGACGACGAAGTCTA
>JBJKRP010000412.1:0-18525 GCA_046704565.1 Ignavibacteriaceae bacterium | reverse complement strand
AGTAAGGTAGTCCAATCCTACATTCAGTAAGAAACGAAGTCGCTCAGTTATTTCTTTCAGGATAGGTTTCGCGATAATAGCATCTCTTCCGGCAATCTTAATGTCATTAAAAAACTTTTCGGATTTTTTAATAGATAAGTTTGTCAGCTCGCTAATTTTCATTCCCTGGAACCTGACCGCCAAAGATTCCTGTTTAAGTCTGCCGCCTTTGCACGCCGGGCAGTCGATGGTATTCATATAAGATTCGACCCACTCCCGAATATGATTTGAAGAAGTTGTTTCGTAATAATTTTTAAGATGGTTTACAAGACCCGCAAACCTATGCAGGTAAGTTACCGGTTTACCGGAGCCGTAAGAATACGAAAAAGAAATTTTATCTTTACTCCCGTTAAGAAGAATTTCCTTCTGCTCGGAAGTTAAGTCCTTTAGCTTGGTATCAAAATTAAATCCGTACTTTTCCGCAACAGCAGTTAATTGGTTGAAGAACCAGATTGAGCGCGGCTTACCGAGCGGCGCAAGTCCTTCTTCATTTATGGATTTGTCCCAGTCCGGAATCATAAGATTAACATCAAGCTCTTTCTTTTCGCCGAGCCCTTCACAGTCTGGACAAGAACCATATGGCGAGTTGAATGAAAAGGAATTCGGCGCAAGCTCGCGGTAGCTTATGCCGCAGTCCAGGCATGCAAGGTGCCTGCTGAAAACGTAGTCCTGTTTAGAATCGTTTACGATGACAATCCCGTTGCCGTAGTTTAATCCGACCTCAATCGATTCAGTCAATCGATTTCTCATTCCTGATTTATTTGAATCTATGCTTAGCTTGTCAACCTCAATTTCGATATTATGGATTTTATAACGGTCTACCTGGAATCCTTTTGTAATCTCGAAAGTTTCATTATCAACTCTTACCTTTATAAATCCGTCGGATGAAATTTCTTCGAATAGCTCGCGGTAATGTCCTTTTCTTCCGCGGATAACCGGTGCAAGAATTGTTATCCTCTTTCCATTTAACGAAGATAAAATCGTATCGATAATTTGAGCGGATGATTGTCTTGTTACAGGCTTGCCGCAGTTGTAACAGTAAGGTGTGCCGAGTCTGGCATAAAGCAGACGAAGGTAATCATAAATCTCCGTTACCGTTCCGACGGTAGAACGTGGATTGCCTGAAGTGGATTTCTGTTCAATTGAAATTGCCGGACTCAAGCCTTCAATTAAATCGACATCTGGTTTCTCAAGCATATCAAGAAACTGTCTGGCGTAAGACGACAGCGATTCGATGTAGCGCCTCTGTCCTTCGGCATAAATGGTGTCGAATGCAAGAGAAGACTTACCAGAACCGGATAAACCCGTAATTACCGTAAACGAATCTCTCGGAATTTCAATGTCAATATTCTTTAAGTTATGTTCCCGCGCGCCTTTTATTATTATAGTTTCTTTTTCCACTTCAAGCCAAAAATTGAAAATTTAAAATGTTATATTACCTATCGTCGGTTTGAAAAGCAATTTAATTTGAGTTGCATCATACTGCTTTTTTCTCTAATTAAAAATGAAATGAATCTGACTGAAGACATAAAAACAATTAAAGATTCCGCGGAATCAAAATTAAAAGAGAAAGGTTCGGTATTTACCTGTAAGGCGTTTCAAATTTTATCCGGAGAGGCGGCAGAGAAAATTCTTGACAAAATAAAAAAAGAATATTTCGACGCCACCCACCATTGCTTCGCCTACAGATTATCAAACGGAAATATTAAATACTCCGATGACGGCGAGCCTTCCGGTACAGCCGGACAGAGGATATTAAATGCGATTGAACATTTCGGCTTATCAAATTGCTTGGTGGTGGTAATTAGATACTTCGGCGGAACCAAGCTTGGCGTTGGTCCGTTAGGAAAAGCTTACTACTCATCAGCCTGTCAGACACTCGAAATTGCGGGGCAGACAGAACAAAAATTGTTCTTCAAAATATCACTCATCTTTGATTTCCAGTGGGTAAGCCGCTGCCATAGAATCTTGTCCAATCATAAAGCAAAGATTATAAAGTCAGACTACGATGTAAAAGTTAAAATAGAGTGTCTCATCTATTCAAAAGAAATTGAAAAGATACAATCAGAGTTTACCGAAATCTCGAAGGGACAGATAGAAATAGTGGTTACAGACGAATATTGTTACCAATAAAAATTCTAAAAGAATTTTGAAAAAAATTAAGATTTTGCTTGCCAATATGATAATGATTAGCGAAATTTGACATGGACAAATTATTTTCGGGATAAAATGTCAACAATAGAAGAAACGGAGATAACAGCGGGGCAACTCGCAGATCTAACATTCAGTCTGCTGGCTAGCTGTCAGGAAAAGGAAAGCAGACTTGCTGCGCAGCATGGGCTCACTCAAGCGGAGTTCCGGTGTCTGCGATTGTTTGGCATGGGAGAAAGTCTGAACAATAAAAAAATTGCTGAAAGAATGGGACTGAGCGCCAGCCGCTTAACGCGAATTATAGACGGGCTGGTTGCGAAGAACTTAATGCAGCGGGAAATAAACAATGCGGACAGAAGAAATATGCGTGTTTATCTTTCTGAACAGGGCATTGAAATTGTTCAACAGTTAAACAGGACTTACGTTGATATACATAAAGAAATACTTTGCGATATCGACGAAAGCCAACATCAACCGTTAATTAACGCGATGACTAACTTGCTTTCCGCCATCCAAAAATGGATTAATAAGCCGTAGAAATTTCGGGCTTTTGACTAACCGGAGGTAAAGCAAATATTCAGCTTTACCTCCTTTTTATTTCGTTCAGATACATCTTAGCCCACTCGAGGTCAGACAGCAGTTCAGTCATGTTTGCAAAGCTTTCGCGGGTCAATGAAAAGTACGTTGATTCAAAATGCTGCTTTAGCATCTCGTCGGAACGGGCAATTATATTTTTTATTTGACCAACCGTTTTTTCCATGTTGTCGGAAAAATCCTTTTTCACCTGCTCGATATTTTTCACCTCCGGGTTTAAAGTGCCCGAATTGACTACCCGCAGCAAACCTTGAACATATTTGGCAGTAAAGGCAAGATCTTCGAATTCTTTTTCGTTGTCTGTTTTCAAAGACTCCTCGTAAATCCTAATGAGCTCGATCTTCCTTTTAAGTTTTGACCGGGAAAACTTTTCCACTTCGTCTACGAATTGTGCTGCTCTTAGTGAATTGCTGTCCTTCATTTCTTAATTCCTAGTCCTATGCCGTCGCCAATGGGAAGTATCGTCGTAATCAGATTGGCTTGAGCTAAAAATATTTCATTGAATTCGCGGATAACTTTGGTTGAGTTCTTTTGCTCTGCGGGAATTTTTGACGAAGCAGCCCATCCATGCCAGAGCAAATTGTCGATAAAAATTATCCCGCCTTTTTTTAGAAGGATGAGAGAATAGTCGAATAACTTTTTGTAATCAGTCTTATCTGCATCAAGAAAGATGAAATCAAATTTCTTATTTATCTTCGGCAATTCTTCGAGGGCATTTCCAAAGATAAGATGGATCTTGTCTCCGTAACCGGACTTAGCGATATTTTTTTTGGCTGCTTTCAGATTGTCTTTACTTTTTTCAATTGTATAAACAACGCTTTTCTTTTTTAAATTCCTGGCAATTCTAATCGATGAATAGGCGATTGCAGTACCAAGCTCAAGTACACGCTTGGGATTTGTAATTCTGATTTGCTGCTCTAAAAAAGCGGCTGAATCCTTACTTAATATAGGGACATGGTTTTGCAAGGCATAAGCTTCCATTTCCAGGATCAGAGGATTCTTCTCTTTTATAAATTTTGATAAATATTTTTCTTGTTCCGGTTTGAGTATGCTGCTCATTTTATTTCACAATCATAAGTTTATTAAAATAATTCTTTCCGCCGATGTTCAGCCTGTAAAAGTAAACTCCGCTGCTGCACATATCGCCGCTTTCGTTTCTGCCGTTCCAGGTCACCGTGTTGACGCCGGCTAAAGCAACACCGCTGAATAAAGTTCTAACTTTTTGTCCCAGGATGTTATAAACCACAAGCTTTGCATTTCCGGTAGCAGGCGCTATGAAATTAATTTTTGCAAAAGAAGTTTTAGTTGTCAGCGGATTTGGATAGCTGGCGCTCAGTACTTTAACTGAATTTGAAGGATGGGGAATATTATCAATTACAACATCAACAGAATTTGAATTCAGTGAATAATAGTTGGTTGCAGGTTCCCGCACAATATTTCCAAGAGTATCGGAATATGTATAATAAAAATTTATTATTTGCCCGTTCAAGGCTTGCGGAATCCTGAAATAATATCTTAAAGAGCCGTCGTATTCTAAAGGCGCCGGGGTAAAATTTGTTGTACCGGCAGAATAATAAATTAAGGCTGTATTACTTTTAATTCCATTTGCGGGAAAGAAGATTTTATTTATTCCAAAAACTCCCGACGTATCAGAAATGTTCGGGTACGCGATTGCTTTTTCGGCAGAAATTAATCCGTAGCCTATATCATTATTAGGATTGTTATAGTTATCAGAAGTTTCCAATATAATTTGTCTTGCCTGTACATTACTCAGATAAGGAAATGCAGACAGCAGCAAAGCGCCGATGCCGCTTGCAATCGGAGTAGCAGCAGAAGTTCCGCTCTCGGAAAAATATTTATTATATCCGCCGCCATTTGCTGTATCCACATCTGCACCGTAAACGTTTACACCATCGGCAACCACGTCAGGCTTGATTCGATTGTCTGCAGTTGGACCGTGTGAACTAAACGGGGCTACTTGATTATTTGTGTTAACAGCTCCTACGGCAAAAACATTAAATGCGTCAGCGGGAGTATCTATATAGTACCATTGTGTATCTCCTTCGTTGCCTGCTGCGGTAAATGTAAGAATACCTCTTTGAAACGCAAGACTCAATGCCTTGGCAGAAATTGTTGTACTGCCGTTCAAATCCTGGTAAGTGTAAGATGTTGAGGCGGTATCAAAAATATTATAGCCGAGAGAGCTGCTTGTAACATCTACGCCGAGACTATCCATCCATTGAAGAGCGGCAGCATAGTTATCTTCTTCCACTCGAGATTCACTCCTGTCATCTTCCGTTTTTGCAAGAACAAAGCTTGCATTATAAGCTGCGCCGATAATAGAGCCGTCTTTATATCCGCCCAAGATTGAAAATACCCAGGTGCCGTGAATACCGGAATCTGTTGCATCGCCGGGCTGCCAGGCAGTTGATGAGTCATGAAAGACAAAATTATGTTCAGCAATAACTTTTCTGGAAGCAAGAGATTCATGACTTCGCCAGTGGAAACCGTTATCAAGAATTCCGATAATGACACCCTTGCCTGTAATTCCTTCAGAGTGAACAACCGGAATATCAGACAATTCAAACTGTCCGTACGAAGGTCCGTAATCTGCCTGCGAGGAAGTACCGCCCGTCTTCTCAAGCCCCGGTTTCAGTACACGCTGCGAACGCTTGAATTCAATTATTCATACCGGGTCAATCTTTTTAACAAAAGGCAATTCGAGTATTTTGCTTTTCTGCTCATCCGTTAGATATGCAGAGACAGCATTAAACCACCTCAACTTGTTTTCAATTTTGATTCCCATGCTCTCCAGCGAATCAATATAATCTTGTCTAATGGGAATATCTTCATAAGTGACGATATGTCCCGGCGGCATTACTTTTTCACGTCGTGCAATTGACCTGGGCGTGAGCAGGCTTAAGGCTTCTTTATACAGCGCGCTTGCTTTATTCAAACTCTGACCTGGAGCTATTCCTTTATCTTTAAAATATATCAGGCATTTAGTTTGAGGATACGCTAACGGCGCAAGAACGAGTAAAAGTAAAACAATCTTTTTCATAATAATTCGTAAATGATCCTTTTAATCATTAAAAACACCGGAACTACCGCTAACTTGTCTGCTGCGTTCCGGCTATATTCTATTTTTTTGCGTAGTAGTAATAATCGTAAACTTTTCCTTACTGTAAGATACAAATTCTAAAAACATTCCAAGCTAAAAAATATTCTTATTGCGCGATGTGCTAATGAATAATTTTGAATATCCTATTCCAGCGGATGGAGCTAAACAAGCCGGACCCGCTGCCTGAGTATCCGGTCTTAACCGACCAGTAGATTACCATAGCCTTTCCTATAATATTTTCTTCGGGAACAAAACCCCAGTAGCGGCTGTCCATGCTGTCTTCGCGGTTATCTCCTAAAACAAAATAATAATTTTTCTTGAATGTATAGCTCCGCGCCGGTTCACCGTTAATGTTTATTACAGAGCCTTCAATAGTGACCGCCCGGGAATTAAGCTCTCTGTCAATTATTACTCCCCACTCCTTAATGTTGTCGAAATTCAATTGAATTTTCATCCCTTTTTTAGGAACAATGACCGGACCAAAATAATCAGAGTTCCAGTTCTTGCCGCCCGGAAAAATTCTCGGATCTCTCATACTTTTTTTCATGGTGTCGTCAAAAGCTATAAGCGCTTCCGGTGGAAACGGGATACTCTTTCCGTTTATATAAACAATCCTGTCCTTTATCTGGACAGTATCGTTAGGACACCCGATTATTCTTTTTATAAAATAAAGGTTGTCATCGGGATAAATTTGATTTTTATAACCGGGAAACTTGAAGACGATTACATCATTCCTCCGTGGAGTTCCTGTTGAGATTAGCCTTAAAACCGGAATTGAAATGCCGGTCAACGGAATATACCTCGGCGTAGATATTTCGTAAGCTGCCTTATATATTAAGATAAAATCCCCCGCCATCAAAGTATTCTCCATTGAACCGGTGGGAATTGTATCGGCTTCAACAAAAAATGTCTTAAGAATTAGAGCAGCAATAAATGCTGCGAGTATTGCAAGCAGGAACTGTTTCTTTTTTAAATGGGATTTAACTCCGGGATTTTTCCCTTCATCAATATTAATTGGCTGCGTGCTGGGCTCTGCGGGCAACAAGTTTTTTCATCCTTAATCTTCAATCTGAAGAACTGCAAGAAAGGCTTCCTGGGGAATTTCAACATTACCCACCTGCTTCATGCGCTTTTTTCCTTCCTTCTGTTTTTCAAGAAGCTTTCTCTTTCTTGTAATATCGCCGCCGTAGCATTTTGCAAGAACATTCTTGCGAAGAGCTTTGACGACTGATTTGGAAATAACCTTGGTACCCACTGCCGCCTGTATATCTATCTCAAACATCTGTCTGGGAATTAATTCCTTTAATTTTGCACAGACCTTTCTCCCCCAATCATAAGACTTACTCTTGTGCACAATCATAGAAAGTGCGTCCACAGGTTCGTTGTTTAACAGTATGTCCAGTTTTACAAGGTCAGATTCGCGGTAGCCGATATACTCATAATCGAACGAGGCATAACCACGGGACATTGACTTAAGCTTGTCATAAAAATCAAAAATAATTTCAGATAGAGGAAACTCGTATTGAATATCTGCCCTCGTCGGGTCCAGGTAGGTTGTATTCTTATATATCCCGCGCTTCTCCATAGAAAGCTTCATTATATTGCCTACGTACTCGCTGGGACAAACTATCTGCGCCTTCACGTACGGCTCTTCAATATGTTCAATATCTCCGAGAGGAGGCATCTCTGCAGGATTATCTACCGTTACCTTTTCATTCTTACGGTTGAAGACGTGGTACTCAACGTTCGGCAAAGTTGTTATAATTGATTGGTTGTATTCGCGAAGCAATCTCTCCTGAACAATTTCCATGTGAAGCAATCCAAGGAAGCCGCACCGGAAACCAAAGCCTAAAGCTGCGGAAGTCTCAGGCTGATAAATTAAGGCTGAATCATTCAGACGGAATTTTTCAAGAGCATCGCGCAGATCTTCGAACTCGTCTGCATCGGTCGGGTAAAGACCGCTGTAAACCATCGGCTTTACTTCTTTGTAGCCCGGCAGAGGATTCCCGGAGCCGTTCTTTGCGTGCGTAACGGTATCCCCTACTTTAATATTGTGAACTTCCTTTATGCCTGAAATCAGGTAACCGACGTTGCCCGCAGAAAGTTCATCGGTTTTGATCTTTTTTAAACCGAGCACTCCTATTTCTTCCGCTTCAATTTCTTTTTCAACGGCAAAGTATTTTATCTTATCGTTAGTCTTAAGAGTGCCGTTAAAAATCCTAATGTAAGCAATAGCTCCTCTGTACGGATCGAAGATTGAATCGAAAATAAGAGCCTGTAAAGGAGACTCCGGCTCGCCTACAGGCGCAGGTATATTTTTTACTACCGCTTCAAGTATCTCATCAATTCCGATTTTTGTCTTGGCGCTTGCGAGTAAAATCTCTTCAGGCTTGCAGCCGATTAAGTCGATTATCTGCCCCCTGACTTTTTCAACTTCCGCACTTGGCAAATCTATTTTGTTTATTACCGGGATTATCTCAAGACCGGCATCGATGGCAAGATAGAGATTGCTGATTGTCTGAGCTTCGACACCCTGCGCAGCATCTACAACAAGTAAGGCTCCCTCACATGCTGCAAGCGAACGCGATACTTCATAAGAAAAGTCTACGTGTCCCGGGGTATCGATCAGGTTTAGAATATATTCTATCCCGTCAGATGTCTTGTATTTCATCTGGATGGCGTGAGACTTTATTGTTATGCCCCGTTCACGCTCCAGTTCAAGGTCGTCAAGTACCTGAGCCTTTAATTCGCGCTCCGATACCGTACCGGTCCTTTCAAGAAGACAATCGGCAATAGTGGACTTACCGTGATCAATATGAGCTATTATACAAAAGTTTCTGATGTTGTTCATAAATTCAATTTAAATTAAAACCGGGATTAATCCTTAGGCTACTTCTCCAATAATTATCGGCGCTTCATTTATTTGCTGCGAAACTTCGACTGCAAACTCTACATCATTCTTATCTACAACTGCAATTAAGCCGATTCCGATATTAAAAACCTTTCGTATTTCATCATCAGAAATTTTCCCTTCCGACTGAATGAACCTGAATAACGCAGGTACTTCCCATGCTTTCCAGTCAATCTTTAATGAAAGACCTTCCGGCAATATTCTTTTTGTGTTGCCGATAATGCCGCCTCCCGTAATGTGCGAGAAACCTTTAACCGCTATCTTTTCTTTTAAAAGAAGAATGAGGTTAAGATATGATTTGTGAATTCTCAAAAGCTCTTCGCCCAGAGGAAACTCCAAACCGTTAACCTTTCCATATAGGTCATGTTTCCCGATTAGAATTTTTCGAGCGAGAGAATAACCGTTGGTATGAAGTCCGTTTGAAGCAAAGCCGAGCAGAACATCTCCTTTCTTAATGTTCTTACCGTTGATAACTTTTCCCTTTTCAACAATACCTACAATTGTACCTGACATATCATATTCATCTTCAGAATAAATTCCCGGCATCTCGGCAGTCTCACCGCCGATTAAAGCACACTCGTTTTGCTTGCAGGCAATTGAAAAGCCTTCAATTATTTTTTCAGCTTTGCCCGGATCTAATCTTCCAAAGGCGAGGTAATCTAAAAAGTAAAGCGGCTTGGCGCCGCAGACGGCGATGTCGTTAACACAATGGTTTACCAAATCCTGACCGACAGTGTTATGCTTGTTCATAGCAAACGCAACTTTTAATTTGGTACCTACGCCGTCCACGCTGGAAACTAAAACAGGGTTCTTATATTCAGCTAAATCAATTTCATAAAATGCACCGAACAATCCGATATCCGACAAAACATTCTTATTGAACGTTGACTTTGCAAATGACTTTATTCTTCTTACGGTTTCATCTCCTGCCTCAATATCAACGCCGGCAGACTTATAAGTATTTTCCAAATTGTTTCCTTTAGATTATCAAATGAGAATTTTATTAAAATGGTTTTTAAAATTACAATTAAAGACGCATTTAAAAAAGTAGCCTTCAGAATTGGAGAGACAGCATTTTAAAATGATGTTCCAACATCAAATGTTAAACAAAGCTTAATTATTCCAATGATAAATTCAACACATGCCCCGCGGATTATCTCATCCTTGAAAAAAGCTTATATACATTTCTTACATACTGGAAAACTTATAAAGAGTTTTTATGATTTTATTAAGAATTGAATACCGGCGAGGTTATGATTTACGGTATGTAATTTGCCAACCTCAAGCGAATTAAATAATAAATTTTCGGGGATGACCTATGAATAAAATAAAATTACTAATGTCCCTACTAATGGGAATTCTTGTTCTTTCGTTTCTGACAACTACGTCAGCACAAACTGCAAAGATAAAGACGGTACCTATGACACCAAGGATGCTTGGAACAACGGCACCGGGAACCAACCCTGTTTACAGCGGCAGTAAAATTGTCGCCAAAGGTATGATGGTCTATCTACAAGCAGATACAACAGGTGGAGTAAACACTTTTTCGTGGAGTATTACCGGTCCTACCGGATCTAAAACTACATTAAGCAGCATAAATACACAGTTTGTAACTTTTGTTCCGGATTCTGTAGGGCAGTACTATGTTAGCCTTACTGTTGGGAGCTCAACTGATGTTGACACTTTTGTAGTTGCAACATATATCGGTGCACAAGGTACTACCGGTCTACATTGCCAAACATGTCACGGTTCCTATCCAACTCAACCCGGATATGAACAGTTTTCAAATTGGCAGCAATCTCCACATGCTAATATTTTTCATGAAGGTGTTACCGGTCAGTTGGAATCTTCAAGTGTAAACGGCGTTTTGAAGGGAACGTATTCTTCGAACTGCTGGAAGTGCCATACAACAGGCTGGGATCAAACTGCTAACAACGGCAACTTCGGTTATCTGAGCCATCAAAGTGGATACGACACTATGTGGGCAGCTACTTATACAAAATCGGGAAGCAGTTTTCAAATTCCGACTAATGATCAGACCGCGTGGAATTTGTTAACAACAAATCCAAAATACAGTGATGCTGCGCCTTTGGCTAACATCGGCTGCGAAAGCTGTCATGGTCCGGGATCGGCACATGTTAGCACGCTAAATCCTGCAAACATTAATGTCAGTCTTGATGCCGGCTTATGTATCCAATGCCATGATGCCCCACCGCATCATACAATAGGAACATACTATGAAGCATCTGTTCATGCTAAACTCCCTGATGGAGAGCATACGGCACAAACAGGATGTTTCCCTTGCCATAGCGGCGGCGCTTATTTCAAGTACGTACAGAATCAGAGTAATCCCGGCTGGACAAACGCAGACGGCGATATTCCGATTTCTTGCGCGACCTGTCATGACCCGCACAATGGTAATAACTTTGGTCTCCGTATAGCTTCAAACATTACTCTGCAGAACGGCTTCCAGGTTACCACAGGCGGTAACGGTCAAATTTGTATGAGATGTCATCAAGCACGTAAAAACGGAGCTACGGTTATAACAAACCAGGCACCTTATTACGGATTCTCCAATTATTTTGGACCACATCATGGACCACAGACAGATATGTTCTTCGGAGAGAATGCTTATCAATACGGCGATTCAACAATTACCGGCTTGATGACGCACGGTTCAGTTCCGGATGCATGCGTTACCTGCCATATGGCTAACATTGGCGGAGGCAACAGTCCAAGCCACCAGTGGAATATGGTTGATACTACTGGCGGAACGGCAAAAGACTTCGTAGTCGGATGCACAAGCTGTCACGGTTCAATTACGAGCTTCGATGATATTAAAGCAAGCTCAGATTGGGATGGAAATGGTAAGATCGAAGGCGTTCAGACAGAAATAAAGGGTATGTTAAATAACCTTGCTTCACTGCTGCCAAAAGATAATACCGGCGCAGTTACTACATCTATTGCTGATTCATTAAAAGTTAAAAACCAGCCTAACGTAATTAAAGGCATTTATACTTATGAATTTGTAGAAAGAGATGGAAGCTATGGCGTTCATAATGCAAAGTATACTGTTGCTATATTACAGAAAGCACTAAGCAGTCTCGGCTTCACAGTACCTGTGGAAATGACTTCGTTTACGGCAAACGCCGGTGTTAATGAAGTTACTTTGAAGTGGGAAACAGTTACCGAAACAAATAACAAAGGTTTCGAGATCGAGCGTAAGATTGGAGATGCCTGGGTAACAGACGGATTTGTAAACGGAAAAGGAAACTCGACCGAGATTTCTCAATATTCTTATGTTGATAAGTTAAATGATTTCTCAGGTGGAAGTCTTTCCTACAGAATTAAACAGATTGATTACAACGGAACAGCACGCTTTTCTAAAGAAGTTGAAGTTAACGTTGTTGCGGGTCCTAGACAGTACACCTTGTACCAGAATTATCCGAATCCGTTTAATCCATCGACGACAATTAAATTTGCGCTGCCGTATCAAAGCAATGTTAAGATAATTGTTTACAATATTACCGGAGCGCAGGTAAAGCTTCTTGCAAATTCAAGCTTTGGCGCCGGCGAACACCAGATAGTTATGGATGCATCCAGTCTATCATCCGGTGTTTATTTCTATGTAATTCAAGCAACATCTTTGGATGGCTCTCATTCATTCAGAGAAACAAAGAAGATGATTCTAATGAAGTAAAGCTGCCTGAATCCAAAAAGGATTCAGCTTAAAATTGGCTTAGAATATACTTTGTTCCCGGTTATGCCCTCTGTGTAACCGGGTTTTTTTATTTGTTGATAGACATTACAATTTCTAATTTAGATTTACCCCCGTCACCTTACCCGGCGTCTAACATATGTAACTTATAAATAGTTTTTCCGATAAAAATTTGAAATGATTTAGAAGTAAAAATTTAAACTGAAAGGAAATACAATGAAAAAGGTAATCGAAAATATCGGCTTGAAGATTGTATCCTTTTTTTTGGCGGGATTGTTTATAACACCGGCAGCTTTTGCTCAAAACAATAACCGGAATTCCGCCGCCAACGATGTCAAGAGTTATGCTGAAAATAAAATTTTAAAAGATAACGATATAAATCAGTCGAATATTAAAGTTGAAGTTATAAATAATTCAATATTTCTTACCGGAACTGTTCCTAATTTGTACGAGCGCGAATTAGCAGGCAAAGACGCCGCTGAAGTATCGCAAGGATATTCAATCCAAAATAATCTAAAAATAGCCGAGGCAAGCATTCCAACTAATGAAGTGGAAAAGAATGTTCTAAATAATATTTATAGAAACGGCTACTATGGCATATTTGATTGGGTAGATGTTTCAGACACAAACGGTGTAGTAACTCTTACAGGGTGGGTTCATGATCCGTGGCTAAAGAAATGGTTCCAAAAGGATGCTGAAAAAGTCGACGGTGTAAAGCAAATAAAAAATGAGATTAAGAATACTTATGGTCCTGGCTCAATCGGATACAATGCAGCCTGGCTGGTATATAATCAGCCTCAATACGCCGGCACCCGTTTTAGGCTGAATCCTCCGATACATATTATTGTAAAGGACTATACTATTATTCTTAAAGGAAAGGCTCGTACAGCGGGAGAAGGAGAATTCCTGAAAAACCTCCTGGAATTTAAAACAGATGCATCTACCGTGATCGATAAGATTAATATAAAAAGCTAAGCTTACAAACTGAATTGATTATCGATTCCCCGGGAAAATACTTGTACCGGGAACCGTTTATTCAAAAGCATAAAACGGATATGATATAAATTGCATCTCACACAGGGGAAACTCATCTAATTTTCTATAAAATTTTATTATATTTAGCACCTAAAAATCGGATTATCGTCAAATGTCAATCGATGAATTAAATGATAGAGAAAAGAATATTCTGCGTCATGTAATTCAGCAGTTTATTTTAACTGCATCGCCCGTAGGGTCAAAAAATATAGCCAGGAAGTTCGACTTAAAGATTTCCCCGGCAACGATACGGAACATTATGGCTGAACTGGAAGAATCGGGTTTTATTGATCACCCGCATACTTCCGCAGGCAGAGTTCCGACCGACAAAGGTTACAGGTATTACGTGGATACGCTGATGGACTTGAAGGAGCCTCGCAGAACAGAAATAGGCTTGATTAACAAGAACCTTGAGTCCGGCGCTGCGGAAACCGAAGAGCTGATAAGAATTACTTCTATGCTTTTGAGCAGTATAACGCACCAGCTTGCGTGCGTCTCTTATCCAAAGCTTGAAACCGGCATTCTTGAGAAGCTTCAGATTGTAAGCCTTACTTCGTCAAGAATACTGGTTATCGTAACAATTAAATCCGGGATAGTAAAAACAATTACACTTGAGCTTTCTTCGAGTATTAAGCCTTCGCAGATAGACTCCGTCCAGAGCCTGTTAAACGAAAAGCTGTCGGGTTTAACTTTCAGCGAGATCAGGTCTACCTTTAAGGAAAGGTTTAAGGATATTGAAGAAGATCAGCAGCCGATTATCAGGGTGTTTATAGATTCGGTCGACAAGATATTTAAAGACGAAAAGCGCAGCGAGAACATTGTAATTACCGGCGCAAAGAACGTTGTAAAACAGCCGGAGTTTGAAAACCCGCAGCGCTTCCAGGGTATAATCGAGCTCATTGAAGATAAGGATGTAATTATTCATATTATGGAGAGATCGAGCGACAACTCTCCCGGTGATGTTTACGTCTCTATCGGAAGTGAGAACGAGATGGAAATGCTGAACGATTACAGCTTTGTAAGTAAAGAATACAGGCTTGGCGATGTTTCGGGTACCCTGGGAATTATAGGACCGAAGAGAATGGAATATTCGCGGGTGGTTGCCATTGTAAATTACATGGCAAATGTACTGACGGAGTTCCTTAAGAATTCAAATTAAAGCAGATGAGAATTGTAATGAAGAAAGAAAAGAATGGATTTAAAAATCATGATCATAACAGTCACGAACAAAGATCAAAGCAAGAGGAAGATAATTATTTGAAAGAGAAAGAAAATAATCAACCAGGAGCTTCACAAGAAGCAATGAACGAAGATCAAAGCAAGATAGGCGAGCTTGACGAAGAGTTAAGCCGGTCAAAAAATAAAATTGAAGAGCTTGAAAAGGAAGTTCTGGATTATAAAGACAAGGTTCTCCGTAAAGCTGCCGAGTTCGAGAACTATAAAAGAAGGACTGAGAACGACCAGCTTAACCTGTTAAAGTATGCGGCGGAATCTTTTATCGTTAAGCTACTGCCTGTTGTGGACGACATGGAACGCTCGCTTCAGCATATCGATAATGCAAAGGATATTGATTCCCTTAAGCAGGGAATAAAACTTGTGTACGATAAGTTTGTTAAGGTTCTCGATGAGCAGGGTGTGAACCCGATTGATGCAGTGGGCAAGCCGTTCGACGTTCATTTCCACGACGCTATGCTTCAGCAGCCCGCGAAGGACGTTGAACCGCATACAGTAATTAATGAACTGGAAAAAGGATATATGTATAAGGACAAAGTAATAAGACACTCAAAGGTTATTGTTAGTCAGGCTCCGGACGAACAAGCGGTTCAATCTCCTGACAATGATAATAATGTTAATGGTAAGGATAAGTAGAAACTATGGCAAAAAGGGATTATTATGAAGTACTTGGCGTAGAAAAAGGCGCCAGCAAGGATGATCTTAAGAAAGCCTATCGAAAGATGGCTATGCAATATCATCCCGACCGGAATCCCGACGACAAGAACGCAGAAGAAAAATTCAAAGAAGCCGCCGAAGCATACGAAGTTTTGAGTGATGATGATAAGCGTGCAAGATATGATCGATTCGGTCATGAAGGAATGCGCGCAAACGGATACGGCTCGCAGGGATTTACGGACATCAATGATATCTTCTCGCACTTCTCTGATATATTCGGTGGAGGCGGTTCTATTTTCGACGACTTCTTCGGCGGAAGCCAGCGAAGCCGCGGAAGAAGACATGGCGCCGGAGTGCCAGGCTCGGATTTAAGAGTCAACTTAAAGCTTACTCTTGAAGAAATCGCTTCAGGTGTTTCAAAAAAGATAAAGATAAAGAAGCAGGTAAAGTGCGCTCAATGCAGTGGTACAGGCGCGGAAGCGGGAACATCTACAAAGACATGCCCTGTATGCCACGGTACCGGCGAAGTAAAGACTGTTTCGCGTTCGGTGTTCGGTCAGTTTGTTAACATTTCCGTTTGCAGCAACTGCAACGGGGAAGGCAATGTAGTCGATACTCCGTGTAAAAAGTGTATGGGAGACGGCAGGGTAAACGACGAAGCGGCAATCTCAATAAATGTACCGCCCGGAGTTCATGACGGGAGCTATATGACGCTTCGCGGCGAAGGCAATTCCGGAAAGCGAGGCGGGCAAGCCGGCGATGTTATCGTTGTATTCCAGGAAATTCAGCATGAATATTTCCAGCGCGAAGGCGATGATATAATTTATGATTTATTCATAAGCTTTCCGACCGCTGTTTTGGGTGCTGAAGTCGAAGTCCCGACCCTGGTGGGCAGAGCCGTATTAAAGATAGAGGCGGGTACGCAGCCAGGCAAGCTTTTAAAGATGAGAGACAAAGGAATAAAGCACCTTAACCAGTCGGGTCACGGTGACCAACTGGTAAGAGTGAACATTGAAATACCTAAAAAGATTAATTCGAAGGAGAAGGAACTCTTAAAAGAACTTTCCGATCAGCAGAACTTTAAGAAATCTTCAAGCTCTGATGAAAAGAACTTCTTTAAGAGATTTTCTTTTTGAAAATTTTTTCAAAGGCGGAAGCAGATGCTTCAAAAACTCTCTATTAAGACAGGCTTAACGAAAACTGAAATTAGAGTTATCTTCTTTCTGTTGTTGACGCTTGCTGCCGGAAGTTTTTATACTGCATTTTTTGACAGCCGCGGAAATTCCGGTTACAATAAATTTGATTACGCGGAACAGGACAGCCTTTTTCTAAATTCGGGTAATGATGAAGATTCAACTGAGTTTATTCAGACAACAGCCGCTGAAGAAAATTTGTCATCTTCAGAAATACTCGGGCTTAATAAAAAGCAATTTTCCTTGATCGAGCAAAAGAAATTGCCCGGTGAAAAAAGCATTAACTTAAACACCGCAGACTTACCGTTACTTACAACCCTTCCCGGGATAGGCAGAAAGACGGCGCTGCAGTTATTGGAGTTCCGCAAACGGCACGGAAAATTTTCAAGCTATAACGATCTGCTCCAGGTAAAAGGCATTGGGAAAGTTAAATTAGAAAAGATTAAGAAGTATTCTTATATTAAATAAAAAAATTATGGCAGCTTTTGAAAATCATGCAGGGATAACGGTTTCAAGTTCCAAGATACAGCTTGTTGAGATTGTTTTTAAAAGCGGCAGGTTCTACCTTAACAACGTTGACGAAGCTTATCTAAATGAACCTGTAGATTTTGAGAATGATAAAGAGACTAAAATTGCCGCGCAACTGCAGAGCGCATTCAACGAGATTATAATTAAGAAGCCGCTCCAGAGCAAATTTGTATCGTTCGCTCTCCCATTTGAATTGTTTAACTCTATCCAGGTACCGTATGACAACACATTGCTTCCGCAGGACCTCGAGGAGGAATTGAGATGGGAGCTTTCAGTGGTGTACCCGTTTATCCCGGCTAAGGACCTGGCAATTCAATACATAGAAGTAGAAAAGAATAATCTGACAAATTACAATTCGATTATTGCAATCGGCATACAAAGAAAATTCATACAACTTTTCCAAAGCTTCTCAAGGCTTAACAACTTAAAACTTAACTTTATAGACAACCTCCACACGGCTTCCGAGAGAGCATTGACCATGAACTTTCCTTCTTCCTTAGAAGGCTTAAACTTAAGTATATATTTCAGCAGCAAGCATCTTTCACTATTATTCTCAATGGACGGAAAGCCGGTGCGGTTCAAGGTAATACCTTTAAATGATGCCGGAGAGATCCCTACCCTGCTGTTCGAAGAAACATCCCTGCAGGAATCATTTAAGATTAACAGGAACTTAATCAGCAATGCGTTTATCTGCGGCGAGGACGTATCGGAAACGATTATTCATACGCTGGAAAACGTTTTAGGCATAAGCTTAATTCATTTCAACCCATTCGATAAAATACAGCCCGAGCCAAGGCTTTTTGACAACAAGAACTACGTACTGAAGCATAACTCATTCTCACCCGCTGCGGGCATTGCAATGAGACTTGCGTAAAAAAATTATGAGGATGAGGATCATCTCGGGAGAATTTAAGGGAAGATTAATTAACGTTCCAAAATCAGACCTAATCAGACCGACCACGGACAGAGTAAGAGAAACTCTTTTCAACCTGTTAAACAATCAAATTGATTTCGATGGAATAAATGTACTTGATATATACGCCGGCTCGGGCTCGCTTGGGTTGGAGTGCTTAAGCAGGGGCGCTGCCTCGGTAGACTTTGTTGAAAAGAATTTCGTTATCCAAAAAAATCTTCTAGAGAATATTAATTCTCTTAAAGCAGAGGACCGCTGCACGATTTATAAGATGGAAGCCGTCAGGTTTTCTTCTCTTCCTAAGAAGAAAGAGTACGATTTAATCCTTGCCGACCCGCCGTTTTTTAAGGATGATATTTACGTTGTTGTAAAAAATATTCTTGATGGAAAGTTCTTAGCCGACGAAGGAATGATGGTAATTGAGCGTTCGAA
>JBJKRP010000411.1:0-8430 GCA_046704565.1 Ignavibacteriaceae bacterium | reverse complement strand
ACTCTGAAACATCCGCCTCGACCTGCAGAGAGGACATATCTGCGATTGTTACAACTGCGCCCCTGGAATTTATTCCGCCTGCAAGAGGAGCAACTATCTCTCCAACGTCTGCATCCTTTGTAAGTACTGTTCCATCGAACGGTGCGCGTATTATTGTATTTTCAACCGCTACCTCGGCGGCTTCTACCTGAGCCTTTGCAACATCGATTGAAGCAACTACCCGCTTGTAGTTTGCATCCGCGGCATCAACATCTGCCTGTGTTGCAGAGCCCGTTCTGAATAGCGCTTCCTCCCGCTGCAGTGTGTTTTTCGTGTCCTGCAAGTTTGCTTTCTGAAGCTCGAGATTGGCTTTTGCTTCAGCAAGCTGGGCTTTAACGTCGGTGTCTTCAATCCTTGCGATAATTTCGTTCTTCTTTACCTTGTCGCCTTCAACAACTCCGAGGTAAATAAGCCTGCCGGTTCCCTTAGAGGCGACGGCGGCTTTTCTTTGAGCAACAACGTAACCGCTTGCAGTAAAAATTGCATTCGACTGTGCCGGAGTCTGAAGCGATGCCGTTGCCAATTTTACTGTTATATCGGAATTGAAAACGGAACCGAGTATTGCATAGCCTGCAAATGCTAATAATATAACTGCGGCAGAAGAGATAACAATGATTAAATTTTTTCTTGAGCCCGGAGCTTGATTTTTCTCAGTCCGGTTTATTCGTAACGAAGATAGATCCGTGTTTTTTGTTTCCATGCTTCAAAAATTAGTTTTTCTATAAATGATTATTTCTTGCTCGTAATCTTAATCTTTCTCTTACTCGTTTTTTACTTCATAACTACATCTTTAAATCCGATTAAGATTAGGAGAAAGATTACGATTTAGACATCTTTATTTTAATTTAGAATTATAGTTCCATGAGAACAAAAGGTAAATGGAGCGCTATAAATTATGAAAAGTTTTTCAATTTATCTTTACCTTGTTCCGGTTGAGTTCACTTCACGATAGTACTTGTTTACAATTAACGGTGACAAAATTATAGCCGGAGAGTCCTCTTTAAAATGTTAAATCGGTGAATGCCGGATAATTGCCGGTAATTCAAAACGGAATTCTGATAGGATAATAATCGTTCAGCCAGTATTCCGGACGCCTGCGGCAATACCGTTAACGGTCAACCGGAGAAGTGACAGTAATTTTTCTCTTTTTTCTTTCGGAAGATCTTTCTGTCTGAACTTTTTTATAAACTTGATCTGAATAAAGCTGATCGGATCGATATAAGGATTGCGCAGGAAAAGTGAGCGCTGAAGCGACTTATCATGGTCTAAAAGATTTTCCTCCCCCGTAATTTTCAGGACGGCATTTCTGGATAATTCAAATTCATTATTTATAAGCTTGAAAATTTTCTTAGCGCGGCTTTTACCGGGAAGCAGCGAGAGGTATTCCTTCCCTATGATCATGTCGGTTTTGAAGAGTACCATTTCCAGATTAGAGACAAGTACCTGGAAAAACTCCCATTCGGCATACATTTTTTTTATATCATCCCATGTTGCATGCTTGCTCTCGATGCTTTTCATAATTGCGGAGCCAAACCCGTACCAGCCCGATATTGTCTGCCTGTTCTGCGTCCATGCGAATACCCACGGTATAGCTCTCAGGTTCCTTATGTCTCTGCTTCTCTTCCTGGAAGAAGGACGTGACCCGATTTCAATATGCTCTATTATGTCTATTGGAGTTACAGTCCTGAAATATTCGAAGAAGTCCGGGTGATTGATCAGTTGTTTATACACAGCAAAGGCGTTGGACGAAATATCCTCAAAAATATTTTTATATGAATCGAGTTTATCTTCTTTCTGTTTTAAAGTTGAATTTACCGTCGTAATCAATACCGCCGAAGTCATCAGCTCCAGGCTTCGCTTGGCTATTTCCGGTATCAAATATTTTGAAGATATCATTTCGCCCTGTTCGGTGATTTTTATTTTCCCCTCGATTGTTCCTTTCGGCTGTGCAAGAATAGATAGATTTACCGGACCTCCTCCACGTGAAGTGCTTCCGCCTCTGCCGTGAAATAGGATAAGCTCTATCCCGTTTTCGTCGCAGAGCCTCTTCAAATTTGTCTGAGACTTATACAGCTCGAAGTTTGAAGTAATTATGCCTCCGTCCTTATTGCTGTCCGAATAGCCGATCATGATTTTCTGAATATTCTTTCTAAGCTTTAAATGACGTGAGTAAGCTTTATTCTCGAAGAGCTCGTTCATAACAGTATCCGCGCTTCTAAGATCAAAAATAGTTTCGAAGAGCGGCAGGATGTCGATCTGCGAATCAAGTATTTTACCGTGAGCAATAGTTAGCAAGCCCGCTTCCTTTGCGAGCAGCATCGCAGTCAGTACGTCGCTTACAGAGGCACAGTTGCTGATAATGTAGTCGTTGCAGGCGTTCGGTGCAACGTTCTCCTTGCCCCATTTAATTACTCCGAACTCTTCAATTATTCTCAGAGTCGAATCGCTTAGCCGGGTAAAATTATTTTTAAGAGGTCTTGCCCTTAAGATTTCATCTGTTAAGATTTTTATCTTTCTTTCTTCTTCTTCGGAAGAAAAATTTCTGCTGACCTCCGTAAAATTGAAAATCTCATTAACGGCATCTCTTAGTTGGAATGCATTCTGTCTTACATCCAGCGCAGTAAGCCTGAAGCCGAAAGTTTCTACCTTGTAAATGAAAGGGAGAAGGTTGACGTCACCGATAATCTTCCCTTTATTTGCCGCAAGGCTGTTGTAGATCATGTACAGGTCGGCAATAAACTCATACATATTCTTGTAGCCGCGGGAAAGGTTCTGTTTTGTTTCTTCAAGCTTGAGAGAGATGAGCAGAATTTTGGAACGGTAAATTTCAGAAGGGTCGCGAAGTACCGTATCTATATTGTCCAGGTTAAAGAGAACGCTTTCCAAAGCGACGGATTTCTCAAGTTCTTTGCTGACCGGTATAATATTATCCGATGAGCTTATTGAGGAATAAAGATTATCCAGATCACGCTGGTAAAGGCTGATGATCTGTTTTTTATTGTTTACCAGTGTGTCTTTTGAAATTTCGGGAGTAACGAATGGATGTCCATCCCTGTCGCCGCCCATCCATGACCCGAACTTAATCAAGGGAGGTGAGGGCTGATCAATTTCATAAACCGCATTTAAGTGTCTGTTGAACGAAGAATAGAACTCCGGTATCAGATCGTAAAGTACTTCTTTAAAGAAGAATAGTCCGTTCTGAATTTCATCCTTTACCGTAACCTTATGGAACCTGATCTCGTTTGACTGCCATAGAAGCGTAATTTCCGTCTGCAGCTTTTTACTGATCTCATTCAGTTCTTCACCAGTGTTGATTACTGTTTCCCGTTTCAGAAGCAGCTTGCTGATCCTAAGTATCTTTCTTAATATTGTCTGCCTTGTTGCCTCCGTAGGATGAGCAGTAAATACCGGTATAATCTCCATCCTGTTAAGAGAGTCCAGAATTAATTCTTCTTTTATCTTCATCTCCTTTAAGCAGGTGAGTGCGTCAGCCAGCGAGCCGGGCTGGTAGGGCTTATCTTTAAGCTCGTTGTTTCGCTGTATCCTTATCCTGTGAACCTCGTCTGCCGCGTTGACAAGGATAAAATAAATAGAGAAAGCCTTTACAACCTTGTAAGCTTTGTCTATGCTCAATGAATTGATCACCGTTATAATATCATTTCGTGTCTTTTCGCTGAACTGGTTGCGGAGCTGCTTTGTAAGCGCACGCAGCGTCTCAACCGTTTCATAAACATTGACGCCTGCCTGTTCCTTTAAAACGTTGCCGAGGATAATTCCCAGTTCTTTTATATCTCTTTTAAGCGGCGCATCCTGCTGCTGATCTTCAAGAAGGTTTATTTGTCTGATGCTCATAAATTTTTTTATTTTTGTCCATGCATAATACAAAAATCAATTTAAGCTTTGAGTGACATGGTTCTCCCTCAAGCTCCAGGATTAAAATATTTAATTTAATTTGAAACAAACAAGCGGGTTATGCTGTCAAACCGGCATGGCAGAGTCTCGTCCTGGAACTTATATTAAGGGCGTCACCCTGGAAAAATATTTCATGAAAGCGAAACATTTATTGGTTATTTTTTCGGAACAAATTTTTAAATTTTTATCTTTAACCGGGATGTAAACATGAATCGGCTCTTACAATTTGCCTTTGTCTTAATAATATCTATTTCCTATTTCGGCTGCAGCTCTACACCGGAAGCAGTAAATGTAGTTTCCGGTAAATTCAGCCCGACCTTTGCTGCTAAGGCAAATGAGTTTAAAATTGATTTTGCAAAACGGATTTTCAAGTTCAAGATACCCGAGGGCACTAAAATAGATACCCTTCAAATCGATACCGCCGCTAAAAGTATTGTTGTCAAACTGAATAGAAATTTCGGCTTTCTTCCTTTTAGAGTGGAGAATGTCAGGGAGATTTATGCCGAAGTAAAAAAATATTTCGGCAGCGGATTTGAAGCATATAAATTTACGCTTGAGACACAGGGGCATCCTATTCAATATTTTATTCCGAATTATTATAGAAGCAACAGGAGTGATTACGATTTATCACGCCTTCCGTCCGGGATAAAAAAGAGACCGGCGCCTGTAGTTCAAAATATAAGTAAGAAGTTTGTCCCGACAAACGGTTTGTTTGATAGGAACATAGCCGTGTGGCCCAGCCACGGCTGGTATTATAACAATACGGAAAATCGCTGGGAATGGCAGCGTCCCAGACTCTTTCAATCCGTTGAAGATAAATTGACATTGTCTTTTGTTGTTCCGTATTTAATCCCCATGCTCGAAAATGCAGGCGCAAATGTTTTTGATCCGCGCGAAAGGGATATGCAGAAATATTCTGTTGTTGTCGACAACGATTCACCTTCCGATGTTAAAGAAAAATATTACGTTGAAAGAAATGAAGGAAAAAACAATTCCTGGAAGGATGCGGATGAGCCCGGATTTTCAGCCGGTAATCCTCCTTACCTAACCGGGTATAATCCTTTTACCAAAGGTACAAGCAGACAGATCGAATCAAGACAGGATTCAACCGCCTCTGTAAGCTGGATACCTGATATACCGGAAACGGGTTTCTACGCCGTGTATATTTCATATAATGCTTTACGGGAGAATGTTTCCGATGCTCATTACATTGTTTATCATGAGGGTATCCGGACAAAATTCAAAGTAAACCAGCAGATCGGCGGAAGCACGTGGATTTACCTGGGCGAATTTAGATTCGAGAAAGGATATAATCCGGGCGCTGATGAAGTTGTCTTAACAAATCAAAGTAAAGATAGCGGAAGAATTGTTTCAGCGGATGCAGTTCGCTTTGGCGGGGGAATGGGAATAATTGAGAGAGGCGGCAGCACCAGCGGTCGTCCCAAAATTTTTGAAGCTGCAAGGTATTATCTACAATATGCAGGAGTGCCGGATTCACTTGTTTACAGCTTGAGCAGGAATGAAAACGATTATAACGACGACTATAAGAGCAGACCGGAATACGTTAATTACCTTACAGGCGCACCGGATGGTCCGAACGGTGATAGAAAATTAAAAGGGCTTGGAATTCCAATTGATGCATCTCTTGCCATCCACACCGATGCGGGAATTACCCATAACGATACTACGGTCGGCACTCTTGCAATATACAGCAGTGTTGGTGAGAAGGGTAAAGGAGACTTTCCCGGCAGTATGTCCAGGATGGCAAACCGGGATTTTGCCGACCTGGTTCAATCCCAGGTTGTTAATGATATAAGGATGAAATATGATTCAACCTGGAACCGGAGACCACTTGAAGATTCAGATTACAGTGAAGCAGTGCGACCGAATGTTCCTTCAGTTTTGTTAGAAATACTGGCACATCAAAATTTTCTCGATATGAAGTTTGCGCTTGATCCGGATTTTAGATTCACTGTAGCGAGAGCTATTTATAAGGGCGTTCTGCGCTTTCTATCAGTGCAGAATAATTTTAAATATGTTGTTGAACCGCTACCGGTGAAATGTTTTGCTGCATCGCTGAATAACATTGACGGTGACGTGATGCTTACCTGGAAGCCAACAACTGATTCGCTGGAACCTACCGCAGCACCGGATAAATATATTGTATATACAAGAATTAATAGCGGCGACTTTGATAACGGAGTGATAGCAAGTCAGCCTTATTACGATTTCAGAAACCTTAAACCGGGAGACATTTACAGCTTCAAGGTAACTGCTGTAAATAACGGCGGAGAAAGTTTCCCTTCGGAAATCCTTTCCGTCTGCAGGACGGATAACGATAAGAAGCCGGTTTTAATAATAAACGGATTCTACCGAGTTGCTGCACCTGCTTCAGTCAGCGGCAAGGATTTTACGGGCTTTGTAAACGCAATTGATCCGGGCGTTCCCGACCATTACGATCTAAGCTATACCGGCTCTCAATTCAACTTTGATTCCACATCGAAGTTTGTTTCCAACGACGAACCGGGCTGGGGCGCAAGCCATTCGAACTATGAAACGGATATAATTGCCGGCAACACGTTTGACTTTCCCTATATCCACGGAGAGTCGATAAAGGACTGCGGCTACCCGTTTACTTCCGTAAGTGCGCAGGCTGTTGAAGACAGCCTTGTTGACTTATCTAATTATAAAGTTGTGGATTTAATTTTAGGCGAACAGAAATCAACTCATTGGGAAAGAGCATGGGACGACACGCTTCTCGGACTTCGCTACAAGACTTTTCCCGTTAAGCTTCAAAAGATTATAACCAATTACTGCAAAGGCGGAGGGAATATTTTTATCTCAGGCTCTTACATCGGCAGCGATTTGTTCAACAGGACAAACCCCGATAGCACCGATGAAAAGTTTGCGACGGATATTCTAAAATATAAATTGGATGCAGACCACGCTTCATCAACCGGCAAAGTCAAATCAATTGATGATACCTTTTTGCCGGAATCTTTGTTACTAAAGTTCAATACCGTATTTAACGACAGCGTCTACGCAGTTTCGGCACCGGATGCTATCCAGGGAGTAAACGGCGGAAAGATAATTCTTCGTTATTCGGAAAATGAGTTTCCGGCAGCTACTGTTTATTCCGGGAATTATAAAGTAGTTGCATTCGGTTTTCCGTTTGAAACAATCTTTAGCCAGAAGACGAGAGACGAAGTAATGAAAGCAGTGCTTGGTTTCTTAAAGTAATATAGATTTTACTCAGTGTATCGAGTAAATTTACTCATTACACTGAGTAAATAGAAAATTAATCTCAAGCTTCAAAGCAATTTAGAAACCATTTAATGATAAAGTATTAACTCCAATTCCCCGGACATCTCCGGACATCTAACTATTTTCCCGGAAATCTTTGCACATTGACGGAAAAAGATTTACATTTCCCGCCAAAATTTTTTCGGACTCTGTGGATTTAAAGATAAAGGATATAGTAGAGCTTCTTAACGTTTCGGAAAAGACGGTTTACAGATGGATTAAGGATAAAAAGATTCCCTGCTACAGGATAAATCATCAGTACAGGTTTAACCGCTCCGAGATAAATGAGTGGATTCTCAGCAGCAAGATTGAGCTTACTTCTAACATTTTAAACTTAACAACTGAAGCAAAATCATCCAGCTTTTATGCGCTTCTGGAAGCCGGCGGGGTTTATCCAAGTATTCCCGGCAGTTCGGTTGCGGATATCTTAAAATATGCAATTGAGAAGATTTCTACTCCGGCAAATATTTCTAAAGTAGAAATTCTTTCAGCGCTTTTAAGCCGCGAAGAAATGATGACAACGGCAATTGGTAAAGGGATAGCGATTCCTCATCCGCGAAATCCGATTATTACCGAAGCTGTCGACTCCAGCGTTTCAATTTGTTATCTAAAAAATCCAACCGATTTCAAAGCACTGGATGGCGAGCCGGTTCATACTTTGTTTATAGTTTTATCAAACAGTCCGAAGAAGCATCTCGAGACGCTTTCGAAAATTTCCTATTTATGTCAGGATGACAGGTTTATTGATATATTGAAGCGGAGAGAATCGAAGGACAATATTTTGAGTTACGTTGAAGAAAAAGAAATTGAGTGGAAAGGTAATTAGTAAGAATTGTCTGACGGTTTTCTTTTAGGCTGCATTCTTTTCTTTGCAGGCGGAGCGGCGGCGCTTTTTGTAAAAGGTAAAGCAAAAGGAATTTTGTTTTTACTCTTTGGAATTGCCGCCCAGTTTTTGATTCTTCCCTCTGCAATTTCAGTCTTATTAAAAGGAAGCTTTTTAGAAAAGATATTAACTTTCTCCGAACCTGTTGGCAATGCCGCACTAAGACTCGATTCGCTCGCAGCTTTTTTTGTAATTATAATTTCTACCGGTTCTTTGCTTGCTGCAATTTATTCGATAGAATATCTGAAGCATTATGACGGGAAGAAATATTCATTATCGTCATTCTATTTCTT
>JBJKRP010000410.1:0-7532 GCA_046704565.1 Ignavibacteriaceae bacterium | reverse complement strand
AAAATATTATTGCAGTAAAGGTTGATAACTCAAAGCAGCCGAACTCCCGCTGGTACTCCGGCTCCGGTATTTACAGGAACGTTTGGCTTGTAACAACAAATAAAGTTTATGTTGATCATTGGGGAACTTATATAACCACACCGGAAGTAACAAATGAATCGGCAAAAGTTTCAATTCAAGTAAAAGTAAAAAATGCTACCGGCAGTGATCAGAAAGTTAATGTAAGAACAACAGTATTAAACAAAGCCGGTGAAAAAGTTGCTGAAGTCGAAACACCTGCTTCAATACTAAAAGATTCCGGTACTGAAGTAAGTCAGGAATTGACTGTTAATGATCCTGAGTTGTGGTCGATTGAAAATCCGGATCTCTATAAAGCGGTTACAACAATTGAAAACGATGGCAAGATGACCGACAATTACAATACAACTTTCGGAATCAGAACATTTAGGTTTGATATCAACAAAGGATTTTTCTTAAACGGCAAGCATGTAAAAATCCGGGGAGTTTGCGACCATCATGATCTTGGCTGTCTTGGTGCGGCTGCAAATTACCGTGCAATACAGCGTCAGCTTCAACTTCTTAAAGGAATGGGATGCAACGGAATTCGCACCTCGCATAATCCTCCAGATCCCGAGCTTCTTGATTTATGCGATAAGATGGGCTTCATAGTAATGGATGAAGCATTCGATATGTGGAAAATACACAAAACAAAATATGACTATTCCTTAGACTGGGACAAGTGGCATAAGAGGGATCTTGAAGATATGATATTGAGAGATCGGAATCATCCAAGCATTTTCTTATGGAGTATCGGAAATGAAATACCCGAACAATGGGATACAAGCGGTACAAGAATTGCGAAAGAACTTTGCGGTATAGTCAGGAGTCTTGATAAAACCCGTCCTATTACATCCAACTGCAATAATCCGAGCACATCAAATTATATTATAAAATCAGGCGCTCTGGATATAATCGGCTTCAGCTATAATCAAAATGATTATGCGACTTTCCAAAAGGATTATCCCGGTCAGAGACTAATCGGTTCCGAAACTACATCTGCATTAGAGACACGCGGGCATTATGATATGCCGTCAGACAGTATCCGCAGATGGCCGATAAGATGGGATAAACCCTTTCTCAATGGAAACCCGGACAATACTTGTTCTGCCTACGACAACTGCAGCGCACCGTGGGGTGAAACTCACGAGGAAGCACTCCGTAATATTATGAAATATGATTTTGTTGCGGGTATGTTTATCTGGACCGGCTTTGACTATTTAGGCGAACCGACCCCATACGTATGGCCCTCGCGAAGCTCCTACTTCGGTATAATTGATCTTGCAGGATTTCCGAAGGATGCTTATTACCTGTACCAGAGCGAATGGACTAAAAAGCCGGTACTTCATGTCTTCCCTCCGTGGAATCCGCAGGTATGGACTGAAATAAAAAATGGCAAACCCGACTGGAAGCAGGGAGATTCTGTTGATGTTTGGGCTTACACAAACTGCGACAAGGTTGAATTATTTCTAAACGGAAAATCACTCGGTGTTAGAGAGAAAACAGACGGCAAGCTCCATTTGATGTGGCGTGTCCCTTACAAGCCGGGAACTCTTAAAGCAGTTGGTTATAAAAACGGTATGGAAACTTTAACAACGTACGATAAGACTGCCGGAGAGCCTGCAAAAATTTCTATTGAGCCGGATAGAAAGATAATTCACGCAGACGGCAAGGACCTTTCTTTTGTTACCGTAAAAGTTACAGATAAAAACGGGACAATGGTTCCTTATGCCGACAACCTGATCAATTTTAAAATAAGCGGTACAGGAAAGATTGCCGGAGTAGATAACGGTTCCGAGACCGATCATGAGCCTTTCAAAGCCGATTACAGGAAAGCATTCAACGGGATGTGCCTGGTTGTTGTTCAATCAAACGATATGAAAGGCGAGATTACTTTAAAGGCGACTTCGAAAGGATTAGAGAGCGCTTCAACCGTAATAGATACGCAGTAACGGCTTGCTTACTCTGTTTCAGAAGTTATTTCTGTATTTCAAGAATATATCTTACGTGCTTTGCAAGGAGAAAGGACTCTGCAAAGCACGATTCAATTACACGGGATAAAAATAAGTGTGACTCTCTATTAAGACACGGACCAGGTCTTCAACTTTAAATGGCTTTACGATGTAATCGTCCATTCCCGAAGCAATATATTTATCGAGATCCGATTTCATTGCATTGGCTGTCATTGCAACAATCCTGGGCTGGCGTCCTAAAGAATAATTTTTCCTGATTTCAACAGTTGCTTCCTCACCGTCCATATCAGGCATTTGTACGTCCATTAAAATAAGCTCGTAAGGCATGCGCTTTAATGCCTCGAGTACTTCAAGCCCGTTGAAGGCAACGTCAGCCCGGTAGCCGAGTCTTTCAAGAAACCTGAGCGCAACCTTCTGGTTTACTATGTTGTCCTCCGCAAGAAGTATTTTTAACGGATACTGTACGCCAATATTTGAATCGAACCGTGAACCTGCGGCTTGGGTTCTCTCTTTAACTACCGCCTTTTCCTTTTTCAAGATATTCATTAATGCGTTTTGAAGCTGAGAAAACTTTATCGGCTTGGTTAGCGTAGCCGCAAAAAAGGAAAGGTTCAGGTTGCTATCATGTTGAAATCCCCGCGAGGATAAAAGCACTAAAGGGAGCGGCTGTCTTGCCGGTATCTTACGGATTTCTTCCGCAAGCATTATTCCGTCCATAACCGGCATTTGGAAATCAAGTATGGCTATATCGAAAGATGCATCAGTGTTCAGTAACCTAAGAGCTTCGGCGCCAGATTCCACTCCAACAGCTTCCATGTTAAGAGACGTGGTCTGCTGTATTAAAATACTTTTATTAGTATTGTTGTCATCAACTATTAAGACCCTCTTACCTGAAAGGTCAGGTAAGCCCGCTCCGGCTTCATCGTCAGAAGATAACCCGGTAATAATTTTAAAATGGAAGGTAGAGCCTTCGCCGGGAATACCCGTACTTTCAACCCACATTGTACCGCCCATTATCTCGCTGAGCCTTTTACTAATTGCCAAGCCGAGCCCCGTTCCGCCGTACTTTCTTGTAGTTGAAGCATCAACCTGGGTAAAGGATTTAAAAAGCCTTTCCTGCTGTTCGGGCGGTATGCCAAGCCCGGTATCTTTAACAGAGAAGTGCAGCATATAAGAGTCAAAGTCCTTTAGCTGTCCTTTGATGCTAATAACAACTTCACCGTTGTCCGTAAATTTAATAGCATTACTAAGTAGGTTAACAAGTATCTGGCGGAGACGGGTTACATCGCCGGCAATATTTGTTAATACACCTTCGTCGAAGAGATAAGCCAGCTCGATGTTCTTTTGGGATGCTTTGGAGGAAACAAGATCAAGCGCCTCTTCAATACAGTCCCTAAGATTGAAAGGCTGCTTCTCCAGTTCGATTTTCTGCGCTTCAATTTTGGAGAAATCAAGGATGTCGTTTATAAGTGTTAAAAGAATATCGCCGCTGCCGAGAATTGTTTCTGCGAAGTCACGCTGCTCTTCGTTTAACCGTGTATCTAATAATATGCCCGCCATGCCGATTATTGCGTTAAGCGGCGTACGGATTTCATGACTCATATTAGCAAGGAACTGATCCTTTATTTTATTAGCCTTCATAAGATCTTCGTTGGTTCGTTCCAGTTCCTTGTAGGTACGCTTAAGAGTCTCTTCTGCCTTTTTCCGGGTTGTAATATCGTGCGCCAGCCCGAGGAGACCCTTTATATTTCCGTCCTTATCTTTCAAAGCTATTTTGTTAACAAGATAAATTCTCTTTTCTTTTTTTGTCTTATGATAAAGTATCTGTTCGCATTCCACAAGCGGCTTGCCAGTCCTTAAAATGTTTGTTTCTTCTTCGAGTAATTCTAAAGCCTGTTCCTTGCCAAAGAAATCAAATAATGTCTTTCCGCAAGCTTCAGCCTGACTCTTTGCGCCGATACAATCCAGGTGTGCCTGGTTATTTAAAATATATCTGCCATCCATGTCTTTAAATAATATTAGATCCGGCAGGTTATCGATTAATGTTCTGAGCAGGTTCCGTTCTTCATTAAGGGCTTCTTGAGCGAGTCTTTGTTCCGTTATGTCCCGTCCGATGCCTATCAGCCCGATAATGTTCCCTTTGTCGTCTTTAAGGGGGAGCTTGGAAGTCTGCAGCCATCGTTTGCTCCCGTCCTTATCGAAAAAGAATTCTTCCCGATTAATTATAGACTTGCCTTCCCGCAGTACGGTATCGTCGTCAGCCATAAATCTGTCGGCAACCTCTTCGGAGAAGAGTTCTAAATCGGTTTTTCCAAGCACTTCATCCGAGGAACCTAAGCCAATGTTTTTTACATCGGCGTGGTTTGTCAGGGTCTTCCGTCCCTTTAAGTCCTTAGCATAAATTCCATCAGGCAGGTTGTCTATTAGTGTCCGTAAAAAGATTCTCTCCTGTTGAACGTCTCCCTCTTTATTATTTTTGATGCTCTTATCTGTTTTTGTTTCCAGCCTTTTAACTTGCCGTCGAAGTCTTGAGATTTCCTTAATAAGCTCGGGCTTTGTCTTTTTGCTGTCATCCATAGCTGTTTATTTTCCCTAAAAAATTATTTTCATAAACAATTAGTAATCAAAAAACAAAAGTGCTGCAAAATGTACTATAACGGTCGATATCATAATGTTATGCCGTACTTCTTATTTAATTTACCAAATTTAATCTAATTAACAAACATGGTCTCTCATCAATTACGTCTTCTGCAAATCTTTTATGATAATAAAAATATCCTCATTTATTTTTGACAGCAACAACCAGCATAGTTGACCGCCAGAGAATTCGGTCCAGGATATTTTCAACAATATATTTCTTTACACTTGACTTAATCGGCTTTACATGTCTTCCGCTTCGAATGTCAATTATTTTAAAGCCGTATTTATCTAAAGTATTTTTAATTGACTTAGGACTGAAGTACCATAAGTGATGTCCGGTATCGTAATACGAGCCCCTGTTTTCTTTCCTTAACCCGATCTTTTCCAAACCGAATTTAAATATAGCTGAACGCGACCGTATATTTGGAAGAGCAAGGAAAAAGATGCCTTCCTTTTTTAGAATGCTGTAAATAATTTTCAGATATTGCTGCGGGTTTTTTAGATGTTCGATAACATGCAGCATTGTTATGACGTCAAAGTTTTCTTCCGTGAAGCTTAACTTTAAGAAGTCGCCGCATAACAGATCGCTGCCTACGGTCTTGCTTATTCTTTCGATAGTCCGGCAATCGACGTCAAAGCCGCTGATCTGCCAATTTCTTTTCTTTGCCTGCATTAAGAGATGCCCGTACCCGCATCCGATGTCAAATAATTTACCCTTGTTATTCCGGTAGCCTTCAATAATATCCAAGCAGAAATTATGCGAATGAAATAACTCTTCTTCCCATTCGGACTTATCATTTGTGTACCGGGAATAATAATCTATTAAATACTCGTCTGTGTATTGCGGGTTCATAAACTGGACTCTGCAGTCCTGACAAATATAAATATCAATTGCATCCGATGTTGTAAAGTAATATCGTACGTTCTTTGAACCGCAAAGCATGCATTGGTCTTTTTTATCGTCAAACTTATCCATTTTATTATATTTTTATTTAGAGTGTTATTATTTGAAAGCCCATTGAGTCATAATAAATTTTAAGCTGCCTTTAAGTCTTTATTATAAAATATCTCTGCGGATATTATCGATATAAAAAAGGCAAATAAAATCGATAGTATAGGTGAATCAATAAAGCCGGCAGTTAAAGCAGACAACACTAAGCCTGAAAAGCCGAACAATGTACTTAAGATTATTTTACTATCTGTATTATTAATATTTCTTCTTAACAATTTGATACCGTAATAATAGACCGAGAAGATAATTAAGAGGAAAGAGAATAGACCTAAAACTCCGCTTTCAAAATAGACCTGGATAAAATCATTATGCCAGCTTCCGATGCCCTTATCCGCCAGCTTATTTTTAAGCGGAAATATCTGATGAAATGTCCTTGGTCCGAAGCCCAATACAGGGTGTGAGAGTGCTAATAGCTTTGCCCCTTCAAGCAGAACATTCCTATCCGACAGGTCTGTGGGATTATCGACCCTGTTAGTAACTTCCACTCTATTGTTATTAAAAGAAAATAAAGATAAGAGTATGGTTATTAATACGATTATGAAAGCGAAGCTCAACTTGAACTTCCTGAGAAATAAAGCTGCAAAAAATAATACACCCGAAATAAAAATATTTGTCCTTCCCATCGAGGTGATGATTGCCGTCAGTATCAAGGCGATGCCCGATATTATAAATATACTTCTCAGTCTTTCATTATTCTCTTCATGAAAGACAAGGAACAAGCCTAAGGCTGCAACCAGATAAGAAGAAAAAGTAGCGTAGCCGGCAGTAAATGACTGCGTCCTTTCAACAAGGTTTAAGTTGAACAGGAACAACCCGGTTATCGAGATAATGACTGCCGCAATTAAAAACCAATACAAGATCAGTCTTATCTTTTCTTTCCCGACGGCTTTTAAATAAAAGCTTAATGAGAAAAAGCTAAGATAAAACAGCGCATCTTTATAAAACGACTGGTAGCTGACCGAAGGATATTGAGAAAAGAAAATCGAAACAATTCTTATTAAGCCGAAGATTATTATCAAAGAAGTGAAAACGTCGAAAGCCCTTTTTTTATTTTCAATACTTTCCAGCAGCCACATTATTGAAAGCGCTGCAAAGAAAACCTCTAAGAGAAATAAAGAAAGCAGGAAGCTGCATATTCCCGCTATTACCAGATAAAAAATAATATTTTTTTTGAACCTTGAGCCTATAACATCCATACAGCCTGCTTACTGATAATATTCATAATATGTAAGCTAAAGAAAGTCAATTAAATAAAAAAATAAGCGCAGAGCGTTTTCACCACTTGATATATTAAGATAATGGTTGCTAAAATTAATAGATAGATAAAATTAATATAAGCCGGGTTACAATCTGAAGCCGTATCCCAGGTTAAAAGATATTGTATTTAGTCTTGAACCGGGCTCTCCCGAGTATTTATCTGCAAGGATATCGCTTATGCCGTAGTTATATCTTATGTCGAAGTCAATCAAGCCTAAGTAAAAGCTATAAGACGCGCCTATCCCGATTATTATTCCGTACTCTTGCGGGCTTAGTTCGTCCTTATAATCTCTTGTATAGGTAAATTTGCCGTATTCGAATTTGGATACCGCGTTGTTTAAAAATGAAACTTCAGGTCCGGCAAATATTTTTGGCTTTAGAAAAAAATCTACGGGAAAATTATATTGGAGAAGCAGCGGTATTTCAATGTAATTATATTCCTGTACAAATGTTCCTTTTGACTGCGTATCATAGACTTCAAATCCTCTCATTGAATAAATTATTTCCAGCCGGATAGATGAACCGTATCCCAGGTAAAATTCGATAAACAAGCCGAGATTTGCGCCTTTTCTTGAGAAAGATTTGTCATAGCC
>JBJKRP010000409.1:0-4239 GCA_046704565.1 Ignavibacteriaceae bacterium | reverse complement strand
GGATTATGAAGAGTAAGGTGAACAGACTTTTTAAGGCAAAGCTGCACAGGTTTACCGGCCGGCTCCCGGTCATCAATGGCAGGATAATGAATCTGTCCACTGGTAAGGTTAAGCTGAACATGTTCGGTGAAATAGTCCTTAATTTGGTTAAAGTAAGCTTCTGCAAGAATAGGAGTAAGGTTAAAGTCCCTGGCAATATTGTTAATGATAGAATTTTTAATAGACTTAGATTTAAGTCTGTCAGCAAACGAATTAACAGTAGTCATATATACCTCCGAGAATTTTATAATTAAAAATAGTTAATCTTCTCTTTGGTATCATATGATACTAACTATAAATAAATTTTAACTTATAGGTAAAAAAGATTGCATCTTTTGAAAAGATGCAATCTTTAATTAAAATAAATAAACAAAAGCGGGAACTAAATTATGCAGACTGAAAATTAAATTTTATTTCAATCAATGCCTAAATAAAGCCAAGCCTTACCAAAAAATGAGACTGAAGCATTTGCTCGGCAAGCTTTGTAGGGGATAAAAATTAACTATAAAAATGCCCCCTATAATTTGTAACTTTCAATAAAAATTTTATCTTGTATTATTCAAGATTTTAAGAGAGGAAAAGTTGCAAAGTTTTTTAAACCAACATTTTTTAGGTAACAGTGTCCAGCAGTATATAACGGCTATAATTGTTTTTGTAATCGGATTTATTATAGTAAACGTCTTTAAGAAAATAGTTCTGGTTAGGATAAAAAAATGGACCGAGAAAACAGAAACGACCATAGATGATTTTCTAATTACTTCCATTCAAAAGTCTGTTGTCCCGCTTCTTTATTACGGCGTATTCTATATTGCCGTAACTTCGTTAAATCTGTCTACTGAAGTATTTACTATTTTTAAAAAGATATCTATAATACTAATAACTTTCTTTGCCCTGAAAATTATAGTTTCTGCATTAAACTATTCTCTTAATGTTTTCTTAAAGAGAAAAGGAGAAAGTGAAACCCGCCGGAAAGAAGTCCGCGGAATAACAACTTTGGTAAACTTTTTAATCTGGGTGCTTGGTTTAGTCTTTCTGCTTGACAACCTTGGTATAAATGTTTCGGCCGTAATAGCCGGACTTGGTATTGGAGGTATAGCTATTGCCCTTGCGGCCCAGGCGATTTTGGGTGACTTATTCAGCTATTTTGTCATATTCTTCGACCGCCCCTTTGAAATAGGAGACTTTATTGTTGTCGGGGATAAAGCCGGTGCTATTGAATATATCGGAATAAAGACGACGAGGATAAGAGCTCTTGGAGGGGAACAGCTTGTCTTTTCAAACAAGGAGCTAACAAACTCAATAATCCATAATTATAAAAAAATGGAAAAGCGGAGAGTAGTATTCCATCTCGGTGTAATTTACCAGACTACTGCCGAACAGCTTAAAGAAGTTCCCGGTGTAGTCAAGGAAATTATACAAGCTCAAACTGATGTTACTTTTGACCGAGGGCACTTTTATTCTTACGGTGATTCCAGTTTAGATTTTGAATTTGTTTATTATGTAATCGGTGCTGATTATACAAAATATATGGATATACAGCAGGCTATCAACTTGCAGATTTTCGAAGAATTTGAAAAACGAGGAATAGAGTTTGCCTATCCGACCCGCACCTTGTTTTTAAGCAAAGATGACGGCAACTCAAACTAAAATATTTAAAGTAGAGAATTATAAATAAATCTTCTTATCAACTTATTAAAGTCTATCTCTTATTATGAACTTCCAGCATTGCCTTTGCTCTAGGCTTAAATAAAAGATGATATAAGACTTCCAGGTAAGAATTCATCTCTTCCATTTCAATATTGGTGGTGTATTTCCAGAAACCGTATATCTTGGAAAGCGAAAGAAGATTTTTAGCATAAAGCTCCCAGTTGTATGCTTTGTCTACTCTTTGTATAGCTTTTGCGGAAATTTTGTCCCAGTAGCCTGGATCTTTTCTGAATTTATTTATGAAGTTTAAAATCTTTGCAGAAGCTTCGTCACCATGGATGGGATCTATATGAAAACCTGAAACTTCATCCTGAATTATTTCAAGAGGTCCGCCGTACATTGTTGCAAACACGGGCAGCCCTGATCTCATAGCTTCAAGCACCGTCAAACCGAATCCTTCAAATAAAGCCGGCTGCACAAAAATCCCTTTTTTATCGGCAATTATTCTATAAACTTCTCCGGTTTGGTCTTTTCTAAACAACTTGCCGATCCATCTGATTTTATTATGTAATTTATATTGATCTATCAAATGATAAAGCCAATTAATCTGTTCTTTCTCTTCGCCGTCAGCTGATTTCCCGGCATCTACTTTACCGGCAACAATAATTAAATTTGCAACTTTCTGAAGTTTTGTATTATCTCCGTACCAGTTTACCAGTCCGGTGATATTTTTAATTTTATCCAGGCGGGCAATTGAGAATATGGGTGTAAGCTCCGGCTTTTCCAATTTGCCGAATACATCCCCGTCTTCCGCGTTTTCAAAAAGAAGCTTCGTTAATTCGTCTTCAATTTCCTTTATTCTATTCTTTGTTTCGGTGTATGGAAAGAAAATCCTGGTATTAACTCCGGGGGGAACAATATTAAATTTAGGATGGAATAAATTTATGCCTCCTTCCACTCTATATAAATCGGGCATAACAAAATTTTCATATGATTCATATTGCCCGATTCCTTCTTCCGTACCTACAATTTCCTGGTAAGTAGAAGTTACTATAAAGTTGGCCGCATTCATTGCAATTAAATCTGCGGTAAATTGAATTGAAAAATTGTAATACTTTTCCAGGTTTTTCCAATATAAAGCACTGTACAAGTATTTACTCTTTTCAAGAGCATGTGCAATGTTACATTGCGTTACTCCGAATCTTTTGGAAAGTATATATGCAACCAGGTTGCCGTCGGAATAATTGCCTATTACAAAATCCGGTCTTTCACCGAATTCAGCCGACAGTTCTTTACAGGCATCCTCTGCAAAATTTTCCAGATAAGGCCAAACCTCAACCCTTGAAATCCAGTTGTCGGTAACCTTTTTATTGTGAGTCCTAAACGGAACCCTTAATATCCATGAATCTTTAGTTTCATGAACTTTTTCCAGCCTTTGGTTGGAGCGTGTACCCAAAGCATTTGGAATAAGTCTTGTAAGAATAATTATTTTAGGTTTGGCATTCAGCCCGGATTCTTTTAGCGATTGTATTAGTTCTTTTTCAAGAGCTTTAACCTGATCCAGAATATAAACAACCTGTCCGCCGGTATCAGGCATTCCGAGAACGCCTTCCTGACCGAAGTATCCATGTGGTGAAATTATTGCAATATTGAATATCATCGGTATCCGGGAAAGAAATTCCTTAAGAGCGTGATGATCCGGAGATTGAAGCAATCCGTCGAGCATTTCCAGGCTTTCTACAATTTTACCTGCGGTATTGCCAAGTCCCGGTTCAAATCCAAGCTGCTGAAGCTCAAGTATAAATTTCCGGTAAGGTTCTTCCTCGGGCTTTTTGCGCAGGAAACCAAGAGCACTATCTATACTGCTGCTAAGTTGTTCCGGACTGTTTAATCTTCCGTTAACTATTAATTGCTGAGTTTTATATTTATGTACAAATAAAAATTCGAACAAAGCTTTACGAAGCCTTTCCGGCTGAGTAAACATATTGCTGGAAAGATATCGGTTTAAATATTCTACACCTTTACCTATACTTTTATATTCTCTTATGCTTGGGAACTTATCATAAAAAGTTCCGAAGTTGAGAGTCAGAGTATCGTTATTCGTACCGGGATTTATAAACCTCTCCTTCGCCTTAAGGAAACCATGAACATTAATCTTCTCATAATAAATTTCCTCAATATTAAACAAATAAAATGCTGAATACGCAATCCTCTCTCTAATTTCAAAAAAAATTGATGACCCTATTACTACCGATTCGGTAATTTTTCTAATTATTTCTTCAACTGCTTCATGGTTACCGCTTTCTTCATTTTTTTTAAAATCATCTAAAATTTCCAGCAGAGTTCCTTTCACCAATAATTTATTTTCATGCGAAGCAACTCTATTCAGGTATCTGAAAAAATATGTTTTATTTTCTTCAATAAGAGTTCTAATATCCTTAATCAAGTGAGTTCTCCTTTCTACCATCCAAAAAGTTATAATAATTAATTCCGTCTAAAATTCCGCCGGCACATCTACGTTCTGCAAAATAAATCCTTTTGCTTCCTTTAAGC
>JBJKRP010000408.1:0-15248 GCA_046704565.1 Ignavibacteriaceae bacterium | reverse complement strand
CAGGTAAAAAAAGAAAATCAAGATGAGCTTTACAACTAAGAATTTATCTGCATAAAACAGTCCCTTGCTCGCCCATCTTTTTCTTTGATGATAAAATTTTTCCAGCGTCTCATTTGCCCGGGTCCTTACAATTGCTTCTCTATAAGTGCAGAATTTAACGGTATATTCTGTTTCCTTCCGGATTTTCTGCATCAGCAGCTCATCATCTCCTGAGGAGAGATTAAGGTTATCATTAAATCCGTTTACCGTTTCATATGCCGTTCTCCTGTAAGCGATGTTAGCCGCATTGCAGATTGTGGGCTTATCAATTCCGATCAACCCGGCGCCGGTAAAGACTAACCCGGCAAATTCCAGCTTCTGAAGCTTTGAGAAAAAAGTATCGTCTTCAATAAACTCAACAGGTCCTGATACAAAGCCTGTTTCCTTGTCGAACATTTTAAGAATCGAAGAAAGCCAACCCCGACTATGAATACAGTCGGCATCGGTAGTTACAATAATTTCACCGGTAGAGTTTTCGATACCGAACCTAACCGCCCGTTTCTTATGGGCGTTGGTCGAATAACCCTTCGGTACCGAAACTACGGTTATGTTGCTTGATTTTTCCACGCTCAAAAGCTTTTCAAGAGAATCGTCTTCGGAGAAATCGTTGACATAAATGACCTCGAATTTTCCCAGCGGATAATTTTGATTCTCAATACTTTCAAGACTCTTTAAAATATTTTCCGATTCATTCCTAAATGGAATAATGATCGAGATAAACTCATCGGGCAGATTTTCTGATTTGGAATTACGGAGCTTCCCGAGCCCGCGGAAAATCCCAGACAAGAAGTAAAGATAGTTTAACAGCAGCAGGATAAAAATGGTCATCAAGTAAAAGCTAAGCATTGTTCTTTTTGAATAGTAAGACAACGCCGATTAATGAAGGGATGAGAATGTTAATCAAAAATAAAAAGATGGAAGCGTCAAAAGCGGAAGGCGCAAGCTCGCCCATCTTTGTTAAAAAGAAAACGGAGGCGCCTTCGCGGATGCCGATTTCAGCCAGCGAGACGGGAGGTATAATTGATTTCGCAAACATTACAAGACTGCCTGCCCAGAGGTAATGGAAAAAACTATTGTGGTTTGTAAATGCCGCAGTTAAAAGAGCTAATTGAATAATATAACAGGAATAAAATAAAACCGTCCAGCCGGTCATCCTGGAAGAATAATTTTTATCCATAGATTTAATTATCTCAAGCTGCCTGAAAAATCTGCCGGCTTTCTTTTTTGATTTAAAGTAATTAACAACCTGGTTGTTCCAAAGCCTCGGATGAAGCAGCATTGCAATAAAGAAATAAAATAATAGGAATAAAACAATGAAAAGCGAAACAGTAATTAGCGAACTCACGCCGTAATAAAAATGCAGGAATAAAATACTCGCAATTGAACCGATAAATGCAACAGCAACAAACGCAAAGAATTTGTCTATCAATGTAGCTATAGTTACCTGCATTACCGGCTTATCTTTGAATTCCAACGCGCGTCCGAAATATTCGCCTATACGCGCCGGCGTAAAGGAACCCGCAGAAATTCCGAAGAACAAAGAGCGCCAGATCTTTCCGCGCCCTGATTCATGAAGGAAGCAAGAACTGGTTATCTTCCATTTTTTGTATTGCAAAATAAGGTTAAGCGATGTAAGTAAGAACGCAGCAAGTACCAGGTATAAATTGGCATTCTTTATAGCAGCAAATACTTCGGAAGGATTAATCTTATAAAGTATAAAAGAAATTAGACCAAGCGCAATAATAATCTTCAGCACCGTTAGGTAATACTTTTTAAACGAAAGTATTTCCCGAGCTTTATTTCCAAAAAGACTAACTTCCATAAATCTTCATTAGATTGCTTCAAATAAAATCAAACATGAACCCAATTCCAAACCTCGATACGCGTATATTAAAATATTGGTTGAACACATCTCCGCCGTTATAATACGAAGCATATAAAACAAGACCTTTCTCCTTCCAGCCGCCCAGCTTAAGCCCGAGCAGATAGTTCTGATTAACGATATATTCCGGTATGCCACGCACATCAAAATTTACTGCGATAAAAAGGCTTTCACCTTTGTTAAAGACTTTTCCAAACAAATCAGGAAGTGAGTACTCGAAGCCGCCTTTGTAGAGAAATCTTTTTAAATTTCTCTCACCGGTCTTTTTTCCTGTTGACATTGAAAGCCCTCCATAATAACGAAGAAATGTTTTGCCAAAATATTCTTCTCTCGCTAACAACAACTCGCCATTATTGTTGCCGTAAGCGTCGGGGAGTTTATTGTCTATCCACATGTCTTTGGAATTATTCCAATGTCCGTCAACAAGGTGCGCGCTGCTGTGGATGTATCTGAATCTTGCGGCAAGCCTTCCGTTACCAAGATTTTTTGAATACACTATATTCCCGCCGAAGAAGCCGTCCACGGCATCTATCTGAAGCCGGTAGGCAAGATAAGAAGTAACGTAAGCGTAAGCCATAAATTCCGCGCCGACCGTAATCCTGCTTTTAGATCCGGGAAAGTTGAATCCCAGAACATCAACTGAATTGCCTATGTCGACCTTCATGTTCGTCGTTGCGGTATAGTAGAGCAGTCCCATCCGCGCTTCATCTATCCCTGCTTTGAGCGGAATAAAATTTAATCCCGCCGGGAACAGTTCAAAATAATTTTCTTGAATTGGGTGATTTTTTAAATGATTTAAATCTGAATTTTTATCCTGGGGATAACTGGTCTGGAATATAAAGGTGAGAAAGAAAAAAATTGTAAGATGTTTACGCATTATTCCGGAATCGAAAGATTGTAAAAAAATATTAACACAAACCTAAGATTTATTTGAATAACTTTCCCGTCTTAATTTTCAATCTGCATAATATTTATTTTCAGACCTTCTGTGCAGTTGGTGCACATTTCAAGACCTTTGCGGTTATCCAGAACTCCTTGCCTGAACTCACGGTAAGGTTCAGATTTCCATATTTCCTCAAACGACTTATTTGCAAGAGTGCCCAATTCAAACTCCGCATCCTTATCAAAGCAGCAAGGAACAACCCTACCATCCCAGGTTATTACCGATGTACGCCACAAAGCAAAGCAATGGTTCCTAAGTTTATTTTTAATTTTCACTTTACCTTCGCTCAGGTTATACCGGCTGTATTTTTGATTCGACGGAAGGAAGCGGAGAGCATTCTCATAAGATGAAACCTGCATGGTCTTTAACACAACCTTATCAGCGCCGGCGTCTTTACCGTACCTCAAGACCTCTTCTATTTGGTGCTCGTTCTGTTTCATTACTATAAATTGAAGCTCAACGAACGGTCTCTTCATTTTTAATTCTCTCTTCCTTTTTAGAAGTAATTTTAATCCACTGTCGGCTTTCTCAAAAGTGCCGCCTACCCTGTAATTCCGGTACGTTTCCTCGTCAAGCCCGTCCATTGAAAAGATTAATTTATCCGGTGCGTTCTTTAAGATCGTGTCGACATTCTTTTCCGATACCAGCAGTCCGTTAGTACTTACCGAGACGTAAACCGTATTTAACCGGGCATATTGAATCATCTTTTGGAGCTCTTTATTTATGTACGGCTCGCCCTGAAAGAACAACTGCACATAAAATCCGGTTCCCTTAATCCCGTCTATAAATTTTTTGAAATCATCGAGCTTCAGCAAACCGAGCGGTCTTGTCAGCTCGCCTAAACCGGAGGGACATTCCGGGCATTTCAGGTTGCATAGGTTCGTCGGCTCGATTGAATAAGAGACTGGCATCCCCCACACAAGCGGCTTTCTTATAATAACCGAAACTAAAAACGAGCTTACAATCTTAATAATGTTCAGGCTTCGCTTAAAGTTCAAATATTTCAGCGGATTTATTTCCAAGATTATACTTCTGAAAAGTTAGGACTGAAGATAAAAAATTATTCGTCGCCGGGAAACGCTTAATAGGAAGAATTAGGAATTATTTTTGTGACTTCAATAACCGCTTCCTTTGTCGCAAAGCGCTCATAATTAAATGCTTATTGTTACGGAAAATTCTTTTTCTTACTTTTGTTCATAAAATCCCAAAACAATTGGACAAAAGATGTATATCAACTTCAGCGACATTCCCGGGAACCACAATCTCTTCCTGGACTATCTTTATGAATTTGAGAACGTAAAAAATTTTTATAAGAAAGACTTCCGCAGCAAGGAAGAGTACCTGAGAACATTCGAAAGAATTTCCAATTCACACGACCATTCGCGTGAAGCGTTATCGCAGACCCTTAAAGAACAATACCGGGACTTTAGTCCGTCGGCAAAAACTCAGAAGAACATTTCCGCCCTCGCCGATAAAAAAACTCTCGCGGTTGTTACAGGTCAGCAGCTTGGGATACTCGGTGGTCCTCTTTATACCTTTTATAAATTAATGACGGCGATAAAGCTCAGCACTTTCCTTTCGGAAAGATATGACGACTATTATTTTGTACCTGTATTCTGGCTTGAAGGTGACGATCACGATTTTAACGAGGTCCGCAGCATCAACCTTCTTAATGATAATAATGAAGTCAGCCAAATCGGCTACGGTCAGGCAATTGAGGATGAAGAAGAAAACAAAGGCAGCATAGGTAATCTCGTCTTAAACGAATCGCTCGATGGATTTTATTCCGGGCTTGAAAAGAATCTCCGTACTACGGAATTTACTCCGCAACTCCTGGAAAAAATAAAGTCATTTTATAAAGCAGGTAATACGTTCAAGCAAGCATTTAAGGAACTGCTTTTCTGGATGTTCGACCAGTACGGGTTGGTAATTTTTGATCCGCAGGATAAGAACATAAAGAATTTGCTGAAGCCGGTCTTCAAAAAAGAAGTAACCGATTTTAGGGTTCATACCGAAAAGCTCGTAAAGGTCAGCGCGGAGCTTGAAGATGTTTATCATGCCCAGGTAAAGGTGAGACCGGTTAATCTTTTCTACAGCTACGAAGAAGGCAGATATTTGATTGAACCGGTTGAAAATGAATTCCGTTTAAAGAGAAAACGCAAGAAGTTTTCGCTTGAAGAGATTTTATCCCATATCGAAAGCGAGCCTGAGAGCTTCAGCCCTAACGTTCTGCTGAGACCGGTCTGCCAGGATTATATTCTACCGACTGCATTTTATGTCGGCGGTCCGAGCGAGATATCCTACTTTGCACAGGTAATGCCTCTATACGATTTTTATAATATCGAATGCCCGGTAATTTACCCGAGGTCTTCTGCAACAATTATTGAAAAAAATATCGGCTCTGTTATAGAAAAATTCGGCTTCAACATTAAGGAATTATTTATCGACGCGGATAAATTAAAGCAAAAATTAATTGATTCGCTTTCAAGCACTTCCGTTGAAGAGGTTTTCAAGGATGCGGCAGACCAGATTGAAGCAGCACTGAATCAATTAAAAGAAAGACTCTTAGAGTATGATAAAACGATGGGCGATGCCGGTACAAAGTATCAACAGAGAATTTCCCACGACCTTGAAGTATTAAAAGAAAAGACGTTTGAGGCACAACGCAGAAAACATGAAATCAGTCTCCGTCAAATTGAAAGAGTGGTTAATGCTGTTCTGCCCGGCACAAACCTGCAGGAGCGCGAAATCAACTTCGTTTATTTTGCCAACAAGTACGGTACCGAAATAATCAGCAAGGTGTTCGAAGAGCTTGCGATAAACAAGTTCGAGCACCAGGTAATCAATTTAGGTTAGACAATTATCTTATCGCTGCTTCGCTCTGCGAATCGAAGAAATATATTTTGTTGATGTCGAAGATCAATTCCTTTTGCCTGCCCGGCTGAGGCATTTCCCGCGCGGGAAGCCTTGCAACGAACTGCATGCCGTCAATAAAGAAGTATAAAAATATTTCGTTGCCGGTCGGCTCAACTACATCAAGCTTAACTTTTACGAGCAGGTTATTCCCGCCGGGTGAGCTCATTGAGGGATCGTAAATATCCTCCGGTCTTATCCCGAGCCAAACATTTTTATTCCTGTACGGCTTCATCTTTTCCTCATAACCGCCGGCAAGTTTTAAATTTAGTCCCCCGCCGCTGCTCTTAAAGATTAATCCTTCATCGCCGGCAATTTTCCCTTTAACAAAATTCATGGCGGGGCTTCCGATAAATCCAGCAACAAACTTATTAACCGGATTATTATAGAGGTTAAGCGGCGAATCGATCTGTTGGATTATCCCGTCCTTCATAACTACAATCTTATCTCCCATCGTCATAGCTTCGGTTTGGTCGTGGGTAACGTAAATCATGGTCGCATTCAGCCTCTGGTGAAGCTTCGATATTTGAGTACGCATTTGGACGCGCAGCTTTGCATCAAGGTTGCTCAACGGTTCATCAAACAGGAAGACCTTCGGCTTTCTTACAATGGCTCTGCCCACTGCCACACGCTGACGCTGCCCGCCGGAAAGCGCTTTCGGCTTCCTATCAAGATAATCTTCAAGCTCAAGTATCTTAGCGGCTTCAGTGACTCTCTCCTTAATTTCCTTTTTGTCGAACTTGCGCAGCTTCAATCCGAATGCCATGTTCTCGTAAACAGTCATGTGGGGATAAAGCGCATAGTTCTGGAAAACCATCGCTATGTCTCTGTCCTTAGGAGAAATGTCATTGACTTTTTTGCCGTCGATAAAAAGCTCGCCTTCGGAAATTTCTTCGAGCCCGGCTATCATTCTAAGCGTTGTAGACTTGCCGCACCCTGAAGGACCCACCAGCACGACGAATTCCTGATCGCCGACTTCGATGTTTACGCTTTTAACGGCAACGTTTCCTCCATCAAATACTTTCGTTACATTCCGGAGAGTTACCTCTGCCATACTACGCTATGATATCTTTTATTTGTTTAATGAAGTCGGGATTTGAAATACCGACACAATCAAAGTTATTTATTTTTCCTCCGCCCTGCAATATCATTGACAAAATCCCGAAAGACATTGCAATCCGGTGGTCGCCGAAACTCTCGAAGACCGGGCTGACGTTTTTAATTCCGCCGCCGAATGAAAACCCGTCTTCATATTCCTCTACCTCCAGACCCAGCAGCTTAAGATTAAAACAGATTGCATGTATCCTGTCGGTTTCTTTCCCTCTTAACTCGGAAGCATTCCTGATTGTAAAACCTCCGCCGGCAAATATCCCGGCAATTGAAAGTACCGGGATCTCGTCAATTATATTCGGGATTATCTCTCCCGGTATAGAAATATTTTTTAACTCGCTTCCTCTGATAATCAAGTCGCCGAAAGGTTCACCGGCAGTCTCTCTTTCATTTTCCCTTTCAATATTTCCGCCCATCTCCTTTAAAACTTTAAGAATACCGGTCCGGCTTTCGTTCAAAGAAACATTTTTAAGCTTCAAGAAAGAATTTTTAGTAAGCAAGGCAAGCGTAATAAAGAACGAGGCTGTTGAAATATCCGAAGGAACAAAATATTCCTTTGCATCCGGGTAATCTTTTTTGGATGAGTAACTGATTTTCCCGGCGGAAGATTCTTCCGCTCTTAATCCCAGCATTCTTTCAGTGTGATCCCGCGAAGGATTTTTTTCTATTACCGAAGTCTCTTCATCGCAGTGAAGCCCTGCCAGCAGCACAGCGCTCTTTACCTGGGCGCTTGCCATGGGAAGTTCATAGCTTATAGCATGAAGATTTCCTGCCGGGGAAATTTTCAGCGGGAGAGTATTGTTTTCACCGGCAGAAATTTTTCCGCCCATACCGGTCAACGGAGTAATAATCCTTTTCATAGGGCGCTTTGATAACGATTCATCTCCGATAATTACCGACTCAAAATCTTGTGCGACTAAAATTCCGCTTATTAATCTTGTGGTTGTGCCGGAATTCCCGGCATCAAGAAAGCCCGAAGGCTTACGAAATCCTTTGAATCCTCTTCCGACAACTTCGATAAAATCTTTTTCTTTCCGGATTTCGGCGCCGAGCTTTTCAAAACAACTTTGAGTTGATTTTACGTCCTCGCCGTTGGAAATGTTATAAATCCTTGAGGCTCCTTTCGCCATTGCCGAGAACATTACTGCTCTGTGCGAGATTGATTTGTCACCCGGCAGATTCAACTCGCCTTCTACTTTACCTATTTTTGAAAATTCCCGTACCATCAAATTTCTAAATTTATTTTTTACACCAGTTGTTTACCATCTTATCCAGCTCTTCGTTAGTGAATTCGCTGCAGGCGTACATCCCTTTCTTCTGCCGCTGTCTAAAAGCTTCGTACAATATTACTGCTGCGGCGACCGAGACATTCAGACTCTGCACCATCCCTTTCATCGGGATGATAAATTTCTTATCGGCAAGCTCAGCAGCCTCCTCCGAAACTCCGCGGTGTTCGTTGCCTAATACAAGGGCAACCTTTTTAGTTAAGTCCAAATCATAAATTGAAACGGCATCTTCAACTATCGCAGAGGCATAGACCTGGAAGCCCTCTTCTCTTAAGCCGTCGTAACAGGATTTAACGTCCTTAAATTTATCTCTCTCAACCCACTTAAACGCCGATGCGGAAGACTTCTTCCCGATCTTTGGAAATTTTTCTATATAATAGATCAGGGAGGCTTTCGGAACGCCGGCAGCATCACAGGTCCTGAATATTGCAGATACGTTATGAGGGTCATGTATGTTTTCCAGAACAATTCTTAGAGATTTCTGACGGGCGTTCAAAACAGAAATTATTTTTTCCCGTCTCTTTTCTGTCTTCAACGTTTTCAAAATCTCCTCAGTCCTTATCTTAATCTTGCTTATTGAAAATAAGCTTATAAATAATTTTCGTTCTGCTTCCGCGAGCTCTATCGACCTTAAGCTTTTTCATATCCGTCTTAAGATAAAATGCGGCAAGCTCAAGTATCTTATTCATCACCGTATCTTCATCATGAGCCCAGCACTCGCAGCCCTTCAAACTTGGAATTTCCGCCGTGCACCCGTCGTCCGACTTTGTTACGATTAAATTTAATATCATTTTGAACCAAGGATAATCTTCACACTTGCGCTTGTGCCGATTCTATCGGCACCGCTCTCTAACATTTTATCCGCATCTTCTCTCGACCTTATTCCACCGGATGCCTTTACACCAACGGAGCTTCCGACTACATATTTCATCAAAGCAACATCTCCTGCAGTAGCGCCGCCCTTGCTAAAGCCGGTAGATGTCTTTACAAAATCCGCGCCCGCTCTCTTACAGATTAAACACGCCTTTATCTTTTCTTCATCGGTTAACAAAGCGGTCTCCAAAATAACCTTGCAGACCGCACCGTTTTTCTTCGCGGCAAGCGCTACCTGATTGACGTCATTAAAAATGTAGTCATAGTCTCCGCTCTTCAGCATGCCTATGTTTATTACCATATCAACTTCACGGGCACCGTTCTTAATCGCCTGCTCAGCTTCAAAACGCTTAGTTTCAGTCGTGGTTGCGCCAAGAGGAAAACCGATTACTGTACAAACATTTACTTCAGTCCCTTTTAATAATTCCGAACATAAAGAAACATAACACGGATTCACACATACCGCAGCAAAGTTGAACCTCTTTGCTTCCTCGCATAGAGATTTAATCTCATCCGGCTTTGCTTCAGGTTTAAGAAGCGTATGGTCAATCTTTTTTGCAAGTCTCTTATCGGAGAAATCCATCTTACCCGCCGTACAATAAATATGCCTTGTAAGTATTTTTCAAAAGCATTGCGCGGGTCATCAACCCGACTCCTCCGGGCACAGGTGTTATAAACGATGATTTAGGTGAAACCTCATCAAAGTCAACATCGCCGACAATCCTGTAGCCTTTGGATGCAGTCTTATCTTCAATCCGGTTTATCCCGACGTCTACAATAACCACACCTTCCTTAACCATATTAGCTTTAACAAACCTCGGCTGACCGATCGCTGCAATTAGAATATCCGCCTGCCGCGTGTATTGCGCTAAATCCTTTGCAGCGGAGTGACAGACTGTTACAATCGAATTCGCACCTTCCTTTTTCTGAAGCATGATATTCGCAATCGGCTTGCCGACTATGTTGCTTCTGCCTAAAACAACTACATGCTTTCCTTTAGTTTCAATTTTATATCTTATCAGTAGCTCCTGAATCCCCGCCGGCGTACACGAGGCAAAAGTATCTTTACCGATAACCAGGTTGCCAACACTGATTGGATGAAATCCGTCACCATCTTTTTTATATGATATAGTCTCGATAATCTTATCTTCATTAATATGTTTTGGTAGAGGAAGCTGTACCAGGATTCCGTGGAAATCTTTATCCTTATTATATCTTTCGACCAGTTCCAGAAGCTCATTTTCGGGAACGTCTGCGCCAAGCTTCTCAACCTTGCTTCTCATACCGATCTCTTCACAGTCTTTCGCCTTACTCCTGACGTATATTTCCGACGCGGGATTTTCTCCTACAAGAATTGCGACAAGCCCGGGAACATTTTTCCCGGCTTGTTTCAATTTATCAATTTCATTTTTTAATTCCGCCCTTATTTCAGCAGCGGTCTGTTTTCCATCCAATAGTTTCATCTTAATTCCTGAATTAATTCTTTTTTGGCAGCTTCACTTATATTAGGTGAAGCCTGTTTGAATGTTAGATTATATCTCTTCTTCAAATGTCTTTTTAGCTTTACATCATTTAGAATTTCTTCTTCAAAGGGATTTGAGTTCTGCCAGCCGGTACTCCCTGTATTTCTATAATTCTCCAGGCGTCTTAAACTAATCTCGCAGAAAACAGGATCGTTGTCAATTGTGAAGCATCTTCTTCCGGTCATCTCCGCAGAAAGAAGCGTAGTGCCGGAGTGAGAGAAAAAGTCCAGCACGATCTCATTCATCCTGCTGCTTGATAAGATAATTCTCTGTATTGCCTTCAAAGGCTTCTGTGCGTAGCAGCCGTTCACGTTCTCTTCCATCCTGTAGAAGACCTGCTGGATATCAATCCAGACGTTTCCTGCTCGAATAAATTCCGATTTACTTCGCTCCGAATTTTCAGTCTCTCTGCCGTTGACGGTCTTGTAATATCCTTTAAGGACTTTGGGAATATCGGTATACTCAGAGCTAACGTCAAAGGAGGGCTTACCCTTTGTGTAGTATAGAAGCTCTTGTCTAACCGACATCCAGTTCTTCTGTGTTCCGTATCCCCGCTGGTTCCTCATAGTAATGAAGCTCCTCGAATCAAAGCCGGAACCGCGCATCATCAAAATAAAATCCGCAAGCGGCTGGTAATGATTATTCTGGTCTGCGCCGAGCCAGATGTAAAGCGAGGAATTATCGCTCATAACATCGTATGAATTCTTTACCCAGACTTTACACCACTCGGTAAAATTCTCGACTTTTCTTTCTTCGAACGCGACAAAGTTATACGGCGGGTCATGCACAGCGAGAGCTGCCTTCTCTTCATTCAATAAATCTTTAATAGAAGAAATGTCGGCGGCATCCATACATCCGATCCTGTGCATGCCGGACGGATCGGTTTGTATATCTCCTTTGCTGAACCTGCAGTATGGAAGCAGGAGTTCTCTCAGCTCTTCATCCGCATCTATCCTCGGCAGAGGAAAATTCTTCATCATTTCATTCAGTCTTCTTTATGAACTCCGGGAAAATAATCCGTTCAAGCTCTTTTGTCTTGCCCGATTCGGTATCGATCTTAAAAAATATCCCGCAAAGATGGGCATCCTTTTCCGCCGTTTCATATTTTTGCGGCGTCTGAAAGATAAACCTGTTTACGGCAGCCTGCGTTTTCATTCCTATAACCGAGTCGTATGGACCGGTCATTCCGACGTCGGTAATATAACCGGTGCCGTTCGGAAAAATCCTTTCGTCAGATGTCTGGATATGTGTATGCGTACCAACCATGGCGCTTATCTTTCCGTCAAGATAGTTTATCATAGAGATTTTTTCCGCAGTAGCCTCGGCATGAAAATCCAGGAAGATCATATTCGTTTCCGATTTTATTCTCGCCAGCACCCAATCGGCGGTTTTAAATGGGCAGTCAATAGCTGCCATGAAAGTCCTTCCCTGAAGATTCACCACTGCAACTTTGCCTTTCTTTGTCTCCGCAACATAATAGCCGCTGCCGTAAGTTCCTTTTGGATAATTTAACGGTCTGAGCGAGCGCGGCTCTTTTTTCAGATAGTCCTGCGATTGATGCTTGTCCCATGTATGGTTTCCGCCGGTAATAACGTGCACTCCTATGTCGAATAAGATTTTACCTTCCTTGTCCGTACACCCTTTTCCGTCGGATGCATTCTCACCGTTGGCAACGACAAGATCGGCTTTATATTTTTGGATTAAGCTCGGCAGCCATATTTGTACCATGTCCATGCCGGGTTTACCGATAATATCGCCTATAAAAAGTAAATTTAATGAAGCCATAGATTTCCTAATTTGAGCGTCCAATATATTGAAAAACTCAATGACATAAAAGAAATCCGCGTTAATCAACCGCTGGAAACGACCTCCGTCAACATCCTGCAGAAAAACTAAACGCATATCAGGGTGATTGCAGCGAGACAGCCCGGGAATTTTAACATGCGGCATCTTCTTTTTCTGCTTTGTTAAATTTTCATTTTAGTTATAGATTTGCAGTTGATGAACGATAATATTTCCTCACTGCCTGTCGAAGACGCAGACTATTGTATTGTTGACGTCGAAACTACCGGGCTCTCTCCGCGTGTTAACGGCGTTATTGAAATCGGTCTGGTAAAGATTTCAAACCTAAAGATTGTCGATACGTTCCATTCACTTGTAAACCCTGGCAAAGACATTCCTTACTACATCACACAGCTCACCGGTATTACAAATGAGGACGTCTACGACGCCCCTTTCTTTGAAGACATTGCAGACGATGTAATCGAATTTATTTCAACCGGCATTTTAACGGCGCATAATTTCCCGTTTGACAGCAGCTTTCTAAGAAAAGAATTCCGCTACTGCGGCAGGGAATATCTAAATAATAAGAACCTCTGCACTCTTAAGCTTTCCCGCAGGCTCTACCCGATGCTGAGAAGCAAATCGTTAGGCGCCGTCTGTAATCATTTAAAATTAAAGAACAGCGGCGAACACCGAGCTCTCGGAGATGCCGAAGTAACTGCAAAGCTGCTCATCAAATTAATTAAAGAATTAAAGAGCCGGCACAACATAGACAAGGTTGAGGAGCTTCTTAATTTTCAATACGTTCCTAAAAATCTCAATACTTATACGCCGATAAAGAAGAAGCTCGGCGAGGACGTCTCCGTCCTTCCCGATGCGCCAGGTATTTATTACTTCCTCAATTCCCGCGACGATGTAATTTATATCGGCAAGGCAAAGTCGCTGAAGAACAGGGTTAAATCTTATTTCCTGCCGACTTCTCCCCGGAAAGCAAAAAAGATCGTCAAGCAAGCCTCGCGTTTGAAAATCGAATTGACAAACTCAGAGCTTACCGCTCTTTTAATGGAAGCCGAGCTTATTAAGCTGATAAACCCGCGCCACAATACAATGCTTAAATGGTACGGCAATAAGTATTTCTTAAGAATAAATTCCAGCCATCCGTTCCCCTCCCTGGAAGTTACAAATCATTTCGACTTCGACGGCAAAGATTACTTCGGACTATTCATCTCAAAGAAGAAGGCTCTCTCCGTCCATGAAATGATCAGCAAGACTTTCGGCATACGCGAATGCGAAGATGATGAATTCGACAAGGGAAGGAAATGCTTTCTTGCCGAAATAGACAGGTGCACCGCACCCTGCGTAAACAAGGATAAGGAAGCTTATTCGCCCGAGCTCGAAAAAGTATATGAGTTCCTTTACGGTAAAAACCAGTTTGCAATTACCAGGCTTATCAACAAGATGAAGGAATATTCCGCTAAGCAGAAATACGAGAGAGCCGCCGAGGTAAAATACCTTATCGACATGATACTTTCGCAAACCCATAAATCTTCCCTGCTTGCCGAGCCGGTAAACTCTGCAAACGTTTTGTTTGAAGTTACGGAACGGAGCTGCCGCGATTACATACTGATGCTCACCGGGAAAATATTTATTAAGAAATATGCGATCCACGATAAGGATTATTTCGAAGAGGCGCTCGAAGATTACTACGGCGGGACAATAAATTTAAAAGCCATGCCCGACGACGAGGACCTCGAAAAGATGAAGATTACATTGAACTGGATTGTGAAGAACAGGAATAAAGTAAGAGCCTTTTATCTTAAAGACTATCAAAGCAGGCAGGATTTATATACGCATCTCTCAAGCTTCGGCGCTTACAGCAGCCCACCCGAAGCCTCCACATTTGACGTAAAGAATTTTATTAGCCGTGAAATAAAAGAGATCACGGCTTAGATCAGGAACGTAGATATGGCAGGTTTTTATCATTACTTATCCCGCATTGCGGAACTTAGAATTTTGGGCGTGAGATAATATTCAAGACCATCTCATTTCTATTTTATTTTTAATCAGGCAATTCTTTCTTTACTTTCTCACACACCCGACGCCTTGAATCCCGCTGCCGCGGACAAGCTTTCAAATTAATAAGCCTCCGGCTTAGAACCTTATTTATCACCGTACCGGGAAATATTTCTTTGACCCAAAGAAGCGAGCTAAGGCAATTACTATAATTCCTGTAACTATAAAAAGGAAATAATGTCTCCAAATACCGAAGAGAAAAATAAAAAAGCCTATAGTCCGTAAAACTAAGTTTAAAGGCTTTGCTTGACCAAGCATCCACTTGCCTAACTGAGTCTCAGATAATTTTTGAATATCACTTTTCCAAACGAGAGCATTTCCCAATATTGAAAATCCGAAAAGCAATATTAATGCAAGGAGTAAATTATCTGTCCATAAAAAGTATATACACAATACAATCCCGGTACAATCACAAAGGAGTTTTATCGGGTTTGCATGTTGCAGCATTATACTTTCGATAAAGTTAAATTCGGATTCGGTATTCATATTTTTATTATTCAGTTGTTTCATGCCTGCTGGCAAACCATTCTAAAAATATTTTGTTTCTTATTTTTGTTCGGGAATATCTCTTTATAATGATTGCAAACTCAGGCTAATGCCAATCACTATTAATTTAACGCAGCTTCTATTACTTAACCATGTGCTGCCGTTAGGAAAATGCGGATACGGTTTACCCCGATAGCTATCGGTGCTGTCGGGTTGAGCCCACGATAAAGGCGTTGCCATCAAGCTTTTATTTAATGAACTTTAGTCTGTCCGTTTTATCGGGCTTTGCCTAAAGCAAGTAAATATAGCAGACCAGCCGCTTGGTGCCTTATTGCCCG
>JBJKRP010000407.1:0-8520 GCA_046704565.1 Ignavibacteriaceae bacterium | reverse complement strand
TAAAGACCGGTTCCTTCCCGCTCTCAATGAATAACTGATTTGCACGCTTGAATAAAATATAAGTACCGACAATACTGTCAAGCACAGTCTGTCCCTCAGGTACGATGATAGTTAAATGTTTCATGTTTAATTTTTTCCCTGGTAAACTTTAAGCGGCAAATGTATTAAAAATACCAAGTCCAAATCAACCCGTATGAATGTCTAACTGACACCCCGCACAAATGTTAAATAGACTTTAAGTTTGTGCAGACAAAATAACTAAACATTTCGGAGGATAATATGAAAAGTGCGATTAATTGGTTTGAGTTACCAGCAATAGATTACAACCGTGCAAAAAAATTCTATGAAACCGTTTTGGGAATTAAAATAGAGCCTATGCCGAATCAGAAGGGAAATTATGGAGTTTTCCCTGCTGATATAGGGAACGGCGGAGTCGGCGGCGGACTGGTTTCGGGCGATGGATACGAACCATCACAAAAAGGCTCGTTAGTTTACCTTAACGGCGGAGACGACCTGAGCGAACCGCTTGGGAGAGTAGAGAAAGCCGGCGGTAAGATTATAATGCCTAAAACCTCAATCGGCGAGAATGGCTTTATTGCAATGTTTATAGATACGGAAGGAAACAAAGTAGCCCTTCATTCAATGAATTAATTGGAATAAATATGATAGAAATAATTTTAAATCAATTAAAACTTCAAACACGATGGTTTAAAAATGCAGTCGATGGGATTGATGAAGAGGACAGCGTGATTCGATTAAATAACAAAGTAAATAATTTAAGATGGCTTGCGGGGCACCTTGTTGCAGCACGATATAGACGCTTAGCAAGCATGAATGCTGACATTACACCGTTTATTCACATCGATAAGTTTTTCTTGAAAGACGTCCCGCCGCCGGGAACAAAGCCATTTGATGAATTGATAGAATACCCGCCGCTTTCGGAATGCAGACAAGCCTGGGAGTTCTATTCCAATCCGTTGATAAAAGAAATAAGCTTGCTAACTGCCGGGCAGTTATCTGTAAGATTTCCGTTCAAGCTTCCAATTGAAGGAAGTACTATTATGGATGTGCTTGCTTTTTTTGCATTGCACGAAAGCTTTCATATAGGACAGATGGCTATAATAAGAAAGGCTTTAGGATATCCGTCAATGATATTAAGTTAATCCCGACAAATGATAAAACAGTAAGAAAGGAAAAAGTTATGACAACAAAAGAGCTCCTTGAAACCTATTATAAAGGGTTTGCTGCTAAAAAATATTGGGAGAGCGTTATATCCGATGACTTTAGATTTACCGGCGGAGACATGACAAACACAACTCCGGTTGTAGGTAAGCAGACTTATATTGAAGTCATCAAAAGATTTTCACAATTGTTTACCTCTATGCGTGTGAAAGAAATGATTATTGGCGGAGACAGCGCCTGCGTAATAGGAAACTATGATTACGTTTTCCCCGGCGGAAAAGAGATTAACGGAGACGTAGCGGAACTATGGAAAGTAAAAGACGGCAAGCTCGATTCGCTGACAATATTTTTTGATACGCTTAGTTTTGATCTGTTTACCAAAAAGTAAAAGCTATTATGTACAACGAAAGACTGACAAACCTGGTCAGGCAGGCGCTTGCACATTTACCTGATGTTGAAGAAAAGAGAATGTTCAGGGGAGTTGCCTTTATGGTAAACGGCAAGATGTGTATAAGCGCCGGCGATGATAGACTGATGTTCAGAATCGATCCTGCTCTGCATGAAAGCTTAATAAAAAAAAACGGCTGCACTCCTGTTATTATGAAGAACCGCGAATACAAAGGGTACGTATACGTTAAAGAGGAAAAATTAAAAGCGAAAAAACAGTTTGAATATTGGATTGGGCTCGCGCTTGATTTTAATCAAAGGGCGAAACCATCAAAAAGGAAATAGAAATAACTCAAAGATAATTTACCCTAATCATCTATTTGCCTTTTTACCTTCCTATAAGTATAATTGCGCTGCGGATAAATTCACAAATAAAAAACACTTATTAAGATAATCGGAAAGGCTTCCGTCTTCTTGTTATAGATTTTCCTGAACCTGAAATAATAAATTCTAAGGAATATAAATGAACATACCCGAGAAACACCAGCAGATAATGCCGTATTTGATTATAGAAAACGCTTCGGGATTTATTTCCTTCATGCAGAAAGTTTTTGGCGCGAAGGAAAAGTATAAACAAATGCGCGACGAACACAAAATAATGCATGCCGAATTAATGATAGGGGAGAGCACGATAATGTTTGCCGATGCTACTGAAGAATATGCACCGCAGCCGGGAGGTTTTTTTATTTATGTGGAAAACGCTGATGAGACATTTCAAAAAGCGGTTGATGCCGGCGGGAAAGTAGTTACGGAACTTGCGGACCAGTCTTATGGACGCAGCGGCGGAGTGCAAGATCCATCCGGGAACACCTGGTGGATTACTTCCGTTAAGTGAAAGCTCTAATATTATTTTTTTGTCTGCAGATTGAGTCCGAGGCGAACTGCAGCAAAAGTACGAATCAATTAATATTGACTTTATATCTTCAAAAACATTTTTAATTTAGTTATACCAAAGATATAGAAGATAAGTAAACATACCTTTGAACAACAGACGGCGGATGTCTGTTATTATTTGTATCAATCATTTTAGAAAAGAATTCGTTATTCAATTATAATAATGTTGTACCTATGGAATTCGATAAGTCAAAAATGAAAATAACTTTTATAGAACCGTGCAGCGGACTAAAAACGTTCATAAAATCCATGTGGGTATTTGAAAGCCCGTTTGGGATGCCGTTAAAGGATATGAATCTTGCTGCACCGAACGGCTGCCCAAAAATTATTATCAATTTTGAAAACACAATTACCTCGCTTGTAGAAGGCACCGCAAATGATAGCAGGGAATACGGCATATATTTTTCCGGGAATAGAGATATACCTGTACAAATAAGTACGCCGGAAAAGAAAACCGGCTTCATAGGTATCGAATTTCTTCCCTACGGAGCGTACCCTGTTCTCGGAATACCGATGATGGAAACGGCAAACCATCTTTTTACAATTGAAGAACTCTTAGGCATGCCGGGTAAAAATCTAAGAGAAGAACTTTATAACCAGGACAGCACTTCCGGTAAGATAAATTTTATACAGGCTAAAATGATTGAGATGCTTGGCAGAAGACAGCTTCAAAGTAATATTGTTAAATATTGCGTGGACGCTTTGAAATTTACCAACGGATTATTATCTATTTCGGAGCTGGAAAGAAAGACGGGATACAGCCGCCGTTACCTTGAAATGCTTTTTAAAAATCATGTAGGTTTCTCGCCGAAAGTTATTGCCGGTATCTTCCGGTTTCAAAAATTCTACAGCATTTGGGCAAAGGGCAGGTCATACGAACAACTTAAAGAAGAACTAAACAATTATTATTTCGACCAGGCGCATTTTTCAAAAGAGTTTAAGAGAATGACGGGTTTTTCTCCGCTTCAATATACAAATGAAGTATCAAATGAATTTGGTCGCAAGCTTATGCTCCATTAGCATTTCGCATTTCTACAATCATTCTGTTTGAATTATCATTTGTTTTGCATTGTAAACGTAAAACTGAAATTTAAGGATGACTAAAATGAACAAAGATGAGAATTCAATTAACTGGTTTGAAATCCCCGCACTTGATCTTAAGAGAGCTAAAAAATTTTATGAATCTATTTTTAATATCGAAATGACAGAACTTGAAATGATGGGGATGAGTCTATCAATGTTCCCTTATGATGGTACTAAAGGGACTGTAGGCGGTACGTTGATTAAAAGCGAGATGCGTAAGCCGGGCAAAAACGGTGTCTTCATTTACTTAAACGCTAACCCGGACTTGCAGTACGTCCTTGATAAAATTGACAAAGCTGGAGGAAAAGTTACCATGCCGAAGACTTTAATAGATGAACAAAGCGGGTACCTGGCTTTTTTTACCGATACGGAAGGAAACAACATAGGTCTTCATTCAAAAAAGTAGTATGGAAAAGAAATATTTTTTTTTGAAATTAATTCCTAAGCGCACAGACTTTACGCAGACAATGTCGGAGGAGGAAAGGAATATAATGCTTCAACATGTTGCATACTGGAAAAGCTATCTGGATAACGGAATTGTTGTAGCTTATGGACCGGTGATACACCCAAAAGGTGTTTATGGTATTGGCATAGTCGGAGTAGATGATGAAAAGCAATTATTCTCTTTAATGGAAAATGACCCGGCTGCGGTAATAAACAATTATGAATTTTACCCAATGAAAGCCGTTGTTAGAGAACCAAAAAATAACTGACTTGTGCTAAGAATTCCATTAACTGAGTGGGAATTTATCGGATAGAATTTCCCTCATAAAATTTATTGAATATCTTTACCAGCTTTAAGTTTGACTTTACTTTCAATGCCATTTCGCATTTTTACAATAATTCAATCATATTAAAATCTAATTTTGGAGAGACAAAATATAAGAAAGGATACAACATGAGCAGTCAAGATTTTACGACCGCCATTTCGGTAGAGCAATCGCCGGCAGAAGTTTTTAAAGCCGTTAATAACCCACGTGCCTGGTGGAGTGTAGATATTGAAGGCAGCACCGACAAGCTAAATGATGAGTGGACGTATCATTTCGGAGAGTGTCATCGCTGCAAAATGAAAACTTTCGAAATGATTCCCGGTAAAAAAGTAGTCTGGCTGGTTGAGGAAAACTATTTTAAATTTACCAAAGACCCGACTGAATGGACCTGCAATAAAATTACTTTTGAAATTTCCAGACAAGGTAATAAAACGCAATTGGTTTTCACGCAAATCGGATTAGTCCCGGCTTATGAATGTTACAATGTATGCCGTGATGCGTGGACGGGTTTTATCCAAAAGAGTCTGCATAGTTTAATAACCACAGGTAAAGGGCAGCTAAAATGGTACGAACAATCTTAACTTTTAAGAAATTAAAATTTTAAAATAGTCATGGCTAAAGTAATAATTGGAAATGCTTCGGCTATAACAGTTCCGCTGAAAGACCGAGACAGCATTTGTAGATTTTATTGTGATGTCCTCGGCGGCAAAATTGTAAAAACGGATAATGAAAAAGATATAATTCGTATGGAAGAAGAATTCTATATCTTATTCCGTTATGCAGATGTTTCTGATGAAAGTGAATTCTTACGGTCGCCTCGTTCGCTCTGGCTGCAAATCAAATCAGACAACGTAGAAGAAACGACGCGGAGGATCCTCGATTTCGGTGCAAAGAAGCTGGATATACCATCCGGACTGCCTGAGTCGGTTCCTTATCTATATTTTCAAGCGCCGGGAGGAATAGTCTTTCAGCTGCTTCCAATCAGCGAGGACCAGTCATACTATAAGAGGACAGGAAACAATACCGGCACAGCAAAAATAAAAGAAGCTGAGGTTCTAAAAGAGAAAGTGTTGGGGGAGCTGGCGAAAAAAGATCCACAATTATAAAAAAAAATGTAAATACGGAGTAAAGAAGATGAAGAAAGAAGACTATCATAACAGCATTACGGTTTCCGTTCCGGTAAAAACAGCATTTGAAAAAATCACCCTTGTTTCCGAATGGTGGACAAAAAGCTTCGAAGGCAGTTCGGAAAATCCGGGCGATACCTTTTCAGTCCGCTTCGGAAAAACTTTTGTCGATTTCAAAACTATCGAAGTTATACCCCGCAAAAAAATTATCTGGCAAGTAACCGACTGCAATCTCGATTGGATAGAGGATAAAACAGAGTGGAAAGGCACTAAGCTGATATGGGAAATATCAGAGGAAAAAGGAAAGACGGCTATTAACATGACGCATGAAGGTCTGGTGCCCGAGGCTGAGTGCTATAATGACTGCCGGAAAGGGTGGAACTTTTACGTTGAAAAAAGCCTCTACAAGCTGTTAACGGAAGATAAAGGACTGCCTGATCGGGGGTAATTATATTTGATTAAAGATGGCATCTTTTAAGAGATGCCGTCCTTTTAATCGCTTAAAGCATAGTTTACAATTGCCGAAGCGTGTATTAATGTAGTATCAAAAAGCGGAACAGAGCAATCTTCCTGCTTAATTAGAATCGGGATTTCAGTACATCCTAACACTATGCCCTCTACACCCTGAGAAATTAATTTGTTTATAATTTCAAGATACTTTTGCTTCGTTTCCTTTTTAAAAATATCCTTAGCCATTTCATCCAGAATTGAAGAGTGAATGAACTTGCGATCCTCGAATTCAGGTATTAAGGTTTCGACGCCGGACCTGGATAATTTATCTTTATAAAAGCTCTGCTCCATAGTAATCCTTGTTCCCAGGAGTCCAACCTTCTTAAAATTATGCTTTGAAACTACCATTGCTGTTTCTTCAGCAATGTTTATTATTGGTATTGAAATAGTCTTCTGTATTTCATCGGCAATAATATGCGGGGTGTTGGCGCAGAAGGCTATGCAATCCGCACCGGCTTTCTCAAGGTTCCTGGAAATATCCGAAAACTTCTTTGTAAGTAATCCCCACTCATTTGGATCTGTCGGCGGATTGAATTCCGCAAAGTTTACCGAGTAAAGAAGAATCTTTGCCGAGCTTAATCCTCCCAGCTTTTTATTTACCTGTTGATTTATCAGCCTGTAATAGTCAACAGTGGAGACCCACGTAGTCCCTCCGATTAACCCTATTGTTTTCATTTTTTTACTTCCCTAAAGATTGAATAAAGAATTTCCTTTAAAATATTAATAACTTTTTATATAATGAAATATTGCTCTCATGAACTTCAGCCGCAAAGCAAATACCCTTAATAATGCTGAATAATTAAAATCGATTGCAATGTAAATGTGTTATGCATGCGTTCATCTAAAAGGGGGCAGCTATAATACAATGGATACCTGTACGGATAAAAAGGGGACAGGTTACTTTAAGTAGTATGTAGCAAAATTTTGGATAGACTTACCATTATTTTATAGTAGCATATTAAATGGTTGTGTCTAAAATTACAATTGCCCGTTAAAAAATAAAAATTCGACTGAATTTTGCTCTCCCTTCTTTACAAGTATTTTTAATTTATTATATTGGGCTGCGCGGATAAATCGTAAATATCGAACACACATTAATTAGCATCGGATATTACTCAAAACCCTTGCAAGTATGGAGCCATGACAAATGGCTTTAAGTCAGGAGCAATGAAGCGGGTAATATATTTTTGTTAAGTTCCTTGCAAAGCCGGAATCCGGCGAGAGGCAAAAATCCATAATTCTATTAAGTACATTTAGATATAACATGATTTATTTGCAGTATCATCACTAATCAGAAAGTAAGATGGACAATATTGATACTGAAGAAACCCGGCAGCAAATTAAGATAACAATCAGGAATCTTGGGCAGAATGAAATGTTTGTTACCGACAGGGTTGCGGAGATCGATAATAGAAATCCGGGTATAAACGACGGAGAATTTCTTTTCCGCGCCGATAGAAAGGGATTCTTTGCCGCAATTGATAACTTGAATGTAATGGGGACTGTCTCTTCGATTAAATACGATGATAAGCTTGCTTTCATCGGGTTTCACTATGTAGAGGAGCTTTTCAGGAATACGGAGTTAAAGGAAAAGCTGCTTGAAGTTGCTTTAAACTCTGCCGGTGAAAGAAGCGTCGGAATAAACTGCCGCGAAGATCAGGTGAAGCTGTACGAAGGCTACGGCTTTAAGCCTTCATCTAACATTGTTTGCTTTGAGGGGATTTCGGAGGGAATAAACAAAAACATTCCGCCAAATATAATTAGCCCGTTAACACTGCACTTTGACGATCTCTATAATTACTATAAGAAGTTTTCGCCTTATGAAAGAAAGGTATTTTTGAATTACTGGGTAAACCAGCCCGTAAGCCTGCTTTTAGGTAAGTATGATGATGATAATGATGAATATAAAGGATTTGGCTTGTTCAAACCGTGCTTGAAGGGCTTCAGATTATCTCCTCTAATAGCTGATGATGCTTTGTCTGCAGAGGAGGTTTTAACTTCCCTGGTCTCTCATTATGAAGCCGGTACACCATATTACCTTGATATGCCTGAAACAAATACCGAAGGAATGAGGCTGGCTGAGAAATTAAAGCTAAAAACATCGGGCAGACTGATTAGAATGTACAAAGGCAGTGAGCATGCAATCTCATTAAACAACATATACAGCTTTGTCAACCTTGAGGTCGGTTAAGCTCATTTTCAATTATTAACAAACGTAAGGAGTTATTCATGGCATCAGATCAACCTTTAATTGCTTCAGTAGATTTATGGGCGCCAAATTTCGCTCCCAGAGGATGGGCTTTCTGTCAGGGACAGACACTAAGCATACAGGCTAATACGGCTCTTTTTTCTTTGATCGGAACAACGTACGGCGGCAACGGACAAAGTACATTTCAATTGCCTGATTTAAGAGGCAGAGTTCCTGTAGGTGCAGGGCAGGGTTTAGGATTAAGTCCTTATGTTCTTGGCGAGATGTCCGGTTCCGAAAATATAATTTTGACGGTTAA
>JBJKRP010000406.1:0-4337 GCA_046704565.1 Ignavibacteriaceae bacterium | reverse complement strand
TTATTTAGTAGTGAACATTCGTCCACTATTTTAAATATGTCTTTAAACAATCTGTTTCTTGATTTTAACTCCTACTTTGCATCTGTTGAGCAGCAGGTGAAGCCTGAATTACGAAATAAGCCTGTTGGAGTTGTGCCGGTAATGGCAGAGACTACATGCTGTATTGCAGCAAGCTACGAGGCAAAAGCCTTTGGAGTAAAAACCGGTACCATGGTATCGGATGCAAAGAAATTATGTCCGGGTATAAAGTTAGTTGAGGCTGACCACAGAACATATATTCAATACCACAACAGGCTGGTCGATAAAGTTAACGAGTGTCTTCCTGTGGATAAAGTACTTTCAATTGATGAGATGGTCTGCAGTTTTATAGGAAAAGAACGGGAGAGAGTGAACGCAGTACAGATAGCCCTCCGGATAAAACAAAAAATTAAAAATGATGTCGGCGAATGTCTTCGCTGTTCAATAGGCATTGGACCAAACCAGTTTCTTGCAAAGATTGGAACCAATATGCAGAAGCCTGACGGCTTGGTAGTAATTGACAATGAGGACCTTCCGCAATGTCTTTACAAACTTCGTATAAACGATATTTACGGTATTGGACGGAGAATGGAAGTCCGGCTCCGCCGAAATGGAATTTATACAGTGGAGGACCTTTGCAATGCAGACAAAATTCTACTTAGACGCGTATGGGGCGGAATAGAAGGAGAAAGGATGTTTGATCAACTAAGGGGGAAAATGGTGCCGCGGCTTCCTACGCACCGTTCGACGGTGGGGCATTCTCATGTACTTCCGCCGAAATTAAAAAATAATGCGAGTGCCTATGCAGTGCTTCAACGGCTGCTTCAGAAGGCTGCAATGCGTCTGCGCTACCTCGGCTATTATGCCGGAGCTCTTGGTGTATCCGTAAGATATAAGGCTAACCCGGAGTCCGTCTTTCCGCCGGGAGATTATGCGTCGTATTATAAATCGGAACATGGCTATAGACCGTCCGGTAAGGTTAAATGGAAAGACTATATGACCTTTACTTATACTCAGAACACTATTGAGTTTATAAAAGCATTAGATCTCATGTGGAAGAGGAATCCCTTTTTAGCAGGCATAGGTTCCGGTTACGGCAGGGAGAATATACCTACAGCCGTGGCTGTCGTTTTGTTTAACCTTTTGCATAAAGATTATGCTACTCTCCCGATATTTGAAAATTTTGAAAAGAACAAGTCTCTCTACACTGCAATTGATTTGTTAAACAAGCGCTATGGTTATGCCTCGGTTTATTTTGGCGGTTCACATACAGCGAGGGACTCTGCTCCTATGAGAATTGCATTTACACAGATTCCAAATCTTGAAATAGAAGACGACAGGAAGGTATACTGAGAGTATAGCCCGGAAAATTATTTCATGTTGACAAACTGGGTTGGAAAGCTTAGGTCGGCATCCTTAACTAATTTTATTACTTCCTGGAGATCGTCAATCTTCGGTGCCTGAACGCGGACCTGCTCATCCTGTATCTGAGCGGTTACTTTCAGCTTGGAGTCTTTAATCATTTTAGTAATAATCTTTGCGTTGTCTTTCGAGATTCCGCTCTGCAGCTCAATCTTAACCTTCAGTCTTCCGCCGGCTGCTTGTTCAGACTCATTTATTTTTAGAGCTTTAACCGAAATACCGCGCCGGATAAATTTTGTCTCAAGTATATCGATGCTGGCTTTAACCGAATAATCATCCTTTGAATTAATCGAAATGAATTTGTCTTTCTTGTTCAATTCGATTTCTGTATGCGAATCTTTCAGGTCGTAGCGCTGATGTATTTCTTTGATTGCCTGGTTAACGGCATTATCGGCTTCCTGAAAGTCGATTTCTGATACTATGTCGAAAGAATGATTCTGTGCCATTTATTACCTCACGAAAACTAACGCTTGGAATAATGGAAAGGTGGAGTAATGGAGAACTCCGTCAAACTATAATTTCTTAAATTAGAGTGGAGTATAGACAGCAAATGAATTAAGAATCATAATATAAACTATCCCGCTACTCCAGTATTCCATTATTCCAAACAATGTGTAAACATATTATGAATTGGTCGGGGTGCCCGTCCCGATACATATCGGGAGAACCGGGGACCTTCCCGATTAAATCGGGCTGCGCTAACCGGGCTGCGCTACTTTGTTATTTATAAACCACTGAAGAAAATTCTTTACAATAGACTATCTTCCACGGAACTCCGGACTTTGTAGAAGAACTTTGCGAAGAATTATGTTCAGAAATTCTTCTCTGAATATCGTTAGTATGTCCGATATAATATTTATTTGATATTTCACTAAACAATATATAAGTGAAGAAACTCATGTCGGGGTGCCCGGATTCGAACCGGGGACCTCTTCGTCCCGAACGAAGCGCGCTAACCGGGCTGCGCTACACCCCGAGGTGTTGTTTATCTTTAATTTTTTTGAGGAACTAAAATAGCCCCTTTATCTCTAAATTACAAAATAATTATTGACGTGGAATGGAATCCAGCAGGCAGGAAGATTGCTGAGTTTATTGAATTTTGGATTGTCAAGAAAAAGATTGCAAGTCCATTCTTTTTTAATTAAGTTGTTACAGGACAATTTACTTTTAGTAACAAAGAATCTAAAATTTAACTGGGGAACTAATTGAAAAGATTATTTACAAAATCAGTTACTCTTGTTTTAATTATAGATGGAATAATTCTTCCTTTCTGTGTGCTAGGTATATTCCATAGTGCCGCTAAAGTCGACTTGCCTATGAAGTTGAGTTCACGGAATAATCCCCTTATAGTTGACGTGCTGCAAAATGATAATTCAGGTCTTCACGTTGCAGATACCATTACTGCAATTGACGGCTACCGGTTTACCTCAAGAGAACAGCTTGAAGTATACCTTGACGGTGTTTCAGAAAGTCATCTTATAAAAATTAATTATCTTAAGTCGGGTTTGTCTAAAGAAGTTTATCTTAAACCTGTAAAGTTTTATTCGCTCTTCTATATTATATCTGTTTCCTTTACCGGTTTTATTTTTTTCTTAATCGGTATTTTTGTCCTTATAAAAAATCCGCAAGCTAAAGCCTCGAGATTATATCATTGGGTGGTGGTTTCAACGGCAGTAATAATTACAACCACATGGGGAAATTATACCTTCGGTCCGTTTGTATTGGGCTTCGTTCTCCGCTTTTTATTTTCAATGTCGTATACACAGGCACCGGTAATCTTCCTGCATTTTACGCTTGTCTTTCCGAGACAGAAGAGGGTTAACAAAAAGTCGACATATGCTTTATATATATTTGCCGGCGTCTTAGGTATTTTCACGTTTGCCTCTTTCATGAAAGAGGCTCAAAATGTATCTGTGCAGTCGATTCAAAATTACCTTCTTCTGTTTGAAATCTGCCGTGCTTTGACTGTAGCTTGTATTCTTTCGGGTTTAATTGTTTTTATTCATTCATATCTTAAAGCCCGGGAAGAATCGGAAAAGAAAAAGCTGCGCTGGGTGTTATTCGGATTAATAATCGGACCTTTGATGTTTGCATTCCTTTGGGTAATACCCCAGGCTTTTACTTCAAATGGTTTTATTCCCGAAGAATTTATTGTTTTAATGATGCTGGCTGTACCTGTTACTTTCGCCATTGCAATTGTAAAATATCATTTACTTGACATTGATTTGATAATCAAGAGAAGTATAATATATTCCATAGTTATCGGGGGACTTCTTCTATTATATATATCAATAATCTTTGCTGCGACCAGTCTCTTAAGAAACTTTAGTGAATACACAATTGGTTCTGCTTCGGCAATTTTAATTGCACTTCTCTTTCAGCCGCTAAAATCTAAAGTTCAAAAAATAGTTGATAAAAGATTTTTCAGAGTCCAGTATGATTTTCGCGAGGCGCTTAAGAAATTCTTAAATGATATTAAGAATACTTCGGAGATTGAATCTCTTGCCGCTAAAATTGTTGAAGAAAGTAATAATCTCCTTCCCGTAACAAAAATCGGGTTTCTCCGGTTTGATGAAAAGAGAAGTAGAATTTATTTGATTGCACATAAAAATTTTGACCTGCTCGAAAGCAGGAGTGTTTATCTAAATCAACCTGAATTAAAAACCGACTTAAGCCTGCCGGTGGCACTGCCCGAAAAAGTGGAAAGCTCGGTTGAAATTGAAATAGCTGATAATCGTGTTTTCAGAAGGTGGAGGATTGCGTTGGTTCTGCCGATGAAATCCATAGGCGGGGATATTTTAGGCTTTTTAGTCTTAGGAGAAAAAAAATCAGGATTAAAATTTTCAATTGAGGATGTAGATTTACTTTTTGAAGTGACACTTCAAGCTGGCTTGGCG
>JBJKRP010000405.1:0-4470 GCA_046704565.1 Ignavibacteriaceae bacterium | reverse complement strand
ACGGCAAGCATGAAATAGTTAAGAACTTCCTTGAAGTAACTTTGAGGCTGCAAGGCAATGATGGCGAAATGGATTGCTTTTTACCGCCAAAAGGATTGATGCCTGCAAGCTTTAAGATTGTTTCTTCTCCGGGAAAAGATAAGCTTATTCCGGATTACGGCGAGAAAGCTATTGCAAGAGTAACGCCGGTCGATTCGGCTTTCTGGTGGGTTTATATTTTACGCGCCTATGTAAAGATGACGGATGACCGGGATTTTGCAAGAAGAAAAGAAATTCAGAATGCAATAAAATTAATTCTTGAGCTGTCGCTTACCAACCGGTTCGATATGTTCCCGACACTGCTTGTACCGGACGGCTCGTTCATGATTGACAGGCGGATGAACGTCCACGGTTATCCGCTTGAAATACAGGCGCTTTTTTATATTGCTCTTCTTTCTGCAAAAGAACTCTTAGCTCATAATAATGAAAATAAAAATATTCTGGAATATGTTGATAAAAGGCTCGCACAGCTTGTTTATCATATCAGAAAATATTACTGGCTTGACTTCAATAAGCTGAATAAAATTTACAGATTTTCAATTGAGGAATATAAAGAGAACGCCTTAAATCAATTCAACATCTTTCCTGAGTCAATCCCAAAATGGATATATAACTGGCTAGGAGATGATGACGGTTATTTTGCCGGTAATCTCGGACCTTCAAGAATGGACTTCCGTTTTTTTACAGCGGGGAACTTACTGATGATAATCAATTCGCTTGCGGATGAATTTCATTCCAATTCTATTCTGAAGCTAATCTTTAATAGAGAAAAAGAATTGGTAGGAGAGATGCCGATCAAAATTTGCTTCCCGGCTTTGGAAGGGAAGGAGTGGGAGATGTTGACGGGCTTCGACCCCAAAAATATTCCCTGGTCGTATCACAACGGCGGAAGCTGGCCGGTTTTATTATGGCAGCTTTCTGCGGCATCTGTTAAGATGAAAAGCACCGGGCATCTTGACAAGATTATTAAAATTGCCGAAGCAAGATTGCAGGCAGACAATTATCCTGAATACTACGACGGTATCCACAACAGATTAATCGGTAAAGAAGCCAGAAGCAGACAAACATGGTCGATAGCAGGGTACATTATCGCAAAAACCCTGATAAAGGAACCGGATAAAATAAATATCCTGACTTTCGAAGAGTCTCCGGAAATAATTAGCCGGGCTGACAGCAGCGGCTAAGAATTAGACTATTAGCGCTGTATGAACTTCCGCACAACCATTTTAGCAGGAGAGGATATATTTTAGGCAAAGCTTTTCATATCTTTAATAAACAAATATCAATTTTTTTATATGAAAAAGATTAAGATACTTTCCTGGAATGTTAACGGGATAAGAGCGGTCCACAAAAAAGGTTTCCTCGATTGGCTTGTAAAAGAAAATCCTGATATCCTTTGTATCCAGGAAACAAAGGCGCATGAAGAACAACTGCCGGAAGAACTACTGAAGGTTGACGGCTACACTCCATACTTTTGCTCCGGCGAAAGAAAAGGCTACAGCGGAGTTGCAATCTATTCTAAGGAAAAACCGTTGAGCGTTGAAAAAGGCTTTGGCGATATAAAGTTTGACAACGAAGGCAGAATTTTAATTGCCGAGTATCCTGACTTCCATCTCTTTAATATATATTTTCCGAATGGAAAGGCAAGCCCCGAAAGATTAAAATTCAAAATGGAATTTTACGACGCCTTTTTAGATTTCGCAAACAAGCTGAAGAAGAAAGGCAAAAAAATAATTGTCTGTGGTGATGTAAACACTGCGCATAAAGAAATTGATATTGCCCGACCGAAAGAGAATTCCAAAGTATCGGGCTTTTTGCCTGAGGAGAGAGCCTGGATTGATAAATTGTTGAGCAATGGCTACGTCGATACCTTCAGGATGTTCAACCAGGAACCGGACAACTATACCTGGTGGGATATGGTTACAAGAGCGCGTGAAAGGAATGTCGGCTGGCGAATTGATTATTTTTTTGTTTCGGAGAATGCGAAGAAAGATATTACAGATGCTTTTATTCTGCCGGATGTTATGGGCTCGGATCATTGCCCGGTTGGAATTGAAAAGATTATTTGAACTTGTGTCATTGTATTAATGAAATTAAGTAAAAATTGTTTAATTGTTAAATTGTGGCTACATCAATAACAACTTAACCATAAGGCAATTAAACAAACCAATTCAAAAAATATTGGAAGAGTGCTATGAAACTAAAATTAGGATTACTAATAATTTCATTCGGAATATTTTTAATAGCCGGATGTAGTTCAAAACCAAATGCAGATATGCCAAAGACAGATAAAGATACCACAACCGAGAATTTTTTCGGAACGGTTGTGCATGACCCTTACCGCTGGCTCGAAGACGGGAATTCAGCTAACGTAAAACAATGGATAAACGAACAGAACAAATATACCGATAAAGTTCTGTCGTCTTTCCCCGAAGGAAAATCGATAGAGAAGAGAGTAGAAGAACTATCAACTACATCGGTTGAAAGATTTTCGCCGAGGATAGTCAACGGCAAGCTTTTCTTTATGCAGTTTACGCCGCCGCAGGCTCAGCCTGTTGTTGCTTATAAAGACTGGCCCAACGGCGAGATCAAAATATTAATTGATCCGAACAAAAATGAAAATACTGCGGTGACAGGCTATTGGATTTCGCCGAAAGGCAATTACGTAGCTTATGGAACTGCCGTAGGCGGGAATGAAGCGACAACAATCCATGTAATGGATGTTAAAACCGGGAAAGACCTGCCTGAAGAGATGCCTTATGCCGGAGGCGGTACAACTGCACAAGGCGTAGTGTGGGATGCAAACGGAAAAGGCTTTACTTATGTCCGTCTTCCATTACCGGGCAGCGTTCCTGCAGATGATTTGCAGTTCTATGCCGCTCTTTATCACCATACTCTCGGAGAACCTGTAAAGAATGATAAATTGGAATTCGGAAAAGATTTATCTAAAGTGGCGGAATATACTTTTATTCCGTCCAACGGCGCCGTGCATGCTGCGATGTTCGTTCATTTCGGCGACGGCAATCCTGATTATGTTTATCTTCGTGAGAGAGACGGATCATGGAAACAGGTGCTGGGACCTGAGGCAAACGTTCGCGTTGCATCGGAAGTAAACGGCGGTGCCGCGTGGAACGGTGATAATCTTTTGATAATTTCTTACCAGGGAGAATCAAAGGGTGAACTGCTTTCAATTGCACCTGACGGGAAATCAAAAGTGATTTTAAAGCCGGGAGATTGGGCGATGAATTCAGTCGATCCGATTAAAAGCGGATTGTTAATTACGAAGGTGAATGGACCTTATTGGAAAGTTGATCAATATAACGATGAAGGGAAGTTTGTAAGGACTGTTGATTTGCCGAAGACGGGAATCAGCACCGGCAGTATTGCTTCCTCCGGTGAATCCGACCAGGCATTGATTACTTATTCAGGATGGACAACGCCGGAAAGATGGATTCAATATGATGCTGCCAATGGTAATATGAAAAATATTTTTGAAGTAAAGCCTGCAGGAGATTATTCTCATGTTAAGGCTCAGGTAATTGAAGGGACGTCGAAAGACGGGACAAAAATTCCGGTAACTGTTTTGGCGATGGATAACGTTACGCCGAATGGAAAGCTCCCGACAATTCTTTACAGCTACGGCGGATTTGATATCCCTATAGCTCCGGGATTTATTGGTCCCTATCTTGTCTGGCTTGAGAACGGCGGCGTACTTGCTTATGCAAACATTCGCGGCGGGTGCGAGTTTGGCGAAGCCTGGCATGAGAACGGAATGCTTAGTAAAAAGCAAAATGTTTTTGACGACATGTATGCCGCAGCCGAAGCCCTGGTAAATAATAATTGGACGGATAAAGAACATCTTGGAATCCGCGGCGGTTCAAACGGCGGTTTGCTGATGGGCTCAGAGTTAACACAGCATCCGGATGCATTCAAGGCGGTAGTCAGCTTTGTCGGAATTTACGACATGCTTCGCAACGAGCTTTTCCCGAACGGACAATACAATGTAAGCGAATATGGAACTTCAACTAAAGAGCCCGACTTTAAATGGCTGTATGCTTATTCACCTTATTATAATATTAAGCCTAATACAAACTATCCTGCAGTTTTACTTGAGACTGCGGTGAACGATCCGCGTGTCGCGCCGTGGCAGTCGAGAAAATTTGCGGCAGCACTGCAAGCAGCAAACTCTTCAGATAATCCGATCCTGCTAATTACAAGAATGCAGGGCGGACATGGAGTTACGGCGTCATTTACACAGCGTGTTGGAAATACCGCTGCGGCGTTAACTTTCTTTGCGCATGAACTGGGACTGAAAGTTAAAGAGTAGGATAATTCTTCCAAGACATTCAACACTGGATTCCGGATACTCAACATCCGGAATCCGGCATCAAAATTCCGGTTCAATTCCCACAATTGGGAAGTGGAAATATC
>JBJKRP010000404.1:0-10245 GCA_046704565.1 Ignavibacteriaceae bacterium | reverse complement strand
GATAAGAGAAGTGTACGATTATTTCAATGCGGGCTTGCGTTTTGAGGCTGCCTACGGATATTACTTCAATATCAATTATATTTATATGAGAAGTAAAATTTCCGGAATTGAAAAGCATGACAGTATCCTGCAAACTTCTTTCGTCGTAAATTTTGAATAGTAATGAAACTCATTTTTTACATACTGGTTTTTTCCTTTGCAGTTTGCGGAATAGCTTTTAGCCAAAGCTATAAAGTCCTCGAGTCAACCCAGGATCATATTAAGGTTGAATTCGACTTTGAGAACAGCTACAGTCTGGTAGATACAACCATTGACGGAAGAAACTTCCAGAATATTCGCGGTAAAAGTCTTCCTATGCTTACGGCAGGAGAACCTAATGTACCGGCGTTCTATATTAATATAGGCATCCCTTCATTCTCAACGCCGCAAGTAAAAATATTATCTGTTACCAAATCCGTTTACGAAAATAAATTTATCCTGCCTGAGCCATCGCAGGACTCCGTAAAAAAGCCGCTATCAATCAAAGACCTGGATGAAAAAATTTACGGTTCAAATAAACTTTTCCCCTCAGAGGCTTGCGGAATTATAGACGACTATTACTACCGGTATGCCAGGATCATCATTCTGAATGCATCGCCGTATCAATTTAATCCTGTTACCAAGGAGCTAATCTATAATAAGAAAATTGTAGTTGAAATTGATTTCGGGAACAGCGGGAAGATATCTCTTCAGTCATCCTCTAAGGTCAACGATCCTAAGACTGTTGAGTTCCTGGATAATTCGATAATCAACAAGGCGCAGGCTGTTAACTTTATAGGCACGGCTAAACTGTTGGGGATTAGTAAAGCCTCTTCGGTCGAGGAAGGTTGGTACAATCCGCAGAAGAGCTATTACAAGATTTATTTAAGAGACAGAGGAATATATAGAATTACTTATGATCAGCTTGCGGCAAGCGGCGTGCAGATGAATAGCCCTGCAATAAACAAGCTCCAGTTATTCGGGGATGGGACGGAAATTCCATTATACGTTAACGACTCGAACCACGACGGTATTTTTGATCCCGGTGATTATTTTGAATTTGCAGGTTACCCGGCTCCGCCTACGCCATATTGTTCCTCAAACATCTACAATAACGATAACGTATATTTTTTTTCTACACAGGCTGATTCTTCGGGATTAAGGTATTCACTCGAAGACGGCGCTCCCGGCTCATGGGATCATACTTCTAAGGTTAGCCGTACCACGCTCCATTTTGAAAGGGATTCGCTTTTTGAAAACCTCGGGTATGCAGGGGACGATCACAGGGACTTTTGGCTGTGGGATAACATATCCGGGCAGGGAGGAACAGTACAGCACGAGTTTGTTTCTTACTTTGACGGGTTAAAGAATCTTGACGCAGACTCAATGTACATTACACTAAGAGTCCAGCTTCAAGGATTAACAACGGGGGGAAGCTGCACTTCAAACCATAAGGCATATATTGTTTTGAACAGCATGCCGGTCGGTTCGATTTTATGGAACGGGCAGGATACTGCAAGATTTGAACAGACTATTAAAGTTGCAGAGGACAGCTTTCACATTTATCCCTCGCAGAATGCGCTTGAAGTAAAGACTACGGGCGATGCCTGCCCGTCTGCCGGTGTTGACGAAGCAGCTGTTAACTGGTATGAGATCGATTACTGGCGGGATAATAAAGCCGATACGAATCATATTGAGTTCAGCAGCCCGGCTAATACAACCGGAAGGATTAGATATGCCGTCTCGAATTTTACCGGAGATTCCTTGATGATTTTCATCCCTCAAAAAAGTAAGATGATTAAAGATGCTGAGGTAAGCAGTGGCGATTCTGTTTACTTTGTTGATTCGGTCTCTTCACCCGTTGATTATCTTTGTGCTGGTTATAATTATTATCTTTCACCGGATTCAATTGTTCAATGTGAGCAGTCGGATTTAAAGAATACTGCAAACGGAGCCGATTACATAATTATAGCTCACCCTGACTTTAAGTCTGTAGCTGAAAGATTAGCCGCTTTGCGCCAGACCAATTTTCCCGATTCATCAATAACAAATCCGAGAATCAAGATTGTCTATGTTAACCAGATTTATAATGAATTCTCAAACGGGCTGTTAGATCCGTTTGCGCTTCAGGATTTTGTTAAGTACGCTTTCTATAACTGGCAGAAGCCTTCACCTGCGTACGTTGTTCTTCTGGGAGATATGAGCCACGACTTCCGGCATTTACTATTAAGCAGCCGACCTACATTTGTTCCTTCCATTCCTTATTACACGGACACTTACGGCGAGGGTTACAGCGATAATATGATAGTCGCGGTTTCGGGAAATGATGTTCATCCTGACTTAGCAATCGGGAGACTCTCATGCGAGACTGTAGCGGAAGGTAATATTCTTATAGATAAACTTGCAAACTACCCGGCGGATAATTCAAAAGAATGGAAGCATAACGTCCTGCTTATTTCTTCCGGGATTGACGCGGCTGATGAGGAGAGGCTTGGGTTAAACATTGCCAGCTACCAGCTCGAGCAAACGTACCTGGTTCCAAACGGGATTCAGTCTACAAAGATTATGCATTTCCCGGAGGAAGCCGACTTCCAGCAATACGAAGGCAGCGGACCTGAAATACGGCAAGCTATAGATAACGGTACTGTGCTCACTAATTTTTACGGGCACGGCGGCGGATATCAATGGGATTTAACCTTCACCAACGACGATATTTCATTATTGAATAACGGCGGAAGGCTTCCGCTTGTTCTTAGCTTAACCTGCTACACGGCTCATTTCGATGACCAGAGCGTATTCGGTGAACAGTTTAACCTAGATCCGGGCAACGGAAGCATCGGCTTCTTCGGGAACGTCGGTCTTACTTATTGGGGCGTTGCTACCTACCTTGATAACCTGATATTCGACCAGATATTTAACAAAAGGAATTTTATTGCAGGCAAAGTCTTCCAGGATATAAAGAACATTGCGCCGGCAACCGGGTATAATACAAGCCAGATTGCATTGCTTACTTATCTCGGCGATCCGCTTCTAAAGCTTGCAATCCCGGATAAACCGGATTTTAGAATTACGCCGCAGGATATTTCAGTTAATAAGGAAAATGCCGTCGTAAAAGACACGCTTCAAATTAAGGTTCATGTTCAGAATCTCGGAGTTATTTTCCCGGGCGATTCCGTAGCAGTGCAGCTTTACATAAGTTCTCCGGATACGTCATACCAGCTTGCAGAAAGAAAATTGCCCAGCTTTGGGCTTGAAGATTCCGTTTATTTTACCTGGGTCCCGGAAAGGACGGGTCTTTACAGTATAACTGCTAAGGTGAATGAAGCAAGCATTATTCCTGAGATAGACCATTCGGATAATTCTGCTCAAATATCCTTTGCCGTTTTTAATTTGAATAACCCCGATCTGCTTGCGCCTGCTGACGGCTACTCAACCCAAGATGACTTTGTTGATTTCAGGATTGCCGACATAGGCTATTATATCTCTCATCCCTTAAAGTATTTTATACAGATAGATACATCGGCAGATTTTGACTCGCCTATAAGTTCCCCTGAATTATCGCCTATAGGAGGAATTGTAGACTGGAAAGCCGTAAACCTGAAGAAGGGCAGTTACTTCTGGCAGTCCAGGATTTACGACGGAAAAGATTCGAGCAACTGGAGTACGCCGCGTACTTTCAGAGTGCTTGCCTCAAGTATAAACGGATACCTTGCGGAAGGAAAACAAATGTCCCTTTTCAATTATTATAATATGAACCCAACTGATTCAGGTCTTGTATTAAACTCTAATTATATTCCTCCGCGTCCATCTACTTCGACTTTTCTCGGAGATATATTTCTGCCCGACACAGCTTTGTTCGATTCGTTAGGCTTAACTACAATAACCACGGATGGAAAATATATCTATGCCGGTACAATGTGGTATTATGCCTTATTCAATAACAGCAGCGGCTATTCAAAAATTTACAGGATAGGGACAGGCTTCAACGGTACAGTGAAGGGACAAGACTACGGTACAATCCCTAACTTCTATGCTCCTATCAGAGACGGTATGTTTTATTTCCATGACGGATATATTTATGTCGCTACAGGCGATCCTTACAGTCTTTTGAGGGTGGACAGGAATTCCGGGGACACACTTAGAGTAAAAATTCCTTCAGGAATGCTTAGGGTGAACGATGCAAGACAGGCAACAGGATCGTTTTATCTTGCGGCGGATAGTAATTACGTTTACAACCTTGCGGTAGGCGATAGTACGGGAGACAATCATTATGTCCTCCGGGTATTTGATCCTTCAAATAATTGGGCTTTGGCAAAGCCGGATATGAAGCTTCTCAGTACAAGCTACCAGGGATTTACAGGGTTCTTTGTTGCGGACGGATACTTGTTCCCGTATGAAAATTATGAGAGCGGGTACATGCGGAGGATCAAGCTCTCCAACGGAGTGTTCGAGGAAGAATGGCTGACTTATATCCCGTTCCAGGGCTATTACGGGTGGTGCTACGATTGGGTGAACAACCTGGTGTACGCATCCGTGTTCAAAAAAAATGTTAATACTAAAATTTCCGTATTCAAAGGCAGGTACTTAGATGCCGAGGGCACCGCACTAACAAGCACTATAGGACCTGCAAGCGGCTGGAGCAGTCTTTCATATTCGGTTGAAAGCTTAAGCAGCGATGCGTCGTATAATGCTCAGCTTCTTGGAGAGAACTCTCTTACCGGATTATGGGATACTTTGAATACTAATTTGCCAGCAGCCTTTCAGCTTAGTAATATCGATGCAAACAAATACAGCTATTTAAAAATAAATTTTAAGTTTATTGATTCTTCGTTTGCGAGCACTTCAAGTCTAAAACTGAAATCCGTTGCAGTAAATTATTCTTCTCTGCCTGATATTGCTATTTCGAATAATGACTTAACGCTGTCGCCGGATTCTGTGCTGGAAGGAGTACCGGTAAATGTAAGCCTTAACATGCACAATTACGGCTTATCGGAAGACGATTCCGCAACCGCAGTGTTTTATCTTAACTCATCCGGTTCTGCTTTCTTTACAAAAAAGTTTTCTGTGCCTGCAGACAGTTCAGTAATAGTCAACACAATGCTGCAAACGACCGGGTTATCAAAAGCTAACAATATTTCTGTTTCAGTAACATCAAGCGGGAAGGAATTCTATTCGTTTAACAATTCTGCTTCGGGCAATTTCTATCTCTTAAAAGATACGACAAGACCGGATCTTTCGGTAACCTTTGATGGACAAAAAATTTATAACGGCGATATAGTCTCATCGAAGCCGAAAATCCAGGTTCGGCTTAAAGACAACAGTCCGCTCCCTGTAGATACTTCCGATTTTTCAATTGCGGTGGATAATTACCCGCTAATCTATTCAAGTCCGGGTGTTAACTTTTCTTATGCAGCTTATCCTGAAAATCTGACGACAATTACGTGGACCCCTAAGTTTTCAGACGGCAAGCATACTATCGACATGATTGCAAAAGACCACGCAGGCAACTACAGCGATACTTCCGCGACTCATATCAATTTTTACGTTTATAGTAATGATGATATAATCGATCTATATAACTATCCCGATCCGTTTAAGTACGATACCTATTTTACATTCCAGCTTACAGGTGATAGTGTGCCGGATGAGCTCAAGATAAAAATCTATACTGTTGCCGGACGATTAATAAAATTAATAGAAGTGTCTCCATCAGAGCTCCGGATCGGTCTAAACAAAGTTCACTGGGACGGCAGAGATGAGGATGGCGATGTGATTGCGAACGGTACCTATCTATACCAGATCATTTACAGAAACGGGGAAGTGCAGAAGTCGGCGACACAAAAGCTGGCTATAATCCGGTAGTCCTTCCTTTTGATTTTTTATTTAAGCTAAAATTCTTTTAATTTGCTTCCAGAAATTTAGTTCCCCATAAAAAAGAGAGGCACAGATGTGCGGAATAGTCGGCTATGTAGGTGAGAAAAATTGTATACCGATTCTTATTAACGGATTAAAGAGACTTGAATACCGCGGTTATGACTCGGCAGGTCTCGGGTTGATTCTTAACGGCAAATCCCAGGTAATAAAAAACAAGGGCAAGGTTTCCCTCCTGGAAGAGAAGGTAGAGAAGCTGAAGTTGAGTGCGCCTTTGGGGATTGGGCATACGCGCTGGGCTACCCACGGCACTCCAAATGAAACCAACGCCCATCCGCATTTCAATACTGCAAAGAATTTATTTGTTATCCATAACGGTATAATTGAAAATTACCGGGCACTTAGAGAGGGGCTGAAAAAGCTTGGCTACAAGTTCATAACCGATACTGATACGGAAGTCCTTCCGCACTTGATTGATAGCTTCCTGGTAAAGGGACACTCTTTGTTTAAATCGGTACAGCTTGCCTTGAGCGAGGTTGAGGGGACTTACGGCATTGCGGTAGTTTATGCTAATGAGCCGGACAAGCTTGTTGCAGCACGTAAGGGTTCTCCGCTTGTTTTAGGCATAGGAGAAGAGGAGAACTTTGTTGCGTCGGATGTAGCTGCAATTTTAGCACATACAAAGCAGATTGTCTACATTGAAGACGGCGAGGTAATAGAGGTATTTAAGGATCATTTTATTGCCAAGACGATTTTAGATAAGCAGGTTGAAAAGGAAGTCCATGAGATAACAATGAGCATTGAAGAGATAAGCAAGAGCGGGTATCCTCATTATATGCTTAAGGAAATTATGGAACAGCCTGAATCAGTCTGCAATTCTATGAGAGGGAGGCTGCTGCTCGAAAAGGGAACATCAAAGCTTGGTGGTCTTGAATCAGTAGTCGATCAATTAGTAAATACGAAGAGAATAATCATATCCGCCTGCGGAACTTCATGGCATGCAGGGTTAGTAGGCGAATATATGTTCGAGCAGTTTGCAAGGATACCGACCGAAGTAGAATATGCTTCGGAGTTCCGCTACAGGAACCCGATTGTAGGAAAGGACGACACGATATTTTTTATATCGCAGAGCGGCGAAACTGCTGATACTTTAGCGGCTATGCGTGAGGCGAAAACGCGCGGCGCTCTGGTACTTGGAATATGCAACGTTGTAGGAAGCTCAATTGCCAGGGAGAGCATTGCCGGCGTTTATACTCATGCCGGTCCCGAGATAGGCGTTGCATCCACTAAGGCGTTTACGTCGCAGCTTGTTGTACTTGCGCTTATAACCCTGCTAATTGCCCGCAGGAAGGATATGAGTCTTGCGGACGGTAAGATGATTACAAGCGAGCTTGAGAAAATACCCGAAAAGATCTCGGCGATTCTAAAGCTGGACGCAGAGATCGAAAAGATTGCCGAGGAATTTAAAGAGGTTAAAAATTTCCTTTACCTGGGTAGAGGATACAACTTCCCGGTTGCCCTTGAAGGCGCGCTGAAGTTGAAAGAGATTTCCTACATTCATGCGGAAGGATATCCTGCTGCCGAGATGAAGCACGGACCGATTGCATTAATCGACGACAACATGCCTATTGTTTTTATTGCGCCGAAGGACTCAACGTACGAAAAGATTATCAGCAATGTTGAAGAGATAAAGGCTCGGAACGGAAGGATTATCGCAATTGCCAGCGAGAATGACGATAAGATTGACAGCCTTGTCGACTATACAATAAAAATCCCGGATACAATAAGGATGCTTATGCCGCTATTGACGGTTATTCCGCTTCAGTTATTGGCTTACCACATAGCCGTAAAGAAGGGGCTTAATGTCGATCAGCCGAGAAACCTGGCTAAGAGCGTAACCGTTGAATAAATTGCTGAACTTTTAAGTTGTCAAATTGTTTAATGACGTGCAGATGTCTTTAATTCGATAATTGACAACCATAGTTTAGGATAGAGAGTTCAATCAACATTATAGCTATGAGTCCGGGTAATTCCGGTAATTATTTTTTAATCTGTCCTTTTAAATTTTTATTTCCTATTTTAACGGTACAAATAAAGATTCAGCCGTGCTATATACCAGAATAGCGTGCGGCTTTTGTTAAACTCAAAAAAGTAGTAACAGATAGAAAGGAAGGGGATTTAAAATGTCCCGTAAAAATATTTTAATAATGGGTGCCGCCGGAAGAGACTTCCACAACTTCAACGTTTATTTTAGAGATAATAATGAATACAGTGTCGTTGCGTTTACAGCAGCGCAGATTCCAAATATAGACGGAAGGGTTTACCCTGCCGAGCTTGCTGGCAGACTTTACCCTCACGGGATAAAAATATATGATGAGAGGGATTTAGTTAATCTAATTAAGGAATTAAGAGTCGATGAGGTGGTCTTTTCTTATTCGGATATTCCATTCAATTATGTAATGACAAAAGCATCAATAGTAAATGCGGCAGGCGTGTCGTTTAAGCTCCTCGGCAATAATGATACTATGATTAAAAGCTCCAAGCCGGTTATCTCTGTTATTGCCGTAAGAACCGGTTCCGGGAAATCCCAGACATCGCGAAAGGTTGTACAGGTTCTCAAGGAAGCCGGGAAGAAGGTTGTATCGATCCGTCATCCTATGCCTTACGGCGACCTTGTAAAGCAGAAAGTACAGCGCTTCGCATCGCTTGATGATCTTAAAAAATATAAATGTACGATCGAAGAGATGGAAGAATACGAGCCTCATATAGTTATGGGAAGTATTATATATGCCGGTGTGGATTATGAGGCTATCCTTAGAGAGGCAGAAAAAGAAGCAGATGTAATTATATGGGACGGCGGCAACAACGATATACCTTTCTATAAATCGGATGTTGTTTTTACTGTAGTAGACCCTCACCGTGCCGGGCATGAGATGACTTATTTCCCCGGCAATAATTCCTTAAGGATTGCAGACGCTGTAATAATAAATAAGATTGATTCAGCGGCTCCTGAGAACATAAAGATTGTGCGTGATAATATTCGTTCCGTAAACCCGGGTGCACAGATTATTGAAGCTGCTTCGCCGCTGTACGTTGATAAGCCAGAATTGATAACCGGTAAAAGGGTGTTGGTAGTAGAAGACGGACCGACTCTGACGCACGGAGAAATGGAGTACGGCGCCGGTACAATTGCTGCGCAGAATCTCGGCGCTTCGGAAATAATTGATCCGAGACCCTTTACAGTTAATTCTATTTCCAACACTTATAAAAAATATCCGAAGATAGGAAAGCTCCTTCCTGCAATGGGCTACAGTGATGAGCAGGTGAAGGACCTGGAGACAACAATTAATAATACCGGCTGTGATTCCGTGGTTATCGGGACTCCGATTGATTTAGGGAGAATCCTGAAGATAAACAAGCCATCTACCAGGGTGCGCTATGAGCTGCATGAGATAGGAGCTGTTACAATAAAAACGGTTTTGCGGCATAAAGGAATTATCTCATAAACATTTAAAAAAAATACGTTATTTGCAAATTGCAGGCTTCATATTGTATTTATATTCATAAAATTTATTCCTGAGGCTTGTTTCATCAGTAAAACTTTTTAATTTAGAAGGAGCTAATCATAAAAATTATTTTGGATAGGATATGCCGGTAAACATGTACGGGAAAAGCTTAATTTCTATTAACGATCTTTCGTCGGAAGAGATAAAGCAGATATTTGAATTGAGCAGGTCGCTTAAGTTTAAGCAGTTGGCGGGTGAAGAGCATCATTTACTAAAGGGTAAAACATTAGGTATGATTTTTTCGAAGCCTTCTACAAGAACACGCGTTTCGTTTGAGCTGGGTATTTACCAGCTTGGCGGTATAGGGATGTACTTTGGTCCCGGCGATCTTCAATTAAAAAGGAGCGAGAGCATTGCGGACACAGCAAAGGTTCTGTCCAGGTATTTAAGCGGTATAATGATAAGAACCTTCGACCACGGGGAAGTTGTAGAGCTTGCGAAGAACGCGAGCATACCGGTAATAAACGGTCTTACCGATCTTCTTCATCCGTGCCAGGTATTGGCTGATCTCTTTACGATCCTTGAGAAGAAAAAATCATTCAGCGGATTAAAGCTTGCTTATGTGGGCGACGGAAACAATATGGCTCACAGTCTTCTTTACGGGTGCTCAAAGGTTGGAATTAACATAAGCATAGCCACGCCGGAAGGCTATAAGCCGCAGCAGCAGATCGTCGACGGTGCAAAGAAGAATGCAGTGTCCTCGGGCAGTACGGTTGAAATTGTTGAAGATCCGTTTGAAGCCGTTACAGATGCTGATATAGTTTATACGGACGTTTGGGCGAGCATGGGA
>JBJKRP010000403.1:0-10888 GCA_046704565.1 Ignavibacteriaceae bacterium | reverse complement strand
AAGCAAAAAAGTACGGCAAGGCTGAGTTGCTAGTGCAGGGCACGCTTTATCCCGATGTTATCGAGTCTGTGCCGGTTAAAGGTGCATCCGTAACTATTAAGACGCATCATAACGTCGGCGGCTTACCTGAAAAGATGAACTTGAAATTGATTGAGCCGTTCAGAGAATTATTTAAGGACGAGGTAAGGAACGTAGGCAGAGAGCTTCAAATTCCCGAAGAGTTTATTGAGCGGCATCCGTTTCCGGGTCCCGGTCTTGCCGTAAGAGTTCTTGGGGAAATAACAAAAGAGAAGCTTGACATTTTACGCGAAGCTGACGATATTTTTATCGAGGAAATAAAAGCTGCCGGACTTTATAATAACATCTGGCAGGCGTTTGCCGTTCTGCTGCCGGTGCAGTCGGTTGGTGTTATGGGCGATTCCCGTACGTACGACAACGTGCTGGCTCTAAGAGCGGTTACATCAGTAGACGGAATGACCGCCGACTGGTTTAGGTTTGACGGCGATTTTCTCGGCAATCTTTCTAATAAAATTATTAACAAAGTTCGCGGGATAAACCGGGTGGTTTATGATGTTAGTTCTAAGCCGCCGTCCACTATAGAATGGGAATAAATTTTGGATTCGAAATATAAATTTGAACATAAGATAAATCTTGCGCGCGAATTTGAGACCGAAGGCAAAGTGCTTCACGCAATTCAGATCTACCAATCCGTTCTTCAGGAATTTCCCAGCGAGCTTGAGACATATTTTAGATTGGCAAATCTATACGAGGTGAACGGAAACGTTCAGCCCGCTTTAAATCTTTTAAGACAATGCCTGGAAGATGATCCTGAGAATAAAGATGTACGCTTGTTCCTGGGTCAATTGCTTTTAAGAAACTCGAGGTGGGAAGAGGTTATTGATGTCCTTAGTCTTATACTTCCCCAGGAGGAGCCGATCGTTTCTTTTTTTACCGGCTATGCCCATTTTATGCTTGAAGAATATGAACTTGCAAGAGTCTGCTTTATGAATTTTATTTCTTATGAAAAGAAGTCGGAGCTTATACATGAAGCGAACATCTACCTGGCAAAGGTTGAATTAAAACTGAAGCATTACGAAGACGCATTAAAGTTTGCAAAGAAAGCCGAAGCCGTGTACGCAAACTACTGGGAGTTGAATAAAATTTATGCTGAGACATATTACAACCTCGGTATGTACGCGCATGCTGTGCAGCCGGTAGAAAAGGCAATCAAGCTGAGCCCGGAAATACCTGCCGCTTACGAGCTTGCAGGCAAGATTTATCTAAAGCTGGGCGACTACCGGAAAGCGGAAAAGAATTTGCTTAAGTTTATCGAATCGATTGAAGATGCTTCGTCCGACAGCTACACCAGGCTTGCGGAAGCCTGCTTGAAAAACCATAAAGCTAAGGATGCCCTTGCTTATTTCGATATAGCGATAAAGTTGGATCCCCTGAACAATGCCGCGATAGATGGCAGGAATAAAGCTTCATCCATTATAAACAGCGGCGTGGTCTCCGATGGCTAAAGTATCGCTGCTTCTTTTTTTTATTCTTTCGTTCTCTTATTCTTTCGGACAGCCTGCCGGTACATCTAATGCAGATAAAGATTTTGTCCATGCACTGGAACTATTTAATTCCGGGAATTTTAATGAAGCGCAGCAGCTATTTAACGGTGTAATTACAGCGAATCCTTTTAACGATAAAACAACGATAGCTTACATATTCGATGCAAAGTCTTTTGTTCATCTTGGCAGATTTGATGATGCACAAAGAATTTTGCTGAAATTCTTAAATGAGTTTCCCTTCAGCAAATATATTGATGAAGCGAGACTGACGCTTGCTCAAGTTCTTTACGAACAAAAAAATTATTTGCCGGCTCTGAGGGAATTGTGCAGCTTGATAGATTCGACGTCTTCCCCTGAGTATACCCATCTGGCAAAAGAAGATGGGGAAAAGATAGCTCTTAATTTTTTATCCGCCCCACAGGTTAAGTCCGCCTACGACAGCACTGCACAAAAGAAGTCAGATCCTTTTCTTCTGCTTATGCTTGGAAAGATTTACATGCAGAATGGCGATAAGCAGGACGCTCAAAATTCATTCTCACAGATAATGAGGCAGTATAAAGATTCAGAGGAAAGAAGCGAGGCTGCGACTTTGTATGAAAAAGTTCCGGAAGAAAAATCCGGAGCATCTTCAACGCCTATTATTGCAGTTCTGCTTCCCTTAAAAAGCTCGCCGGAGGGTGAAGTCTCAAAAACTATTTCGGAGATACTAGAGGGGATAAAATTTGCAGCTTCCGGGTACAATAAGAACCATACCGAAAAGATCGGTCTGCTTATCAAAAGTACCTCCGGCGATACAAGTCAAATAGAAAAAATTAAGGAAGAAATTACAGGTATCCCATCGGTTAAAGCAATCATTGGTCCCGTTTACAGCAACGAGGTTAAAAAGACACTCGCTGTTTTTAAAGGTACGGGTATTCCAATAATTTCACCGACCGCAACGGATGACAGCCTTACAGATATCTACCCGGATTTCTTTCAGGCTAATCCTTCTTTCTCCGAAAGAGGCGAGATTATGGCTGACTATATTTATTACGTTGAAAATAAAAAAATAATGGCGGTTATGAATTCAGATGAAGGGTATTCGCCAATACTTGCCGACGCCTTTATTAGAAAGTTTACAAATCTTGGCGGGCAAGTCTTAACGAGACAGACTTATTCGGCTGATGATTCAACCTTCGATTCTCAAATTTCGGCTATAGCCGCGGATTCTTTACAACTCAACGGAATTTACATTCCGCTTGCCGGCAATACCGATGTTACTCTATTGCTTTCCGGGTTTGTTAAATATAATTTCAACCTGCCGCTGTACGGAAACCAGGACTGGTTTAATGCGAAAGGATTTGAAACGTACCCGGAGTTGAGCAACAAACTAACCTTTACATCCGACTATTACATTGATTATTCCGACTCAACGTTTAAAAAATTTGAAGACAGCTTTGTTAATCAAACAAACATTATCGTTGACAGGAATGTTCTCTACGGCTACGACGCGGCAGAATATTTATTTAAATCGGTAAAGAACTTTAATGTGGGTCCGAAAGAGATCAAAGATTATCTTTCCGCAAAGGTTGTATATAAAGGCTATCATAACAATATTTATTTTGACCGGGACCGGGTAAATAAATTTCTGAATATAGTCCGGTACAAAGACGGGACTTTCCAGATAGTGGATAAATTCAAATTAAGTAATTAAATTTGTTTAGGAAATTCAAATAAAATAAAAGAAACGGTTAAAGGGGGAAGGACGTGAATGTAAAAGATTTACCATTAGACGACAGACCTAGAGAGAAGCTAATGCTTAGAGGCGCGCAGAACCTTACCGACGCCGAGCTTCTTGCAATAATTTTAAGAACGGGTACAAAAGGTTTGTCGGTAATCACCTTGGCGCAAAATCTTATTGCAGAGGAGGGAAACTTAGCTGTTCTTGCGTCAAAACCTTTAAAGTTTTTAACAAAGAATGCAGGCATTGGAAACGATAAAGCGGCAACTCTTGCCGCGGTATTTGAAATCAGCAGAAGGATTCTCTCGCAATCAAAATGGCTTTCCGATAAAAAGATTACATCGCCGAAAGATATCGCTGATATTTTTATCCCACTGCTAAAGGATGAATTAAAAGAAAAATTTATTGTGGTTTGTCTGGGTTCTTCAAACAAGGTTATAAAGATGGAAACAATATCAATAGGCAGTCTTAATTCCAGCGTAGTTCACTCGCGCGAGATTTTTAAGGCGGCAATAGAAAACAGTTCCGCCAGTGTAATACTTATACACAACCATCCCAGCGGCAACCCTGAGCCGAGCAACGAGGATATTTCAATTACGAAAAAGCTTGTTGAATCGGGGAAAATATTGGACATTCCGGTATTTGATCATTTAATTATTGCCGGGAATAATTACACGAGCTTTGTGGAAAGGAGGCTAATTTAGATACTTGTAGCGCAGAGCAAAAAAAAACTCTTTTATTTTGCTTTGCTTGAATTTATATACCTAATTTATTATATATCATCTGCTTATAATATCCTGTTTTGCAACGAAGCAGGATTTATAAAGGTTGAAAATGGCTTTAGGTGTTCTGTTAATTTTTTCAAAAATAATTTTCTTAAAATAATTATTGGAGGTTCTTAAATGAAACTAATTAAAATTGTGAGAAACACCGCAATAGCGGGTGCCTTCGTTGTTACAACAGCGTTGCTTAGCGGCTGCGGCGGTGTTAGTGAAGCCGAGATGGCTCAATTAAATAACCTGAGAAGTGAAGTAAATTCTCTCCAATCTCAAGCCAATTCTCTGAAGGATGAAAGAGCATCTTTGGAGAAGGAAATTGCAGCTAAGCAGGAAAAGCTTGCTGAGTGCAATAAACAAAAGGAAGAAACCAAAGCTAATTTAGAAAAAATGTCTTCCGGTAAATAATTTTTTAACAAATAGAAATTGGAGAAATATAACATGAAAATTAGAAACTTGGTTAGTGTTTTAGCGCTCTTAATTTTCTTTTCTGTAGCGGTCTTCGCTCAGGAAAAAGAGATGACTAAAGATGAATGGCAGGCGGAAATGAACCGTCTTAATACTGAAAAGCAAAGCTTAACTCAGGAAATCAGTTCGCTGCAGTCCGATATTAATAACCTGAAATCCAAATCGGTTGAAAGTTATGAAGATTGTATGAAGGAGCTTTATGCATTAGTCGGTGCGACCCAGGCTGATGTTGATAATTTTAGAAATGCCGTCAACGAACTCGATGGAAAGATTCAGAGGAAAGAAGGTCCTAAAGCAGACAGACAGAAAGACCTTGACGCATTGAAAGCAAATAAGATTAGCGCACTTCCGGAATTTTACGATAAAGTCCATAACCAGATGCAGGCTGCTCTGGATGCTTGGGTAGAAGCGCCTACCGAAGTTAACTACACCGTTGTAAGAGGCGACTGCTTATGGAACATCGCAAAGAAGCCGAATTTCTACAGCAACGGTTTTGCCTGGCCGGTTATTTACAAGGCAAACCGCGACCAGATTAAGAACCCGAATTTGATTTACCCGAAACAAATTTTTAAGATTCCTAATCTAACCGAACAGGAAAAAACTAAATACGAAAAGTTTAAATCTAACTACAAGCCGGCACCCGCTAAGTAACGGCTAAATGTTTTTTTATATTTTAGTTTGAATTAATTCAAGCCCTTATTCCTGTTTAACGGGATAAGGGCTTTTCTAATTTTGAAGGAGGAAAATGACAGCAATAGAGAAACGCATGACCCTTGAAAATGTTGATATGATGAGCTTGCTCGGATTGAATGATAATAATATTAAAATGGTGGAAGACAGGTTTAACGCTTCGATAATAGTAAGAGGAGAAAGTGTTGTTATAAAGGGTGTGCTCGATGAAGTTAACGCTATCGAAAAAGTAATTAAGGAGATGGTTTACGTCCTTAATACAAACGGCTCTTTAAAGCCTTCCGATGTCGAAAATATTCTTGATCTTTCTACCGAGGGTAAAGAAATTATATCCGATAAAGAATTTGATTCAATCGTCCTTTACACTAAGAGCGATGTCATTAGGGCAAAGACCCCGGGACAGGTAAGCTATTTTCAAACCGCATTAAAAAATGATATTTGTTTTGCAATTGGTCCTGCTGGAACAGGCAAGACATATCTTGCCGTGGCGCTTGCGGTATCTGCTTTGAAGAAAGGGACGGTTAATAAAATAATTCTTGCCCGACCAGCCGTTGAAGCCGGCGAAAGCCTTGGCTTTCTCCCCGGCGATTTTAGAGAGAAGATCGATCCTTATCTTCGTCCTCTTTATGATGCACTAGATGATATGATGCCCTCTGAAAAGCTGAAGAACTATATCGAAAAGAGTGTCGTGGAAATTGTTCCGCTTGCCTATATGCGCGGCAGAACATTGAACAATGCTTTCGTTATCCTTGACGAAGCCCAGAACGCAACTGACATGCAGATGAAGATGTTCTTAACAAGGCTCGGCGCAAATTCAAAATCAATCATTACGGGAGATATAACCCAGATAGACCTTCCCGCCAAATCGACAAGCGGTCTGGTTCAGGCGAAAGACATTCTGAAAGGAATCGATGGCGTAGGTTTCGTCTTTCTTGATAAGGCAGACGTTGTAAGGCACCGTCTCGTAAAAGACATCATTAACGCTTATGAGAAGTTTAACAACGATTCAAATGCAATCAAAAATTAAGAATTCATAATTAACAATCTGAAAAATCAGGTTACAAAGCTCAACAATTCTAACTGCTGATTTTTAATTGTCCCTTATAAATTGTTCTTGCTTTCTTCCCAGTACTTGTCCATCTCAGCCAGGTTTGATTCGTGAATTTGTCTGCCGGTTTCGTTTATCTTTTTTTCAATATATTGGAATCTCTTTACGAATTTATTGTTTGTCAGCCTTAATGCGTTCTCGGGGTTAATTCCCAAGAACCTTGCATAGTTTGTCATTGCAAAGAATACGTCGCCCACCTCAATCTCAAGCTCATTTTTTGTTCCTTCTTTTTCAGACTCATTCATCTCTTCGATCTCTTCCATTACTTTCGTCCATACGTCTTCTTTCTTTTCCCAATCAAACCCAACCTTGGAAGCCTTTTCCTGAAGCCTGTAGGCTTTATGCAGAGCCGGCATCAAATCCGGAATGCCGTCAAGTACCGAATCCCGTCGTTCATTCAGTTTGATAGCTTCCCAGTTCTTCTTTACATCTTCTGCATCATTTACCTCTACGTTACCGAAGACATGCGGGTGTCTTCTAATCAACTTTTCCTTAATCGAATCAATCACCTGATCCAGAGTAAATCTGCTTTCTCCTTCGGCAATAACCGAATGGAAGACAACATGAAGAAGCAGATCGCCGAGCTCTTTCTTTAATTCATCATAATTTTTTCCGTCAATTGCATCAACAACTTCGTAGGCTTCTTCTAAAGTTGCCGCTTTTATGGAATCGTTTGTCTGAACTTTATCCCACGGGCATTCCACTCTTAGTCGTTTTACTATCTCTACAAATTCATTAAATTTACTGCCGGTCATTATTCGTTTCCTTATTTTTTTTTGAAGACAAAATTAGTAAAATCTTTATTGCATAAAAACGGAGTACTTATGATAGAGGATAAGATTAAAAAGCTTGGCTATGAATTACCGGAAGCACCGGTACCGCTGGCAGCTTACATTCCTGCACTTAAGGTTGATAATTTAATATTTACGGCAGGTCAGCTGCCGAGCGTAAAAGGAGAGTTAAAATATAAGGGCAAAATAGGCTCTGAATTGAGTATTGAAGAAGGGGCTAAGGCTGCGGAGATTTGTGCATTGAATTGTCTGGGCGCAATAAAGAGTGTTGCCGGAAACCTTGACGATATTGAACAAGTGGTAAAGCTTACCGCATTTATTAATAGTGCGGACTTTTTTACCGATCAACCTAAGGTTGCGAACGGGGCTTCTGAATTTCTCGGCAAAATATTCGGCAGTAAAGGCAAGCATGTACGAAGTGCCGTAGGCGTAAATGAGCTTCCCTTAAATGCTCCGGTTGAAGTTGAAGTTGTTGTTAAGATGAAAGAATAAAAGTATACACGTACAAAGCTATAAGAGTTAAGAAATTTTTTAAATCCTGAATTACCTTATATCTTCATACGAGTATACCATAAAAATCTACCAGCGTTTGCCGCCGCCGCTTCTTGCATTGCTGCGTTGGTTGCCGCCGCCGCGTCTATCGGTACGGGGTCTTGCTTCGCTCACTGAAATTTTCTTGCCTTTCAATTCCCTTGTATTGAGTTCATTAATTGCTTTCTGCGCTTCCGCTACTCCTGGCATATCAACAAAGCCGAATCCCTTTGATTCCTGGCTAAACATATCCCTGATGATCTTTACGCTTCTTATATGCCCGTAGTTGGCAAAGAGTTCTTTTAATTCGTCATCGGATACGTCACGGGACAAATTTCCCACGAAAATGTTCATCTTATTATTCCTTATATTGGTTCTGTAATGATTAAAAAAGAATTAACGGATGTTGTTTAAGAAGGAAAACAAATCTTGCTGAAAATTATCAGATAACAGAAGTGATGTTTAAATTCTTGTCGTGTATTTAATTCTTTTTCTTAACCAAACATACGCTTAATTATCTCCGAAAGCAATAGTGCATTAAAAAGGCTGTGCTTTAGCACCTTAAAAGCATGATGAAGATGTTACCTTTTGCAACATTAAACCGCAGACATGACCTGAAAGTTAATTAAATCAGACGTCCGGTTTCGTCCGTTTTACTCAATTTTGAACGCAATTATTAGAATATTTAAGCAGAAGGTAAATGAATTTCTGTTTAAAGTGCATCCTTTATCTTACTTACTAAAGACAAAGTGTTATTGAAGTTGCTATCATCATTCATAAGCGACCTTATTACAGCGCTGCCAACAATTACGCCGTCGCAAAACGGTGCGAAAAGCTTTGCATCTTCCGGGCTGGAAATGCCGAAGCCGACAAGTGTTTTATTCTTCTTTACAGTATTTCTGGTCCGTTTTATAAATTCAATGCTGTTGGATTTATCCTGATGATGAACTCCCGTCGTTCCGCTAACTGATACACAGTAGATAAACCCGCTGCTCTTTTCGTCAATCATTCTAATCCGGTTGTCATGAGTCGTCGGAGTAATTAAGAGAATTGTATCGAGACCGTCAAAAGAGCCGCCGAAGAAATTATCATACTCTTCTATCGGAACATCTGGAATAATTACCCCGTTTGCCCCACAAAATTTTGCATCATCTGCGAAACTTTTTATCCCGTAGCTTAAAACGGGGTTTGCGTAACCCATTAAGATTAGCGGCTTGTCTGTCACCTTTCTAATTTCTTTAAGATAATTGAAAGTACTCTTTAGGTTAATGCCATTATCCAATGCCTTTTGAGAAGAATGCTGGATTATCGGTCCATCAGCCAGCGGGTCGCTGAAAGGGAAGCCTATCTCAAGCATATCTGCACCGGCGTTTAAGATCTTTAACGCAAGATGAGTAAAACTTTTCTTATCGGGAAAACCTGCCGTAAGAAATACCGAAAGCACTTTTTCGTTTTTAGTGTTCTTTTCTTCAATGTATTTTGATATTGATTTCATTCTAATGAATACCCTAACTTATTCTTTATTGTATCAAGGTCTTTATCGCCTCTTCCGCTGACATTGACGACGATAATATCATCCTTCTTTGTTTGCGGCATCAGGTACCCCAGATATGCAATCGCATGTGCGGATTCCAGCGCCGGTATAATTCCTTCGGTTTTTGAAAGAAGTTCTGTCGCTTTAATAGCTTCGTCATCGGTAACGGAAAAATAATCCGCCTTTACTTCATCTTTTAAGAAACTATGTTCAGGACCGACCCCCGGATAATCAAGCCCGGCGGATATTGAATGAACTTCGGAAACCTGTCCGTCTTCATTTTGAAGCAAATAAGTTTTCATCCCCTGGAAAATTCCTTCTCTGCCGAGTGTTAAAGTAGCGCAGTGTTTGTTAGTATCTAATCCGTAGCCGGCTGCTTCAACACCAATAAGTTTAACGCCTGAGTTTATGAATGGATAGAACATACCTATTGCATTGCTGCCGCCGCCTACGCATGCAACAATATAATCCGGCAGCCTTTGTTCAACTTCTAATATCTGCTGCTTAGTTTCTTTCCCTATTACGGATTGAAAATCTCTAACCATCATCGGGTAAGGATGTGGACCAACGACCGAGCCGATGATGTAATGCGTATCGCTTACGTTTGTCACCCAATCCCGGATAGCTTCGTTTGTTGCATCCTTCAGAGTCCTGCTGCCTGATTTGACCGGAATGACTTCTGCGCCCAGCAGCTTCATCCTGAAGACATTTAAGCTTTGTCTTGCAATATCAACCTCACCCATATATATAAAGCATTTCATACCAAACTTTGCACAAACGGTTGCGGTTGCTACTCCGTGTTGCCCCGCGCCTGTCTCTGCGATTATTCTTTTCTTGCCTAATTTTTTTGCAAGAAGAATTTGTCCGAGTGCATTATTTATTTTATGAGCGCCGGTATGGCAGAGGTCCTCACGTTTCAAATAGATTTTGCCTTTGCCGTAATAATTTGTCAAGCTGTCGGCAAGCGTTAGCGGTGTTGGTCTTCCCGAATATTCTTTATTTAGTTTTAGTAATTCTGCAGTAAAATTTTTATCTGCTTTCAGGCTAAGGTAAATGTCTTCAAGCTCTCGAAGGGGAGTAATTAATGTTTCGGGGACATACTTTCCGCCGTACTTGCCGAAACGCCCGTTGACATCCGGGAAATTATATTCAGCTAACTGTTGCATAATAGTTTATCTTTCTATCGACAATTGGTGCCAACTGTCCGATTTTATCTAATAATTTTTTTAAGTTTTTAGGAGTTAAAGATTGAAACCCGTCAGATAATGCTTTATCCGGGTGGTTGTGCACCTCAATCATCAAGCCGTCTGCACCGCATGCAATAGCTGCCAGAGCCATCGGCGTAACTTTATCCCAGATTCCGATGCCGTGCGAAGGGTCGACGATAATCGGAAGGTGAGAATTCTTTTTTATCATCGGTACGGCATTTAAGTCGAGAGTATTTCTTGTCATTGTTTCAAAAGTTCTTATTCCGCGTTCACAAAGAATAACGTTGAAGTTTCCTTGAGACAATATATATTCTGCGCTCATCAGCAAGTCTTCAATGGTTGCAGCCATTCCGCGTTTAAGAAGAACAGTGTTGGTAAGTTGTCCGGCTTCTTCGAGCAAAGAAAAGTTCTGCATGTTCCTTGCACCGATCTGGATGATGTCTGCAGCCTCCGCAATAAGAGGAAGCGACTTTGTATCTTTAGCTTCTGTTACTATCATC
>JBJKRP010000402.1:0-4377 GCA_046704565.1 Ignavibacteriaceae bacterium | reverse complement strand
TACAAATGAATAGTCGGTTGAATTTTCGTCCGTGAAGCTATGTCCAAGAATAGATACATCGAAGGGAATTGTTTCAGTTGATGAACTGTCCTCGTCGATTATAATCCGCTTAGCCGGTACCTTTGAATTCTTGCGCTGCTTTACTTTAGTATCTGCCGAGATCCTGTGAACATTATAATTGACATGATCGGAAAAGGTGTGAGAGTCAATTAAAGTTTGCTGAACCTCTTCCGGGTGCTCTATATCGATGCTATTATCATTGCCTAAAAATATATCAAGCAAGTTTGCCTGGTCAACAAAGACGGTAGAAATGAATAAGCAAGCAGCAAAGATAAACAGCTTGGATCCTGATTTGACGAATTTATTCATTTAAATTAAATCTTTGCTTGAATGCCCGGTCTGAGGTTAAAACTTATTTTTCATATGAAGTAATATTAAAGAACCGGGATTGTTAAATCAATACAAATGGAAATGAATTATTTATAATAAGTTCGATTGTGTTTGATAACAATTATTCAATTGATGCATTGACAGCCCAGAACAATGCGCTATCACTCCCTGCTAAAGAAGGTAATGGTAATTTATTCAGGTAAAATGTATATTAAAGTAAGCATTAGAACCAAGAATTTTTCTCGGAGATAAAAGATGGGCATTACAAAGCTAAATATTGAAGTTGGCAACCCTGCAAAACCGGAAACTACTCAAGAGGTAGAATTTTTAATCGACTCCGGTGCAATCTATTCCGTCGTTCCTTCTGCAGTTTTAGAAAAACTGGATATAAAGCCAATTGCCGAACAAGAGTTCAAATTAGCTGATGGATCAAGAATTAAAAGGAAAAAAGGAGTAGCATTGTTCAAATATGGAAATAAACTTGGCGGTGCCGACGTCATTTTCGGCGAACCTGATGATTCAATTCTTCTTGGTGCATTTACACTTGAGTCGTTAGATCTGGCGCTCGATCCGATTAAACGCGAACTAAGAGAAGTACCTATGGTGCTGTAGAATTTAAGCTTTAACTGCCGGAATGGTAGCTAAGAAAATAATCCCGCTTGTAATAATAACTAATGGACCTGCCGGCAATCCGATAATTGTTGAAGCAATTATTCCGCCTACAGCCGAGACCATCCCGAATATCCCCGAAAGCACGCCGTACTGTACTAACGTTCTGCTCACATTCCTTGCCGCCGCTGCAGGTATTGCAACCAATGCAGCAGTCATCAAACCGCCGACCAGATTAACACCAAGTGCAACAATTACAGCAACCGATAAAAGATAAACCAGGTTGTACAGCTTCACGTTTATTCCCTCAACCTTTGCAACGTCTTCATTTATGTTTGCAAGCATTATCTGCGGATAGCTTCGTTTTACGGTAAAGAAAACTGCGCTGCCGAGAATTACCGTTATTATCGTTTCTACTAATCCGATCTTAGAAATGTCTCCGATTAAAGCCGCTTCCGCTTCATCGATAGGTAAGAAGAGGAAAGCTATTCCTATTCCTGCAGCAAATACAATCGCAGTTAAAGTTTCCATCGGCAGCTTTGTCTTCATCTCCAGGAACCAGATGATAAATATTCCAAGTATAACAAAAGGAAAGGCTCCCAGCGAAAGGTTGAAGCCGTATATCATTGCAAGCGCCGCTCCCGGCAATGCAAGATGTCCCAGCGGGTCGGTAACTACAGTCATCTTTTTTGAGAGCATTATCGTTCCAAGGTACGCGGCAGATCCTGAAATAAATACTCCGCTGATCAGACTTAAAATTAATTGAAGTGACACGTTCCTAATTTTCCCTTTCGTGCGAGTAAAATTTTATATCGGTTTTGTAAATATCGTGCAAGACTTCAGGAGTTAATATTTCTTCCGGAACGCCGTAACAGCGGTGCCCTAATCTAGATAAGCATAAAACATGAGTCGAGTGTGCATAAACAATGTTAAGGTCATGCGTAACATTAAAGATAGTAAGCTTCCTGTTCTGCCAGATTTCTTTCAGCAATGAATAGATTGTAGTTCCACCTGCAATGTCGATTGTTGAAGTCGGCTCATCGAGGAATAAAATATTAGGATTGGATACGAGTACCCAGGCAATCAGCATTCTCTGGAATTCACCGCCGGAAAGATATCCCGCTTTCTTGTTCCAGACACTCTTGTCCAAGCCTACTGATGTAAGCTGATTCAAGGCTTCATCGTGCTTTATTTTTTTTAAGGAAAAGAAATCTTTTACAGTTAGGGGAGTATCTCTAACAGACATCTGGTTCATTCCTTGTGGAAGATAGCCGACCTTAGGCTTCTTCTTCCATATCAATTCTCCGCTGTAAGGAAGAAGCCCTAAAATTGACTTTACGAAGACCGATTTGCCAGATCCGTTCGGACCCATTATGGTAAGGAATTCTCCTTCCTCCACTTTAAAATTCAGGTCTGATAAAATCGGTATGCCGTCAAGTGTAACACTGAAGTTTTTAACTTCAAGTAAAGTATCGCTCATTTTTTCCTTGGAATTAGATACAGAAAATTACTAAAAATGTTTTTCTGTTGCTAAGATTAAACGGCTGAACGGTCAGCTTTTTTTCCTCGGAATGGTCAATGTTTTCCAATCCGATTTTTTAATTTGCTTTGCCAGCAGAATAATCTGCCCTACATGATAGGCATAATGAGCCGCCGCTCTATCAAGCGCTTCAATTACCGAGTGCGGCTCGTTTCTTATAGTTACTACATTTACAAGGTCGCTTTCCTTTAAGCTTTTAAAAGTCTTAAAGAAGACGTCCCATCCCTCTTCCCATTTTTTCAGCAATTCTTCACTCGAGAGATTTTGTTCCTCAAATTCGTTATCCCTCATCCGGTTCGGCTTTTCTCCGTCGGTAGTTAAAAAGTCAGTAAAGCGGGAAACCAGATTGCCGCTTATATGCTGTATTAAAACCGAGATTGAATTTGAGTCCTCATCGGTGCAGTAATAAAAATCACCGTCATCAAGCTGCGCGAATGTTTTGTCTCCAAGATTCTTATACCGCTTGAATGTCACCTCTACCACTCTTAAATATTCCGATGAGACATTATTCTTTAACTCCCTCATAGCTTACTCCTTAAAAATATTTTTCAAGAAATTCTTTCAGCGCAGCAGCCTGGTTATGCTCAACATCCTTTGCGCTGTAAAGAAGTGTTAAGCAGTCCCCGGCTCTTCCAATCAGCTCTTCACAAAGCTTCCTATTTGTCTTCAGCTCTGCAGAATATTTTTTCTTAAAATTATTCCATTTAGCCGGATCGTGTGCAAACCATTTTCTCAACTCATTTGACGGTGCGATGTCTTTCAGCCATAAATCTATATTTGCCGATTCCTTTTTTATTCCTCTGGGCCAAAGACGATCTACTAATACACGGCAGCCGTCATCTTTTTCAAGGGCTTCGTATATTCGTTTGATTTTAATCTGCATTGCTGACCCGCGAAAATAATTTTTAGATAAAAATAACATACTTCAGCCTTACAAAATGTGCCGTAACTTTCAATGCTGAATTGGAGTTATCCGGCATCTAATTATTGTAACTTAAATTAAAATATTATAAATTTTAAGTGTAAATATTTAATCAACAAACAAACGGGACACTTATGAAAAAGTTTTCTCTTCTTTTCGCGTTGACCGTTTTATTTACATGTTCATCCTTCATATACGGTCAGTCTCAAATCCAGAGCGGAAAGTTTTCCGCTAACTCAAGCTCCCAAGGTTATACTTTGGATAAAAATTCCGGCGAACGTTCTTACACTACGGAAGTTTCATTCGCAAAGCCGTTCGATAAAAAACCGAATGTGGTTTTGGGTGTTGCGATGCTGGATGCCGGTACTCAGACTAATGTAAGGTATAATGTAGAGGCTACCTCGGTTTCACGGGATGGCTTTACATTGAAGATATCCACCTGGAGCGATACAAAAATCTTCGGTATCAGCGGCGGCTGGGTTGCACATACAGATTAAACTGCTCTTGAGTCTGCCCTTAGCTCAAGCGATTTAATAAAAAAAGAGGCTGATGCTTTATGGTCAGCCTCTTTTTATTTTAAATAAGTGCCGCAGAAATATCCTCTTAAGCATTTCTGCTGAAGATATTCCCGCAGCAGTAAGGAGAGTACATGAAATGTTTTTCGATGCTTGATTCTCGAAACTGGATACTCGTTAATACATATCTAGTATGGAGTAACCTGTATAGAGTATCGGGTAAAAGCTGTCCCGGCTATTTCTGGTGACAAGTGATGGAATGAGAGAAAAAGGATTCCAGAAATTAACCGGGACTTAATTTTATTTTTGTTTGCTTTCTTCTTTTGGTCCTGCCGCCATCTGCTCGTAAAGCTTCCAGCGGTTTATAACATCCTGCTGCGCCTCTTCCATAAGCTTTGCAG
>JBJKRP010000401.1:0-15087 GCA_046704565.1 Ignavibacteriaceae bacterium | reverse complement strand
GCGCAAAGTTTGTAAGCGTAACGCCTATTGCACCGCTGAAACCGAAACTGCCGCTGTAGCCGACGGAAGCATTTAAGTAGTCGCTCGATTTTTCTTCGAGATTAAATCCCACGTTTACCGTGCTGTCATTCTTAAGGTTCGTAGTAATTCCGTCCGGTCCGTAAAGCTTTTCTACGTTAAAATATTTCAAGTTTGCAAGCTGTTGAACGCTGCGCAATAAAAGACCGCGGTTAAAATAATCTCCCGGGATGGTATAAAGCTCGCGTCTAATTACCTTATCTTTAGTCTTGTCGTTCCCGGAAATTGTAACCTGACCTACTCTAAACTGATTCTTTTCATCCACGCGGATATTTACATCCATGGAATCATCGTCCACCTTTGTTTCCGTCGTATTTAGGTTAAACATAAGATAGCCTTCATTCAGATAGAGAGAAGAAACATCGTTCTGGTCTTTATTTCCGTGAAGGTTCTGTTCGAACTTAGTGTAATTATAAACATCACCTTTCTGAAAACCCAGATGCTCATTTAATACCTTAGTAGGGAAAACAGTGTTGCCTTCCCATGTAATATTTCTTATAAAGTATTGAGGTCCTTCATAAACATTAATAAGGATTGTTAAATCCTTTTTGTCGTTAGAATAGATAAGCGAGTCAGAAAGTATCTGGGCATCCCTATATCCGTTTTCCTGGTAAAACTTGATGATTGATTTCTTATCATCTTCAAATTTCTTCGCGTCAAATTCCGCACTGCTCCAGAATTTCCACCATACAGACTCTTCAGTATTTTCCATCTGACCTCTCAGCTTGCTGTCTGAATATGCCTTGTTGCCTATAAATTCAATTTTCTTGACAACTACTTTCTGGTTCTCTTTTATTTTTATAACTAAAAGAATCCTGTCTTTTATTTTATCAATCAGATTGAAGTAAGTGTTATCTCCAAGATCATATTTGGTTGTATACTGATCGGCAAAATTTTTCGAGTTTCGCCAAACTACTTCAATCTCCTTTTCGGTAGTATCAGCAGTAAAGTAAACAAAGTCTTCCATGTCAATCTGGGCATTAAGATAGCCGTCTTTTTCATACAGCTTTTTAAATGCTTCCTTTATCCTTACCTCATCCTGGGGCTTTAATATTTGTCCGCGCTCAAGGTCTATATCTTTCTCCAGATCACTCGTGCTCTCCTTGTCGTTCCCGATAATAATAGCCTTTTCAAACCTGGGATATTCTTTCACTTTAATAAGAAGAAAGACCCCGGCGGGGACCTGTTTATCAACCAAAACCTGAATATCCGAAAAAAGATTAAGAGACCAGAGTTGTTTAACAGCGCTCATTACATTCTGATCGCCTGATAATTGGATCTCGTCGCCAATCTTCAGCCCGCTGTATCCTATAATGGTGGAAGCATCTGCCGTTTTATTGCCTTCAACCCGTATGCCTAAAATTTTATAAGTCGGCGCAGCGGTCTGAGCAAATAATGAAGGTGTTGAAAGGAGTATAGCAAAAATAAAAAATTTAAACAATTTCTTTGGGAAGGTTTGAGACATTCTTTAAGCCTTTGTCGTTCTTTAATAGTTGTTCGCTGACTTTACCAAACCGGCGTTCTCTCTGTTGATAGCTTTTAATTGCCTCATACAAATGCTTTCGTTTGAACTCGGGCCAGTAAACATCGGTAATATAGAATTCGGTATATGCGATCTGCCATAATAAAAAGTTACTTACTCTAAATTCACCGCTAGTTCTTATTAAGAGGTCCGGGTCTGGAAAATTCTTTGTTGTCAAATGTTCGGAAAAAAATCTTTCGTTTATATCATTCAAGTTTAAATTGCCTTCGGCAGCCTGGCTTGCAATGCTTTTAATAGCTTCCAAAATTTCCCATCTCCCGCTGTAGCTAAGCGCCAGGTTCAGGGTCATTTTTTTGTTATGCTTTGTCCTGTTCATCGCATCCGAAAGCTCTCTCTGTACTTCATATGGAAGAGAACCTACGTTTCCGATTGTGGTTAGACGGATATCATTCTCCATAAGTTCATTACAGCGCTCTTTTATGCTTTTAAGTAGAAGACGCATCAGTGTAGAAACTTCATCTTTCGGTCTGCTCCAGTTCTCAGTTGAAAAAGTAAATAAGGTAAGATACTTCACACCTATTTCAGCACAAGCTTCGGTTATTTCCCTTACCGTATCAACGCCTCGCTTATGACCTGCAACCCGCGGAAGCCCTCTCTTTCTTGCCCATCTGCCGTTCCCATCCATTATTATTGCAATATGGACGGGAATTACTCCGGAATTCTTTAACTCATTTTGAAGTTTTGCATCGGAGACCGATTGCGATTTACCCAAATCATTCCTCTATGATAAAGCGTGTAAAATTATGATTATGGCTGTTTAATGTCAAGATAAGTTCCTTTTTCTATAACTGAATATTTTGATAACAATTTTTTTTTGACTCGCTAAGTTATTTATTAATTGGAAATTTTGAAAGGTAAAAAAGAAAGACAAAAAAAGCCGGAAGTTCCGGCTTTAATGGATATTGCAGAGGCAGGTTCAATCTAAGAGAAAATGGGCTTTCTACTTTCCGATCTCTTTCTATTAGTTATTACAGGTCTATCCATAATCTGGAAAAGCTTGATGTTCCTTTTGATTTCGGGGTTGATCTTATCAATAATTTCTTTTGCCTCTTTAAAGAGTTCTGCCGGAACACCGATAAATAGAAGCACCCTCTTATTTGAAAACTTTGTCTGCCTGGTTGCAAGAAAACTTATTCGCTCTACTAATTTCCTATCTTGAAAATCATCTTCACTCAAAGTTATACCTATGGCATAGTTTCTTTTATACTTGGCAATAATATCCACGTCAAACAGACCTATCTTCGAAGGCTCGGGAAGATAAGTACCATATTTCCTCCTGATTGTCAGATATCCCTGCTTCCAAAACTGTTCGACTAAAAGATCAACCGTTCTTCTTTTTACTAGCTCTAACATCGCAATCTCCTTCCGCTACACAGCCTTTGATAATATTGGTATAATAGGAGAAAATTTTCTTTCTCTTATCACTCTAATGTTTGCAATTTTCTGATACTCAAATTTTCTAATCTCGTTTGAATTAAATGCCCTGCCGTAGATTACCTTTCTTCCGTTCTTTTCGGTTGAAAGATAATATGGATCGAGCACTACCTCGCTCAAGCCATATAAGAATCTTAATCTGTTCCTGTTATGAATAGCTGAAGCAAAAATTTCTGTTTTCATTTTAAATCTCCTTATTTTTAATTAAACCATCTAACAACGCCAACTACCTTGCCGATCAATTTAAAGTCACCGGTGCCGGCTATTTCTATCGGCTGGTATTTTTCATTCTGAGGAAGAAGGCGGATCTTATTGCTTTTCATTTCATAGGTTTTAACAGTTGCCTCATCATCCAGCATTGCAACTACTATATCGCCGTTATGAATATCCCGCTTGGAAGAAACAATAACTAAGTCACCTTCGAAGATGCCGGCATTGATCATACTATCCCCCTTAACTTTTAGAGCAAAGCTTTCTTCCGATCTTTTAACAAAAGAAGAATCAAGTACAACGGTACCTTCAAGATTTTCTTCCGCAAGTATCGGCATACCGGCTGCTACCCTACCGACAATAGGTACCTTTTGGAATCCGAGTTCTTTTTCAAGATCGAATAGGTTTGGGGCTTTTAAGTTTTCATCTTTTGAAAACGAAATCCCCCGGCTTGCATTGCTCTCAATGTTTAGATAACCCTTCTTCACAAGAGCATCGAGGTGGCGCTTAACTCCAAAGGTAGAAGAAATGCCGAACTTCTTTCCAATCTCTCTTAGAGTAGGCGGATATCCGTTTTCTTCCCTAAACTGTTTAATGAAGTTTAAAACTTCTTCCTGTCTTTCGGTCAATTGTGTTTTCATTATAGTATCCATTTGTTCACCACAAATATAGTATGCAAATGTGCACTTGTCAAGACCTAATAAGGCAAGTCTTCATTTTTTCTTAATAAGATGTAATACTGGGCACTTAATTTAAGATGGGAAGTTTTGAATCGTCAGGAAAGATTAGGAAGATTAAAATAAATAGTTTTAATCTTCCTAACTAATATGAAATTACTGCTGCATAGATAAAACGGAAAATCAGCAAAGCTATACTTCTATTTCTTTCTTTTCAACATGAGTAAGCCAACCGTATTTATCTTCCGATTTGCCGTAATGAATAGACGTAAGCTCATTAAACAGTTTTAAATCAAGCTCACCCGGATTGCCTCCGTTGAATGTCATTTCAAAGCCTTTGAAATTAAGCCAGCCGACCGATGAGATAACTGCCGCTGTCCCGGTACCGTATACACTTAATACATTTCCTTTTTTGTATTCGTCTATGACTTCTACAATGCTGATCGACCTTTCGGTTACGTTCATTCCCCAGTCCTTCAATATATGAAGGACGGAATCCCTGGATACTCCGGGCAAGATGCTTCCGCTAAGCTTTGGTGTGGCTACTTCATTTTTAAATTGAATAAAGATATTCATAGTGCCTACTTCTTCAATATATTTCTGCTCTATACCATCAAGCCAAAGCACCTGGGTAAATCCTTTCTTCTTTGCTTCTTCGCCGGCTAATAAGCTGGCAGCATAGTTTGCCGGAGTTTTACAGTCGCCCAAACCTTTTCTTACAGCGCGGACGTAATCATCCTGAACTAAAATTTTAACGGGTTTAAATCCTTCGGGATAGTAGGGACCGACCGGCGAAAGCATAACTATCAGCTTATATTCAGCAGAAGGTCTTACACCAAGAAACGGTTCTGAACCAAAAACAAATGGACGGATATACAATGACTCGCCGAACTTCGAAGGTATCCAGTCTCTCTCGATTGAAACAAGCTCAACAATAGCATGATATAAAAATTCCGGATCGGCTTCCGGAATGCAAATTCTTCTTGAAGAATTGTTAAGCCTCTGAATATGCTTTTCGAGCCTGAATATTACTACTTCATCTCTTTCGTTCTTAAAAGCTTTAAGACCGTCAAAAACACCCTGCCCGTAATGGAGGAACATGGTACCAGGATGTATAGAAAGGTTCTCAAGCTTTTTGATTACTGGACTATGCCATCCTTTGCCGGAGGTATAATCCATCTCAAATACATGGTCGGTAAATATTTTTCCAAAGCCAAGTTTATCCGGCAATTGAACAGGCTGTTTTCTATCTAATATTTCATATTTTATTTTTTCCATTCCTACACGCTTATACTTAAATTGATAAAACCTGATTACATTTTACAAAAAAAATCCGAAAGTTGAAACAATACATATGTAAAAATAAAAATGCCCGGTGGAGGGCTACCGGGCATGGGGAAGATTCATTAAGCGGTGAGAATAACTTAATGAATCGGAACTAACGCAACATAATATTTATTAGATATATAGTCAATCATTTTTTTCGTGAGATGACTGAAAATTCCACAAACGGTAAGGAAGTGGGGAATCTTCTACACACTTAAACCCGGGTTAGATATTAGAAGATTAACATCCAGAGGAAGTAGTCGAGAATTAATATCATGGCTGATGACAGAACGAAGGACCGAATTGTAGAAAGCCCGACGCCCTCGGCTCCTCCTTCGGTTTTAAACCCTATATGGCATCCAAGAAGCGCAGTAACTCCGCCGAAGAAAATCGTCTTCACCAACCCTGCAAGCAGATCACCGAAGACAAAAAATCTTTTAACTGAAAGAAAGAATACCGAGAATGAAACCCCTAAGAAATAATTAGAGACTATGAATGCGCCGAATACAGCAATAGTGTCTGCAAAGATAACAAGCAAAGGAAGCATAACTACAGAGGCTATAAACCGGGGCATTGCCAAATATCTTACAGGGCTTATTGCCATAGTCTCCAATGCATCAATCTGTTCGGTAACCTTCATTGTGCCAAGTTCTGCGGCTATTGAAGCGCCCACTCTGCCGGCGATAACAATTCCGGTCAATACGGGACCAAGTTCGGTAATAATTGCCCTGCTTGTTGAGCCGCCGAGAAACGACAAAGGGGCAATCCCTTTTAATTGATAAGCCGCCTGCCAGGCAGAAACTGCGCCGGTAAAAATTGCAATAATCATTACAAGAGGAAGAGAATTCACACCGATATGTTCCATCTGATAAAGGATAATTGCCCTGCTGCGGGGAATGGTGTAAAAACTTTTCACAATACCCCAAAAAAGCTCGGCAACCTGACCGACCTCCTGTATAAACTTTAGAGTCTTATTTCCTAATTTCTGTACAAAACTTTTAATCAATCCAATATCCGTGAAAATTAGATAATTCAATTTACTAAAATTATTTGTAGAAGTAATTATAATAATTGCCCGGCTGAAGTCTTTTCTTTATCTTTGATACAGTTCTGGAAACATGAGGATTTACTCTGCTCCAATTGATGAGTTGCCTAATCATATTTCCGGCTTTGTTTTTCGGAGCGAAGTTCAACAGCAATTAAGTAAAAAGAATTAAAAATATTTATGAACTTTTTTAATAAGTAGTCTTCCGGGAGAACTCCTCAACAGATCTCTTTAGGAAAGATTGCATAAATTTTATTAACTTTAATTTTAGAATATTCTTTTACCGGCGCCGGATGCATACCTCGAAACTGACTACTATTGTGCAGCCACTCCAAAATGATACATTTTTAACGCCGGAATTTGTGCTCTAAGCTCTTTTGGGGCTTACAATTTTTAATGTTAACAGGCAGCAATTAATTCTTCCTAATTCCTTTATTTTCAATCTATTAAGATGCTGCTTCCGTTAATTTGTCTAAGATTTACCGGATAATGATTTGACAATTATAAACTATTGAGATTTTTAGCACAGAAATTGCCTAACCAATATAAAAAGTAAGAAATGGTTAGACATGGGTAAAACAATAGAAAAATTCCAGGCAATGAATCAAGAGGTCTTTGTCCCCAAAATTATTGCTCAAGCGCCAATCGGTATACTTACCTTTTCGGTAGACTGGAAGATCTCGTTTGTTAACGAGGTGTTTCTTCGCTATGCATCGCTTTATCAATTCTTACAAAGCGGTCTTGAAGGGGTAAATATTTTAGAGCAAAATATTTTTCCGGGCGTAAACTTACAAGAGGACCTATCAAGCCTTAAAGACGGTCTAAGCTTTGAGAGAGAGGTAAAAAATATAAAGACCATTGATCAAGGTATGCTTAAGGTAATTGTAAAAGGTTCGCCGGTATATGCGAATGATGAATTCAATGGTGGAATTTTGGTTGTTGAGGATGTAAAGGTAGCGCCGGTCATTTCCGAGCCTCAAGAGCTGCGCTCCGAGCATCTTGAAAATATTTTATCTAAGGTTAGCGATTTTATTTTTGTAACGGATATTGAAGGAAAAGTAAAATATTCTTCAGGGAGAAACCTGGATAAGTTGAACCTGCCTTACTACGGTTTTACGGATACCCAGATTACAAAGTTTATTCAGGATTCAGGCGCACCGGATTTCGGGAAATATTTCGAGTCGGCAATAGCAGATAAGGAGCCGGAAAAATTTAATGCGGAGTTTAACTTTGGAAATGAGACTGCCTTATACGAATGCCGGATAGAACCGCTTGTTAATTGGAGAAAACAGGTCCAATTTGTTTTTATTTTCCTAAACGATATCAGCGCTTTCATAAAAGAACGGAGACTGCTCGAAGAAGAGATAGAAGAGATGAGACAGTACCAGCTAATTACGGAAGCCGTTACAGATGCCGTTTTTGCCGTAGATGCGGAAGGAAATATTCTTTTCTGGAATAAAGCAAGCGAAGTCTTATTCGGTTACTCTAAAAGCGAAGTCTACGGGAAATTTTTTGGAAAGACGCTTGATGTATTCGATACCGAATACTTCAAAGGAATAAAGGAAGAATTAAAGAAATCCAGGATTTGGAAAATCACTTTAACCGTCTATAAGAAAGATGGTCAAAAAGAAATTATAGACGCAAAATTTTCAATAGCTGATGAAGTCAACGGGACAATTATAGTGCTGTGCACTAACATTACCGAAAGAGCGGCGTTAGAGCAGCGTTTGAAATCCTCCGAAGAAAGATTCAGGAATATCGTTCAGAAGTCCCCGGAGCTGATTATCAGCTTTGATCCGTCGGGTAAAATAATATTTGCAAATAGCACTTTTTATAACTCCCTTAATTATTCCGAACAGGAAATTCTGAACAAGTATATAAAAAATATTTTTGTAGAAGACTCAGGTGAAAAAGGAAAATTAAACTTAAAGGCAATTGCACAATCCGGCGGTGCCGAAAATTTAGAACTTACGGCTAAGACTAAAACCGGCGAGGATTTATTTTTAAAGGCAAGCATCTCGTCGGCAGTAGTTAATAACAGGCTAAGTTATTTTAACGCTGTAATGACGGATATTACTAAGAAAAAATCCTTCCAGCGGGATTTGACCGTTATGCAGTCAATGTTCGGAGCCTTCCAGGACGGCGTTGCTGTTGAATATAACAGGAAAATTATTTTAATGAACGATTCTTTCGTAAGGACATTCGGATACGATGATGAGAAAGAATTAATAAATAAAGACCTGCTCGACCTTGTTTCCGAAAATGACGTTCCCAGGATGTCGGGCTACTTACAGTTGGTAAAAGAGAACAGAGATATTCCAACGAGACTCGATTTTCTCGGTAAGAGAAAAGATCATATAAACTTTTTTGCTGAGGTCTCACTATCTTCATTCAAAAGCGACAACAAAAATTACCTCGTTGTTGTAGCCCGCGATATTAGCGAGAAGAAGCGCGCGCAGCAAGCCGTAAAAGAATCGGAAGAGAAATACAGAAACATTACTGAAAATATCGACGACTTCCTTTACACTTTTGAAAGGACCGGCAATGCAATTCGCCCGGTTTTCTATACATCATCCGTCGAGAAAATAACCGGTTACAACCAGGCTGATTTTCTTGACGATTCAAAATTAATTTTGAAAATAGTTTACCCTGACGATTTTCCTTCTGTTAAAAGAAAGCTAAGCAGCCTCCTGAAAAGCAAGATTCAGCTTTCCGGCGAGTTTGAATTCAGAATAATCAATAAGCACGGGAACGTCGTATGGATCAGGAATAAGATAAATCTTTTGCGAGATCATGAAGGGCGGATCCAAAAAATTTACGGTCTCGTAAGCGATATCTCACTCCGCAAAAAGGCGGAAGAAGAATTAACCCGGTCGACGGAAAATCTGGTTAAGCTGAATGAAACCAAGGACCGTTTCATATCAATTATCTCACATGATCTGCGTACGCCTTTCAGCTCTATACTCGGCTTTACCGACTTGCTGCTGAGCGACAACGACTTGAGTGAACAGGAGCAAAGACAATATGTAGAGTTCATCCGCGAATCTTCAAAGTCGATGCTGTCTCTTGTAAACTCGCTTCTTGATTGGACGCGTCTGCAAACCGGCAGGATACGATTTGAGCCTGAAAGGATTGAGGCATACAGAATAATAGAGAACTCCCTGAATGCACTTTCCGGCGTAGCATTCCAGAAAAATATAGAGATTCTTTCGAAGGTAAAAGATGATGCATATGTTTTTGTAGATAGAGACTTGATACTTCAAGTATTCAACAACCTTCTTTCCAACGCCATTAAGTTTACTCCCAAGCTTGGCTCAATCTTAATTTCCGCCAAGCCTTCGCCAAGGATGAGATTCATAGAATTCTCTATTAAGGACAGCGGGATCGGAATAAAAGGAGAAAATATTTCAAAACTTTTCCGTGTTGATTCCAAGTTTTCTTCCGAAGGAACGGAAGGAGAAAAAGGTACCGGTCTCGGGCTGTCGCTTGTAAAAGAAATTATTGAAAGGCACGGCGGTTCAATCTGGGTTGAAAGCACTTATGGCAAAGGTTCCGAATTCAAGTTTACTCTTCCGGTAGCTTCAGCAAACATTCTTCTTGTAGACGACAGCAAGACCGATAGACTTCTTTACTCCAAAATCCTGAAAAATATTACAACGGATTATGAAGTAGACATTGCGAGCGACGGCAAGGAAGCTCTGGATAAAATACTCTCCTCGCCGCCGGCACTGGTAATTACGGATCATCTAATGCCTCGCATGAATGGTTACCAGCTTATCCTTGAACTAAAGAAAGCCGAGATTAAAGCCAAGCCGCCTGTAATTGTTCTCAGCGGTGATATCGATAGGAACGCAATTTCAGATTACCAGGAATTAGGGATAGAATATGTCTTTCACAAACCGGTCGATTTGACAAGCTTCAAGAACGCAGTTGAGAAATCTCTGCGGAAAGGACTTACTAACTTTTAATACGATTACTGTTTATTTCCCTTCTTAAACTTGAACTTACACTTAATCTCTATTAAAGTTTAAGTGTAAGCTTTTTGATTAATATGGTATTTTAATTTTAAAAGATGCACCGGGTCTTTCACCGCAGCCAAGCTTTGATGGGCTGGAGACCGAGATGCTTCCCCCATGCCTTTCGATAATCTGTTTAACGATTGACAGACCTAAGCCGGTACCCTCGTAGCTTTTATCCTTTATGTTTGAAGCTCTGAAGAAATCAGTAAATATTTTTCCGAGGTCTCCCGGAGGAATACCGATTCCGTTATCGCATATTTCAATTTCAACGTCATCCTCGTTGTCTATCATATCAACCTCAATCTGACCTTTAGCCCCAACGTATTTAACCGCATTGCCGATCAAGTTCGAGAAGGCAATTTCTAAAAGAAATTTATCTCCCTTAATGTCCTTTTTCTTAGTCCTGCCGTCAAATAGATTAAGCATAATCTGCTTTGACCGTAGAGTAACGCTCTGCTTTTTAATAAGTGGAACGATTACATCGCTTAGCTCAAGTTCATCATACGTAATTTCATCAAGCAGCCTCAGCCTGGAAACTCTTAGGACATCGTTTATCATATCGATTGCTTCGCTCGAACGTATCCTGGCACGGCTTAACCTTTCTTCAATCCTTACATCGACTGGTCCGACGATTTTGTTCAATACAACATCCAGGTAAGAATGAACTGCCGTGAGCGGGGTCTTTATTTCATGTACAATCCCGATTACGTATTTCTGCTTTTCCGTTTCCGCTGCTTTCAACTTTTCAAATGATTCAAGCAGTTGCTGTTCAATCCTGTAAAGCTGTGTGGCAATGTGGTTGGTAAGAAATACACTGATGAATATTACGAAGATAAAAACAACATCGTAAGCTATAATGAAATTAAAATTGTTATACAGCGGCACCGACAGCAAACCTACGACATATTGGTGAGGAATTGTGCCGTAATATTCCATGAAAATCATCATGTTGAATATGAAGATAATAACTGCAGCAATTGTGTATATTACTACGCCTGGAAGTATAAGACTACCGATTATTACATGGAATACAAACAGCATAAACAAAGGGGTTTCTATGCTGCCGGTAAAATACACGATAAGGTAAAGCGCAGTTAAGTCAAAGATCATTTGGAGGAGAGAAAAATGCAGCGGGTTGAAATTCCCCGTCTCGCTCTTTATAAACTTCCAGGACCAATGGAACAGCAGGTTATAAAGAAGGATTAAAATATTAATAGTAATGAGAGCAAAGATTTGTGAATCGGTAAATTTCAGCCCCAGGATAAATCCTGAAGAGAATAAGAATCCGCACAGCATTATAACAGCTCCGTAGCGGAGCTTTATAAGCCACAAGTTACGCCTCCTTATTGAATCCCAGTAATCGGCGTAACGATTCGCCCAAGAAGGAACCAGAGAAACCATCTGCCCCCGGTTTTTTAATTTATCAAGAAATTTTTTGTCCTGCTTTTAATCTTAATCGTATTAACTTCGAGCAAGATTACGATTAAGAATTAAACTCTTCCTCCTGCTCTTCGAAGAAGGAAGAGATTCAATTCCTGTACTACAATATAAATATTATGAAATAAACTTTCCTCTTTTGGTATAATGAGTATGAAGAAGCTTGTGTGAAAGCTTCCCGCATGGACCCTCGGTTAAAAAGTTTTCGTAAATATATTTTATGTGCGGATTATCGTGCGACTTTCGTACCGGAAGCAATTCATCCTCAGCATAGATTGCCTGCGCACGCTTTCTTCTTATCTCAGCACTCGTCGGTATCGGCTGACCGCCGCCGCCGAGGCATCCGCCGGGACAAGCCATTATCTCCACAAAGTGAACGTCGCTCAACTCGCCTTTGCGCAGCATCTCCATTACCTTTTTAGCATTAGCAGTACCGTGGGCAACCACAAACTTCAGTTCAACTCCTTCCAGGAATTTATACTGTCCGACGCAGCCTTCAAGCTTTACCGACGCCTGCTTAACACCGGCAAATCCGCGGCAAGGTTCAATAGCAAGATTCTTGAAAGGAACTTCCCTCCCGGTTACCAGTTCATAAACGGTTCTAAGCGCGGCTTCCATTACGCCGCCGGTAGCGCCGAAAATCAATCCCGCACCGGATGCATCTCCGAAAGGTTCATCAAAATTAGACTTTGGCATTTCGGGTAAATAAATTCCCGCTTCGCGAATCATCTTTGCCATCTCGCGGGTTGTCAAACCGTAATCTATATCTTTATATCCCGATGCATTCATTTCCGGTCTGTTGCATTCGAATTTTTTTGCCGAGCAAGGCATCAACGCCACAGTAACTATATCTGCCGGATTAATTCCGGCTTGCTTTGCATAAAATGTTTTCATCAACGCGCCGAACATTTGCTGCGGAGACTTTGCTGTTGATAAATAATCAAGATATTCGGGATAAAAATGCTCTATGAACTTAATCCATCCGGGAGAGCATGACGTAAACTGCGGCAGCTTTACTGAAGAATCTTTATCCACAATTACTTTCTTCAATCTATTTAGAAGCTCGGTACCTTCCTCCATTATCGTCAGGTCGGCGGTGAAGTTTGTATCGAAGACCTTATCGAAGCCAATCCTTATCAAGGCAGTATTAAGCTCTCCTGTAAATGAATGACCGGCTTCAATTCCGAACTCTTCGCCTATTGCGGCGCGCGGCGACGGCGCTGTTTGAATGATTACATGCTTTCCCGGATTGTCAATCGCTTCCCAGATTTCATCTGACGGATCATTTGCCCTCAACGCTGCAGTCGGGCAGCGGTTGATGCATTGCCCGCAGTTAATGCAAATAACATCTGCAAGCGGCTTATCCAAAAACGTTCCTATGTGAGTTTCATGCCCTCGGTCGATTGCTTCCAGCACTCCGACCTCCTGCAAGTCGATGCAGGTGCGGACGCATCTTTTACAAAGAATGCATTTACTCATATCACGCACAACAGCCGCAGAAGAATTATCAACCTTATAACGAGGTTTGTCCGTATGTCCGAAAGTGTATCCGTCAACCCCGTATTCTTTTGCAAGCGATTGAAGCTCGCAATTGCCGTTGCGGAAGCATGAATAGCACTCGCCGAAATGCTCACTCAGAAGCAAATCGATAATGTGCCTTCGCGCCTTTCTCACCATCGGAGTTGAAGTATGGATTTTTATCGGAGAAGTTATCGGAAAAGAGCACGCAGTTTGTAGAGTTCGCATTCCTTCAACATCTACAACGCAAATTCTGCAAACACCGGCTATGCACAAATCAGGATGATGGCAGAGAGTCGGTATGTGAATTTGATTCTGTCTGCATGCTTCAAGTATCGTTGTTCCAAGCGGGATAGCAATTTTCTTTTCGTTTATCTGAACAGTAACCGTTCCGCCGATTGTTGTTGTGTCTTCCGGTTTGCTTACCGTAAACGGCTGCTGACTTACCGGTATTCTAATATTTTCACGCTTTGACATTTTCTTTTCCTTTCCCGTTTGTGTGCAGAATTTCTTCGCTAAAGTTTTCCAGAATTGAAATGAATGAGTTCGGACTTGACTGACCGAGCCCGCATTTGGACGCTACCTGCATAGTTCTGCCAAGCTCCTTCAAATCATTAATGTAGGAAAAAGTAAATTCCCCTTTTTCAATTTTTGTTATTCCTTCCATCAGTTTGATGTTCCCGACCCTGCATGGCGTGCATTGCCCGCAGGATTCGTCAATAAAGAACTCCACAAAGTTTTTTAGAACCTTAAGCATGTCGCGGCTTTCATTAAAGATCATTACCGAGCCTCCGGTAGCTGCATCTTCATAACCGAGAATGCGGTCGAAGTGAGTTTTCGGAATGCAGGTTCCCGAAGCTCCGCCAACCTGGACTGCTTTTGTATTTTTCGCTCCCACAATTTTAAGCAGTTCTATTATTTTAATTCCCCACGGCAGTTCATAAACGCCGGGCTTTTCACAGTCCCCGGAAACAGAAAATAATTTTGAGCCGGTTGATTTACTCGTTCCGTGTTTCTAAAACCAATCTCCGCCTTTTACAACAATGTGAGAGACGGAAGCCAAGGTTTCAACGTTGTTTACTACCGTAGGATACCCAAGATAACCGGTATCTACAGGATACGGCGGACGGTTCCTCGGCTCGCCTCTAAATCCTTCGAGCGATTCGATAAGCGCCGTCTCTTCTCCGCATACATACGCGCCGGAGCCGAGACGGATGCTGATATCAAAACTGAAATTCTCTTTCCCTAAAATATTTTTCCCTAGGAGATTGTCTTCATGCATTTTAACAAGGTAATCTTCCAGCGGCTGAAGCATATATTCATATTCGCCACGGAGATAAACTATACCCTCTTCCGCTCCGATTGTGAACCCGGCAACTACCATTCCGTCAAAAACAAGCTCCGGATATTCGAGAAGAAGAACTCTATCCTTGAATGTTCCCGGTTCGCCTTCATCGGCATTGCAGACGATGAATTTCTTCTCGGCATTTGCAGCCGCTGTCAACATCCATTTGGTTGCTGTCGGAAATCCTGCACCGCCTCTGCCTTTTAAACCGGAATTCTTTAATTCAAAAAGAATGTTTTCTCTGCCAAGCTGCAGAGCTTTCTTTATTCCGTCCCCTCTTTTATATTCTGAAAATATTACCGGACCGCTTCGTTTTTTATTTTCTATCTTAATATTCATAGCAGCTTCACCTCACTTCATTAAGAATATTTACTGCTGTTTCGGGATTCAGATGCGTATAAACCTTTTCGTTAACAAGCATCGCCGGACCCTGATCGCACATACCGAGACAATTC
>JBJKRP010000400.1:0-4107 GCA_046704565.1 Ignavibacteriaceae bacterium | reverse complement strand
TAATTATAATGTGAACAGTGCCTCCGTTTCTGTATCCTGCCAACTGGGAAAGATTTAAAGTTTCTGCGACTATGCCTTGACCTGAAAATGCAGCATCTCCGTGAATTAATACCGGCATAATTTTTCGGTGCTCTTTTTGATCCCCCTGCCTTGTTTGTTTTGCTCTTACAATACCTTCAACTACGGGGTTAACCCATTCAAGTTGACTGGGATTTGAAGCAATTGATACCGCAATACTTTTTCCGTCCTCGGTTTTATATCTTCCATTTGCTCCAAGATGATATTTAACATCGCCGGAACCCTCAATCGAATTCGGATCCTGAATATCCTCAAACTCCGAAAAAATAGATTCATATGATTTGCCTATAACATTGGCAAGGACATTAAGCCTTCCACGATGTGCCATTCCAAATACAACTTCCTGGATGCCGCTGTTATTAGCTTCATTCAGCAGCATATCTAAAACCGGAATTAGCGTCTCGGAACCTTCAAGAGAAAATCTTTTATGACCTATAAATTTTCTATGGATAAAATGCTCAAAAGTTTCTGCCACAATGAGTCTTTTAAGTATTTGCTTTTTTAATTCAAGATTGAATGAAGGCTTATTTTTTACCGGTTCCATTTTACCCTGCAGCCATATTTTTTCCGCAGGATTTTGGATGTGCATATATTCGACCCCGATCTTTTCGCAGTAAGTTTTTTGAAGTATTTCGAGGATTTGTCTAAGCGTTGCTGTTTTTAATCCACCGAATCCGCCGGTAATAAACTCTCGATCAAGGTCCCAGATAGTTAACTTATAAGTTGCCGGGTCAAGTTCAGGGTGATATGGTGATGGCAAGCCGATTGGATCGAGATCTGCTTTAAGGTGTCCTCTTACCCGGTATAAATTAATAAGCTGAAGCACTCTGCCTTGTTTTTCAATCTCTTCCGTATTTATATTATTTGTAAAAGTCCCGGGCTGGTAATCTGTCTTCCAAACCAGAGGCTGCAGCGGAATGTTTAAATCTTCAAATATTTCTTCATAAAAGAAATTACTTCCCAAAAGCAGTTCATGGATTTCTTTCAGAAATAAACCGGAATCCGCACCCTGAATTATCCGGTGATCGTAAGTGCTGGTAATATTCATTACTTTGCTTATGCCGAGTGTGGAAATTGTAGAAGGCGACATAGCCTGGTACTCTGCAGGATATTGAATTGCCCCGGTTGCAACTATTGTCCCCTGACCGAGCATTAATCTTGGAACAGATAAGACCGTCCCTATTGTACCTGGATTAGTTAAAGTTACCGTAGTACCGAGAAACTCAGAAGGATCGATTGCGCCTTTCCGTGAACGTGAAACCAAATCATCATACTTTTTATAAAACTCTTCAAAGTTCATCAAATTGGCATCCTTAATGTTGGGAACAATAAGCGAATGCGAACCGTCTTTCTTTTCAATATCTATTGCCAATCCTAAGTTGATTGAATTTCTCTTAATTACATGAGGCTTTTCTTTGATTACTGTGAAAGCGTAATTCATCACGGGATTCGTCATTACCGCTTTTACAATTGCCCAGGCAATTAAATGTGTAAAAGAAATTTTACCCCGGTGTTTTTTCTGTAAATAGTTGTTTACAATCCTTCTGTTTTCTTCGAGAAGCTTTACAGGAATAGTACGTTCCGAAGTAGCAACCGGAATGCTTAGGCTGTAATTCATGTTCTCAAGAATTTTTGCAGGACTGCCTGCAATTATATGAACTTTGTCATCTTCACCGGGAACAGGCATTGGTATTTTTTCAAAACCCAAAGGAGAGCTATTATTACTCGTAATATTGCTCTTTCCGTTGTGATTTCCTTTGGAAGTTACCTTTCCGAAAAAGTTTTGCCACTGTTCGGAAAGTTTGGAGGGATCCTCTTCATATTGCTTATGTAAATATTCGACAAACCATGTATTGGCACCGAACTTTTCAAGTTCTTCTTTTTGTTCTTTAGTTAAATCGCTTGCTTTCATCTCACATTAATTTTTTAAAAGTTTTATTATTTTATTTGTAATTTATCAATTAATTTTGAATCGCATCATTTGATAGAATATAACAGATATAGTTTCCGCTTATTATTTGCTGATTTAAATTATTGTAAATCTTAACATTAAATTTAATAAAACTAATATACTATAGTAAATAATTACTAAAATATTAGATAAAATATATGATGGTAAATACAAAGATTTCAGGTATAAGAAGAGATTATTCCTTAACAGAGCTAAATGAATCGAATATAGATAAAAACCCGTTTATTCAGTTTTCTTTATGGATGGAAGATACGATAAACTCCGGGCTGATTGATCCGAGTGCCATGATCTTGGCTACTGCCGATAAAAAAGCAATACCGTCGGTTAGGGTCGTTCTTCTTAAAGGTGTTAACGAAAAGGGATTTGTTTTTTATTCTAATTATGAAAGTAGAAAAGGCAAAGATTTAATGGAAAATCCCAACGCTTCTCTGCTTTTTTTCTGGAAAGAACTGGAAAGACAAATTAGAATATCAGGCAAAGTGATTAAACTAACTCATAAAGAGTCCGAAATATATTTTCATTCAAGGCCGTATGAAAGTCAGCTTGCCGCCTGGGCTTCGGAGCAGAGCAGGGTAATTCCAAATAGGAATTATCTTGATGAAAAATTTGCAGAGATGAAAAGTAAGTACGACGGCGGAGAAGTGCCGCTTCCTTCTTTTTGGGGTGGATTTAAACTTATCCCGGAAAGCTTTGAGTTCTGGCAGGGGAGAGAAAACAGGCTCCACGACAGGATTATCTATTCAAAAGAAAATAATAAATGGAAGACAGCCAGACTGGCACCGTAAATCTTCATAACCTAAATGTAGTGGTAATTAAAAAATCGTCATGAAGAAGTTTTAGTTTTATACCATCTGATGTTACGGCATTTCCCAAACCGGTTAAACCCCGTTCGAATAAAAGCTCTGTTGAAAAGTGACGATCCCATTTAATTCCAAATCCGTAGAGCATGCTAATATAAAACTTTGTATGTATATTTTTTGAGGAATTCCACCAGGTTTCATCCATCGGACCAATAATAAATTCATCTAATTCACTTTTAATGGGAATATTAATCGAAGGACCTGCCAAAATCTTTAGTCCATTATTTTTAGGATAAAAAGGTTCCCACTGAATTAATATCGGTACATCAATCATTTTCAGTTTAACTTCCAATGAATTCCGATCATATTCATATGGCGTGTTGATGTTTGGGTCATAATAATCATAATTACCGCCTTTTATACTATAAATTATCTCCGGCCTTAATTTGAAATTATTATTGATGTTCCATAGGAAATCTAATCCGAAGGTGTATTGAACTTCTTCCCGTTTTGTAAAAGATCTATTATCCGAAAAGCCTCCTGACATGGTTGAAGATGTTATTCCCCCGAACAAGCCGAATCTTTTCAGGAACTTTATTGTATTGGAGTCATTATTATTTAATTCAAAATTCTGCGGGCTGCCGAATATTAATCCCGGAATTGTCCCGCCAAAGCCAAAAAGTATTGACCCGGCAATTGTCCCAAGTATAGGGCTTCTGTCCCTTATATCCGCATCGCTTCCTAATTTATAGCCGATCACACCTCCGACAATCAGACCTGCGTATGCATATTCCAGCATACCTGACCAGTGGTCATCGAAAGTGAAGGAATTTATCTTATTAATTGGTTTGGAAAATAATTTTTCATGTCTCAAATAATATTCAATAGAATCTTTTAAAAAGGATGCATTACTTATTTTAATTACGGAGTTATTTTTTAAAGTGATCTTGCTTTTAAAAACGGTTGGATTATAAGATGTATAAGATATATAATCGATCTTTTTTATACTGGATAAGGGAATTAATTCAGGTTTCTTTTCTGTATAAATGTTCTGCCAGTAAACCGAATCTTTGTTAATTTTAACAACCTTTCCGCTTGTATGCATGCCTGATAAAAAATTTATATTAACATTCCTATTGTCTATGGCTTTTTTAATTATAGAATAAAAATCTTTTGGAGAGTTGAATTGTCTTTCCGTATACTGATTGCTGCATCCCGAATAAAGTAAAAGGATAATCAAACCAAAAGGAAGGTCTG
>JBJKRP010000399.1:0-9285 GCA_046704565.1 Ignavibacteriaceae bacterium | reverse complement strand
GATGAAGATTCCGTTAAGCCCCATGCACCGATTTTTCTCCCGGAAGTTAGATCGGGAAGATATTTCTTCCGTTGTTCTTCATTACCAAACCTGAAGATGTGGCTGGTACAAAGTCCGTTATGCGCCGCAACTGAGAGTGCGATTGAAGGGTCTACTTTTGCAAGTTCTTCGATTATTATAACAAAGTCAATGTATCCTAAGCCGGCGCCTCCGTACTCTTCCGGAATGACAACACCAAGAAAGCCAAGCTCGCCAAGCTGCTTCATAATTTCCATGGGGAATTTCTGAGTCTCGTCGTATTCCATAACATGCGGGAGAATATTCTTCTCGGCGAAATCACGGACGGTATCTCTGATGATTATTTGATTCTCATTCAGCTCATTTAGATAGGGCGTTTCAACTGCTTCCATTGGAGTTCCTTTCAATTAAGATTTATACTTAGTTTGTAACCTATATAACTTATCCGATAGTAAAAATCTTTTGGATTTTTCTATCGTAAAAAATTCCTGTACGGAATTTAAAGCTGATTCTTGAAATTTTCTATAATTTCTTCTGCAATGTGATAGGGAGAAAGATTTCCAAGCACAACCTTCTCTAAAGATGAATCCAGTGAACTCTTGCCAGGTTCATCCCACAGCATGCTTCTGATCTTATCTTCGACAATCTCTTTTATCCTTGTCCTGGTTCTTCGCTCCCTCCGGGCTAAGAATTTATTTGAGCTTACCAGATAATTCTTGTGCCGTTCAATTTCATCGGCAATTTTCTGTATGCCTTTATTCTCGCTTGCAATTGAAGATATGATGTTTGGAATCCAGGAATTGGAATCATGCTCTCTCATCATCAAAATAGTTTGAAGCGCGGAAACAGCCTGTTCGGCGCCCGGTCTGTCGCTTTTATTAACAACTATAAAATCGGCAATCTCCATCAAGCCCGCTTTCATTGCCTGCACTGCGTCGCCGGATTCCGGGACTAAAACAACAACAGTAGTGTCTGCTGCCTCTGCTATGTCAAGCTCAGACTGACCGACGCCGACCGTTTCCAAAATTATAAAATCGTAACCTGCTGCATCAAGTATGTCTGCCGCATCATTGGTTTTTTTACTTAAGCCGCCGAGGCTACCGCGAGTCGCCATGCTTCTTATAAATACCCCGGCGTCCTGTCCAATTTCCGACATCCTGATTCTATCTCCAAGCAGAGCGCCGCCGGTAAAAGGGCTTGTCGGGTCGACGGCTATTATTCCAACTTTCTTATTTTGTTTTCTGAAATATTTTGTCAGTTGGTTGGTGATCGTACTTTTACCTGCGCCGGGCGGTCCGGTTATTCCAATCCGGTACGCGCTGCCGACATTGGAATAAATTTTTTTAAGAAGCTCCGAAGAGCGCAGGCTGTTCGACTCAATAATTGAAATTGACCTTGCAACAGACCGCCGTTCATTCTTCATGAGGCTCTCAATAAATGAATTATTTATTTCGCTTTCTTTCAAACCCGAGCCTTAAAGAATTCAACTGTCTTTTCCAGACCTTCTTCAAGCGTAGTAGCAGGTCTCCATCCGAATTTTTTAAAAAGCTTGTCCGAAGTTATTACACTTCTCATTTGCTCACCGGGCGCTGCCGGTCCGTGCTTTTCTACCTGTCCTTTATCTATAAGCTTATTCAACATGCCGTATAGTTCGTTTACGTTTGTTTCTTTTCCTGTCCCGATATTATAAATATTGCTTTCCTCGTCTTTCAAGGTAGTTAAGTTGGCTTTAACAACGTCACCGACAAAAACATAATCTCTGGTCTGCAGCCCGCTTCCGTTGATTACCGGCTGTTCGCCCTTTAGAAGCTTATTCGAAAAGATTGCGATTACGCCTGCTTCTCCAAACGGATTCTGGCGGGGACCATATATATTTGCGTAGCGAAGCACGGTATAATTCAATTTGTACTGCGCATTATAAAAGTACAAATACTTTTCAACAGCAAGCTTGGAAATTCCATATGGCGAGAGCGGGGAAGTCGGATGGTTTTCGTCGGCAGGGAAACAGCTCTGCTCACCGTAAACAGCGCCGCCTGTAGATGCAAACATAAATTTCTTTACACCCGTCCTAATGCAGTTTTGCAGAAGATTAATTGTCCCGATGATATTTGTCTCGGCGTCAAAAGCCGGGTCTGCAACGGAACGCCTTACATCCATCTGAGCAGCGTGATGATTGACGACGTCAAACTTTTCTTTTTCAAAAAGAGCCGAAAGCTGACTATTCGTAATATTATCTTTTATGAATTTTGCTTTTGGGTTTATGTTCCTCTCAAACCCGGTCGACAGGTTATCCAATATAAAAACTTCATGACCATCGTTAACGAAAGCATCGGCAACATGAGATGCAATAAACCCGGCTCCCCCGGTAACTAATATTTTCAACTATTTTTCTCCTTGTATAAATTAAATTTATAAATATAATCCTTTACTTTCGGCGGCACAAGAAAATCAACCGGAAGGTTGTTTGCTATGCGCTGTCTAATTTCACTCGAACTGACCTCAACCGCAGGTGTATCCACAAAAACCGCAGCCCTGAAATATTTATCTTTCTTTGAAGGCTCAACCGAAGTTTTTCGTCGCAGTACTATCAATTCAGTCAGCTTGAGAATTTCATCCGGCTCTTTCCAGGTATCGAAATCGAAAATATTGTCGTAGCCGATTATCAATTCTAATTGATCGTAAGTATTCTTCAGTTCACGGAGAGTATCGATCGTATACGAGACGGAGCCTCTTCTTAATTCTATATCCGAATATTCAAAATAAGACGAGCTTTCAATAGCAAGCTTCAGCATGTTTAGGCGATGCTTGCCTTCCAGGCTCTTTATTTCCGCTTTATGAGGCGATATAAATGCCGGGATAAAAATAATTTTTTCAAGCTTCCTTAACTCTCTTACAGCCTGCGCGGTGATCAAATGTCCAATGTGAATGGGGTCGAACGTTCCCCCGAAAACTCCGACCGGCTTCATTTAAGCAGCTCCTTATATTCGATGAATAGGTTTGTAAATCTCTCGTGAACTGCATGGCTGCAATACGACAGGCTCTCTTTTTTGGATAGCTCTACGTACAGAATCTTGAAATCGTCTATCCTGCTTATCGACATAAAATTTCCCATTACGTGAAGAAAATTTTCATGCTTGCTTACTCTGGATAAAAGATGGTCGTAGTTTAGTTCTTCCCAGGCGATGTCCAGGAATAAATCATGGTTAAAAGTATTGAACCCCATAAAGGCTATATTATTTTTGCCTGCTTTGCCGATTACGATTGCCTCATCTTCGATAGCAAGCAAGTCAAATGCTTTTTGAATGTCATTCTTGGTATACCCGATCGAGTTTGAAAAGATCAAAAGGTTATTTACACTTTTCCCAAAGTATCTGTCCGAGATTGTCTTTAGAAAGCCCGGTTTGTTTCCGGTATCTCCGAAGATTATCTCGGTGCTGCCGTGCAGCAGTTCTTCCGGTAGAAATTCCTTATCTTTCTCGTCCAGGCAGAAAACAGTATTAGCACAGCCGGCTTGTTCCATTAATTCTTTATGATTCATCAAGAGCGACGTATTTAATAAGACCGAGTTGTCAACATCAAAGCACTCAAACTTTGATATGCACTCTTTGTTAAATAAAGTAGAAACGGCTAATAAAAAAACGGTAGAGTTTGACTTCATAGGCTAATAGGTTTGTCTTTGAGCAAGAAGGTTATGGATGAACGTACGGTAATACTCGACGTCCTTTTCGTAAAAGGTTCTGCTTGAGCCGAAAGAATTCTTAAGTTCCATTTTCCTAAATGCTAAAGTAGTTGCTGCCCTAATATATAACTTCCTGATGCTTTCATCAACCCAGCCGAATTTATTTCTTTTAGAGGAATTTAATATCTCCAGATGTTCGGCGGGTATAAGTCCGTTTATTACTTCTTCAAGAAGCTCGCTGTAAATAATTCTTCTTTCGCTTAAGACAGAAATTGAAAAAACCGTTATAAAAATTATTACGGTAAAGAACATAAAAACAAACCCGATTAAGGTTGTCGATTCGAAGCTTACTGTAAAGTTCCACGCAAAATGGATAAACATGGCAGCTATCCATCCGAGGAGCGGGAGAACAATTTTATAAGAAAGACCTTTAAACTTGGAGTAGCCGAGCAGAGCGCCGAATGTAGCCGTCGCAACGCAGTGCATGATTCCCGAAAACAGAGTCCTGATAGTTACAATAGTAATCCATTCATGGAGCGTTGTTCCGAATGCGACGAAGTATAAAAAATTTTCAGTCATGCCGAAACCAAGACCAATTGCACCGCCGTAAACAATTCCGTCGGTCATATTGTCGAACTTCTTATTCATATAAGTTATAAGCAGAAACATGCCTTTAGTTGTTTCTTCAACCAGAGGCGCAATAAGAATTGTTTCGGTATGCTCAAGTTGTGTCTGGCTCGAAATGAAGAACGATAATACGGCTCCGATTATCCCGCTGCCTACTATAGCAAAGAAAATTGCGCCAAGCGCTCCCCATAGATAATTCAGCAGCACCAGCCCGAATGGCTCTCTATCGTATCTATCGAACCTCCAGATCAAAATAAGATAGATAAGCATCGGTAAAACTGCGGCTGCGGCGGATGCAAAATATATCATCTCTCATTTATCCATTCAATCAGTTCTTTTAGTGTTGGTCTTTTCCCGTAAGAGAGGATGCCGATCTTAAATACCTTTGCTGCTATCGACACTGAAAGATAGATAGATGCTATCATAAGAACCGAAGATACAACAACTTCCCATAATGGAACCGGACCGATATTAAATCGTAAAATCATTATTGCCGGAATTGTAAAAGGAATGTACGAGAAGGCATGGACAAGAACAGAGTTAGGATTTTCAATTGCCGGGACCGCAATTACTATCGGTAGAATTATTATCATGCTCAAATAACTTGTAATCTGCTGGGCTTCCTGTTCCGTTGAAACGATAGAGCCGACGCCTACGAATATAGAGGTGTAAAAAATAAATCCCATTGCAAAGTAGAACATTACCGGGACGATATTGCTGAATGCATCTGCAGGTACAGCCGAAGTGCCTACCAGCGCAGCACCAATCATCAGCCAGATGAAAACCTGCGCCAAGCCTAACGAGCTTAAACCCAGAACCTTGCCTGCTAATAATTCATCGGGCGTACAGCTTGAAACAAGAATCTCTATCAGCCTGTTTGATTTTTCTTCCACCAGACTTCTTATCAGCATCCCTCCGGAAGAAAGTATCATCATCATTAATAAAAGTATAAAGATGAAAGAAGTAAAGAACAGGAAAAGGAAATCCGATTTTTCTTCGCGTCCGCCTTTCTGAATTTTTATAGGAGTAACCTGGACGTTGTGCGATATATATTCCATTATCCCTGGATTAACGTTTGCATGCTCAAGCTTTATTTTGATCCTCGCATCGTTAAATGCTTCTTCAAACCTGCCGATATCTTTAAAATTTCCCGCATTCTTGCTGCGGTATTCTGCTCTTAAAGAATCAGTCCCCCCGTTTATGATATAAATATAACCGTCGACTTTGCCTGAAAGCGAATATTCATCAGCCCTGCGTTTCAGAGCGGCAAGACTCTCACTTTTGTTATTAAGATTAACAATAATAAAATTTGGCTGACCGTTTGAAAGCTTGTACTTTTCTAAGCCTGTTCTCAAAGTGCTGAAATAAATTCCGGAAGTATCGATAACTCCGATAGCTCTGGTTGTATTGTCCTCTTGAGTTGAAAGCATTGTCGGCGCCAATGCAAACCCGATTATTATAATCGGGGTGACGATCAGCGAGATCAAGAATGTTTTTGTCTTAACTTTTTCCCAGAATTCCCAGCGTGCAACTATCAATGCCTTTTTCATTTGTCGTTTTCCGCCTGCTTAATAGAATCGATAAAAATTTTATTCAGTGTAGGTTCAACAATCGAGAAGTGAGTAACATTAATTTTAGATGCAACGTCCCTAAGGAACTCATACGGCAGGGTATTTTCTTTCAATTGTATTTCAGCGTAGTTGCTGTAAATATCGATATGGAGCACCGAAGGATGCGAACTAAGCAAAGCGGTATTGCCATCGAATTCTATCTTAACAAAATTAGAGCCGTAGCCTTGTTTTATTTGAGAGAGATTTCCGCCGCAGACCGCCTTTCCGTTATTTATCAGCAAAATATCAGAGCAGAGCTTTTCTGCAGTGTCCATTTGGTGAGTGGAGAGCATAATAATTTTTCCTGATATAACGAAAGAAAGAAGTATTTCCTTGATTAGTTGCTGGTTAATCGGGTCAAAGCCTGTGAACGGTTCGTCAAGTATAAGCAGCCTTGGATTATGAATAACGGCGGAAATAAACTGTACTTTCTGCTGGTTGCCTTTGGAAAGCTCTTCAATTTTCTTATTCTCGAACCTTTCGATTTCCATTTTCCCGAGCCATTTAAGCGCTTCTGCGTGCGCTGCTTTTCTATCCATACTTTTTAGCTGTGCAAAGTAAAGTATGGTGTCGATGACTTTCCCTTTTTTGTATAATCCTCTTTCTTCGGGAAGATAGCCGGTTAAATTGAAAAATTTTTTTGATACCGGCTCGTTATTAAAAAGGATTATTCCGGAAGAAGGTTTGATTATATTAAGTACCGTCCGGATTGTTGTGGTTTTACCGGCGCCGTTGGGACCCAGCAGCCCGAATATTTTCCCCGGTTCTATCTTAAAGGAAATATCGTTTACCGCAACGGTATCCTTAAAGATTTTTGTAAGATTTTTTACTTCCAGCATTTCCGAAAAAAATTGACTAATTCTATTTCCTAATATAAGAATTGAAAACTAATTTACGGAAGGCTGAATTTAATTTGTTTTTCTTTTTGAGATGTAGCCATAGTTACCTGAGCCGCATGAAGATTTCCAACAATGTATGAAAGTTAAAAAGTTAGAAATAAAATTCAGTCAGATTTTCATTCTTTAAATTCAGATTTCAATCGTTAATATCTTGCGCCGGAATATTTTCCTGTGGCTGCATCCTATTCTGTGAGATAGTTCCGTTCCTAACGATAGTTACTCCGGCAAAGATTACTATGGCTGCCAGCACTATTATCCAATTCATCTCCTCTCCAAGTACAAGCCAGCCAAGCACCAATGCTATTACCGGATTAACATAAGCATATGTTGAAACGAAAGATAAAGGCAGATGATTTATTGCATAAATGTATGAGCTGTATCCGAAGATTGACCCGAATACCATGAGATACACAACTGCGAAAATTCCCTTTTCATCAATATGAAACCTTGCACCTTCACCTAAGATAATGCCGACGCCAAGTTGTACTACGCCGGCTATCAGCATTTCTAATGCAACTCCAAAGAACAAGTCGACTTTAAATTTTTTATACTTGGAATATACCGATCCGAACGACCACGCAAGCATCGAACCGACTAATGCTAATATCCCGGCAATATATGAACTGCTGCTCAGGTTGTGTAAGTTATGCGCAACGATCAGTGCTACACCCACTAAGCCGAGAAGCAATCCCAAAATAATTTTAGAATTTAACTTTGGACCTGACGGAAGAAAAGCTTCCATCCCGACAATCCAGAATGGTATTGTAGTAATTATAAGAGAAGATATTCCGCTCGGCAGCCATTGTTCTGCAACCGATAGAAGTGCATTTGCAATTCCGATCAAACAAATTCCGGTTAATGCTATTTGCATCAACTCTTTGATGTCCGGGAATTTCTTTCCTCTTAGAATGAAATATGTAGTTAATATTGTTCCGGCTGCAAACCACCTCATGCCTACAAATAGAAACGGCGGTATTTCCGATACACCTATTTTAATGGCAAGGTAAGTTGTACCCCAGAAAATGCATATGCTCGTGTAAGCAAGGTATGCTTTAAAATTATCTTTTGGCATCGGTTCTTTTTGCTTTGCAGGTTAGATATAATTAGTACCTAAACAGGAATTTTGAATTCCGAATTTTTAATTTTTTAAGCTACTAATATAAACTAAACCGGTTTACCATCCGTAATCAAAATCGAATCTTTCCTTCTCTACCGGATGATGAAGACTGAAGATTAGCGGAAGCTTTTCCACATTCACCGGATAAGTTTTTTGGCTCTGGCAATTAAGTGCAAGGGGCTCACCGGTATCCTCACAGATTGTTGTATCCATTACCGTAGAAGGTTTTTCGAATTCCTTAGAGCTAAAACCGCGCTCCTTCTGTGAGATGTCGTGCATCATCTTTCCCCAAATAGGCGCACAGGCTGTGCCGCCGTATTGGAAGCCGCCGCCAAGCTTTCTGCGGGGATTATCAAACCCGATCCAGATCGCAGTTGATAAGTAAGGATTGTATCCTACAAACCAGGCATCAGTATAATCCTGAGTTGTTCCCGTCTTGCCTGCCGCAACTCCGCGGTAATATCTTTTTACAGAGACAGCCGTTCCTCCCTCAACAACTTTTTTTAATGAGGCGGTAATAAGGAACGACGTTGCCGAATCGAGAACCGTTGAAGTGTCAATCCCTCTGCTGTATAGTACTCTTCCGCTCTTGTCTTCAATTTTTAAAATTGAAAACGGTCCGGCATACTTTCCTTCGGAAGCAAACACTCCATATGCGGAAGCCATCTCCGAAGGACTTACTTCACCTGTTCCCAAAGCAATAGAAGGGTATGCGGGGATTTCTGATTTAATTCCTAATTGATGCGCAAAGGCAACGACCGAGTCCGGGGAAGTTAAATGAGTAATTGCGTAAGCTGCTGAAAGATTTATGGAATGCTCAATTGCAAGCTCCATAGGAATTGGAGACTCGGTATAATCGTTGTCGTCGTTCTCAGGTCTCCATTCATCCGCTTTACCTGAATCAACAATTATTGGCTTATTCAATAAAGGCTCCGCCAGAGTGTAGCCTTTTTCCAGCAGGTTCCCGTAAAGAAACGGCTTGAAGGATGAGCCGGGCTGCCTCTTTATTTGAATTGCTCTATTAAGTCCTCTCGGATTTGCATCAGGATTTCCGCCAACCATTGCCCTTATCATTCCGGTTCCCGGTTCAATAGAAACAAGTCCGATCTGTGCATCTTTCATTGATTTAGGAAAGATATTCCATTGATATTTAACGGCGTCATCCGCGGCAATCTGTGCATCATAATCCATAGTAGTAAAAATTTTGAGCTGATCCGTGTCGAGGTAAATTCCTTTTGGTTTTAAAATGTCAACGGCCTCTTTTCTTATTTCTTCTAAAAAGAATTTTCCCACACCGTCGTGCAAATCAAGTCCAAGAGGAGTCCTGACGAGTCT
>JBJKRP010000398.1:0-12111 GCA_046704565.1 Ignavibacteriaceae bacterium | reverse complement strand
ATCATGCACAACGGGATATTTTCTTTCCCGGTTTTCTTAATGAAATCTTCGAGCTTCTCTACATCCATATTTCCTTTAAAGTCTGCGCGTATTTCCGGGTGCTTGCCTGTCTCGTTTAATAGGTCCACTGCTTCGGCGTCTGTAAATTCAACGTTGGCTCGCGTCGTATCAAAATGGGTATTATTTGGAATGAACTTGCCCTTACCGCCTACAACGGAGAAGAGAATTTTTTCGGCTGCTCTTCCCTGATGTGTGGGAATTATAAAATTTAAACCTGTAATCTTTTTTACCGTCTCTTCAAACCTGTAAAAGCTTTTTGAGCCTGCATACGACTCGTCGCCGTCCATTATTCCCGCCCATTGTTTGGAACTCATTGCTGAGGTTCCGCTGTCTGTAAGCAGATCGATTAAAACGTCCTCGGCATGCAGCATGAACGGGTTGTATCCTGCTTCTTTTATAAGCCGTTCTCTTTCCTCCCTGGTCGTAAACCGGATAGGCTCTACGGATTTTATTTTGAAGGGTTCGATTATTGTCTTCATATAAATCTTTCTTAATTTTTATCTGTTAGCCGGGGCTTAAGATGTTTTGATTCTTAATTTCCCCGCCGGGTTTTTGCCCGGCACGCCTGCTAAATCTATTTTTAATTTGATGATCCAAAGTTCAGCAAAATTTGAATTCCGTACAACTTAACGATTATTTAACATTTTTTTATTGCGTTTTGTTAAAACTATGAATAATTTTTTCCTGTTCTTTCTATTTTCAATTTTTTAGGAGTTCACTTATGGACGATTTTACCGAAACCGAGTCATCAAGCCAGCAGACGGAAGGGCAGCAGCCCGAAGAGGAGCTTAGCCATTCCGATAAGATGATAGGCATATTTACCGAGCCGGCTAAAACATACGAATCCATTTCGAAGTTTCCGCCGAGAACGATTGATTGGTTCCTGCCGGTCTTCCTTACCTTTTTAATAATTGCGATTACCCAAATTGTTATTAACAGCAACAAGGGCTTGCATTCCCAGATAGTTGATAAGCAGATTACACGCATGCAGCAAAGCCTTGATAAGGCTGTAAAGGACGGGCGTATTACGCAGGAACAGGCTAACCAGCAATTAAATACTATCCAGGACAGATTGGAAAGCTTTGGCGGTCTCCAGATAGTGTTTATCTTCGTCGGCGTCTTAATCGGCGGCTTTATTGTATTCTTTATTTTGGCGGGAATTTATTATCTGTTTGCTAAATTCGTTTTGAAGGGAGACGGCAATTACAACTCGGCGCTTGTTGCCAGCGGTATGACGTTTTATATCGGGATACTCCAGGTAATCGTTGCTACAATACTTACCTTTGCTCTTGTTAGACTGCTGCCCGATACAAGCCTTGCAAGCTTCATGGATTCGGAAAGAACTTCATTTGCCGGATTTATCTTCTCGAAGCTTGACGTATTTTCAATCTGGATTTATATCGTTCTGAGTATAGGGCTGGCAAAAATGTTTAAATCTCAATCCACGGGAAAATATTATGCTGTCGTTTTCGGCTTATGGCTGATTGGCGGCTTATTAATTTTCTTTATCGCCAAGGCTCTTCCGTTCTTAAGCTTTATCGGCGGTTAATTTTTTTTTCGAGTCTGAGACTCATACCGGTTAGTCCGGCATGAGTCTCAATATATTTTTAACATCCTTTTTATTTTCTTTTAGAAAATGCCGTCATCTCATCTCCATTCGAATAACAAATTATGGAGGTCTTTCTTTGTCCCTTTTCCAGGCTTATCCAGTATCTAATATTTTTATCCTTTGTATTTGGTAAGATTTTCATCTTATATGCATGTACGGTTGAATATCCTTTATAATATGATTTTAAATGGCTTTTAACTGCCTCCGGCAATTCATCCTTATTTATTTCCATCATGTCGGCAAACAATATGTCATCCTTAAAAAGGACTCTTATTCTTTTTCCCTTTTTAACAAACGATGCGTCTGTAGTCCCTTTTTCATGTGATGACCATGTTACTGATCCGGCATCCGGATAGAGCTTCTTTAATTCTGCTTTCACCTTGTTTGAAATATTATTGCCGTTTTTATTTTAAGCAATAATTGAAAACGATAAAAGCGTTAAACCGATTACGAACAATTTTCGCTTCATAAAATTTACCCTTTCTAATATTATACTTTGATTTATTTCTTACGGTGCTGCCCGATATTTTTATTCATAATCATAATTGTGATATTTCCTAAAACCGGACAGGCTATGGCACCTAAATAATTAATTAATCGCTTATGTCAATTATATTGTAAACTGCCTGCCTTCTGCAGATAAATTACAACGGCTAATAAATGGCTATTATTTATTAACCCACGGATTACTAATTGGATTACTGCAGCCTCAAAGTTATATTGAAAACTGTTTCAGCCGTTTTTTATTATTGCACTTTTTAATTAACACAACGGGTTTAAAATAATTTCAATTACCAACTTTTTCCCAAAAGCCAACATCTATCCATTTGCCAAATTTATTTCCTACTTCGGAAAAATGACCGGCTTTCTTAAATCCACATTTCTCATGTAATTTAATACTGGAAATATTAGGAAGTGAAATACCGCCAATTATTACATGATATTTTGCTGAAATTTGTGATAGTAGTTCAGAGTACAATTTATATCCTAATCCTTTTCCACCCATTCCGTTTTTCATATAAATTGTTGACTCAACTGTATTGTCATATGCTTTTCGTTCTCGAAAATTTGAAATATAACAATATCCAATTACTTCTTCGTTTTCTTCATAAACTAAATAAGGACCCAATTTTAATGACTTTTCAATCCTTTTCAATATTTCTTCAGGAGTAATAGGGTCCAGTTCAAATGTAATTGTTGTGTTAACAATGTAATAATTATAGATTTCTGCTATTGATTTAGCATCTTGCCCGGTTACATTTCTGATCACGAAAATCTCCTTTGTGATTATTTTCGAATTAATATTACTACTCCGCCTGGAATCGTAAAGACTCCAATTAAGGTCTTAATACTGATTTGTTCCTTTAGAAAAATAAGAGGAAATAGAATGGTAATCAAAATACTCGCTTTATCTTTGATGGCACAATCGAACATTCGTATTCATAATTGTTTTCAAATAGAATAGCCAATATATGGCAGTACAAACACGGTTATTACCGGAAACAGCCAATTTCTAAATGAAACAGAATGAAATTGTTTAAGATATTGAGTGGATATTGTAAAATAATCAGGAATAATATAGAGGCTCTAAAAAATAAACCTAATTACTTATTGAAATCATTAATTCCATATTATTCAGGTAGAATGGAGAATCCGCAAAGAATGTTGACAAAAGAGCAAACTGAAATCATTGTCCTATTTGTTTTGATAATAAACGACTAACATCTCGCCTAAGCCGCAGCCCAAATAGCGGCTATGCCAGAATAACAATGCCGGTTTAATAAAATAAATTTTTAATTCTAAAAAAACTTTAGGGGTGAGATAACTTATTGAATAAATTTAAATTACTCCACATATATTTTGTACTGGCAACTCTTGTATAAGTACAAAAATTACCTCACCTCATGAATAGCAAAACTACGTTACACAAAATGCCGAAGCAGTCTGCCCCGATGCCTATCGGGGAAAAGGCTAACACGAAAATCTCTCAAATGCAAAGTGCGGAAACGCAGTCAGCTTAAGCTGCGGGCTAACTGCCGGGACATAATATTTTTATGACTTTCCAACAGAGGATTTGTTCTGTTAAGGATTTTCTACGCTAAGATATTAGCTCTATTAAGTGAATCTTTGCTTGTGGGCAAGGTTAGTCATTTCCGGCTCGCCAAAGGGTCTGCCTGTTGAAGTAGTCTGCGTATCTGATCGTTCGTCAACATATCGAACTGCGGCATGGTTGGTCTAGCCGGATCAAAACCTGCAATCTCACCTTTGTGTTCATCCATCCATCTAACTACAACTTTCATAATAGATTCCTCCGCTTGACCGTGGGACGAAGCATCGCCTCCATAAGCAGTGATTAACTTACTAAAAGTAATTTTTGGGTCCTGAGAGAAGATGACTTCCGATAATTTTGCATTATATTCAGACGGATGCTCGTCAATTAGGTGTCTCCCTTCGTGGGCAAAAATGGAAGATTCGATGGTAAGGCGTTCCCACTCCGACACAAAACCTAAACATTGATCTGGTCCTTTCAATCCTTTTAATTGCATATTCTTCAGAAGCCTGTTTGCGCCGGCATAGCGCAATCTAAGTGACAATCCCATCAGAGATGCATAGGGCTTCACCCGTGCCAGAGAATCGTCGGTCAATTTGCTATCTATGATCTTCCTCTCGGTTTCTGCCCTGCGTTCCGGGTCGCTGACCATTTCCCAGATTCCAAATGGCTCCTCAATGTATCCCGGACGAAATTGATAGATCGTCGATTCGGACGCGGTCCCGCCAATCATTGCCCGTCCGTCCCAGAACCAGCTTGAATAGCCAGCCGATACCATCATGTCCACGGAAACAAACCGTACCTTTGATTGAAATCTATATTGTGTAATCACTCTTGTAGTGTCAAGGACTCTATGACCGGCTAACAAACCGTAATAGCCGTTGTGTGTGTCGAGCCACCATACTAATCCAAACCGTTTGTTCAGTTCCTTATCGAATAAGGTCTCATCAAATTTGGATTGTTCCCGTGTCCGGTGAAATTTCTTCCAAAAGCTACTCTTGATTTCCTTCAATGATGAATGATAACGCGTCGCTCTAAAATATGATGAGATGGTTGAGAAGAAACCGTTTTTCCCTCCGCCGACTGCCGTACAACGATAGAAATCCTCTGTTGTTTTTTTTACCTGCTCCAAGAATTCCCAATATAATCGTATCTCATTTACATCCATTGACTCAGAACTGAGTTCGCTCTCATTTTCATTAAGGTCTCCTATCATTAGAACTGCGTACTCAAAGAACCGGGATTGCGTCAGTGCCTGGACAAGCTGCGCTCGTTCCTGGCGCAATAATGTACGCTCCTTCCATGACGGCAGCAGCACTGTTAGTATCTCAGCAGGTTCCTCCAGCATACCCGGGATCGGTTCGCCTGGCAGAAGATGGAAATATGCCCGCCATGCCTTTAAGGCAGTTGCCCCATCTTGGAGAAACAGAGAAACGCCGAAGAGTAGTTGAGATGGGAGCGGTCGACCGGGTTCTTTTTCAAGAACTGTGCACAATAATTCAGAAGCTTCATGCAGCAGGTTTCTATTGACAGCGATACTATCTTTTAAGCAATGAATGCATTCATCATGTATTGCTTGGGCAAGGAGTATCCGGGATTTCAATGTATCTGTTGAACCTAACGCAAACCGAAGGGCGCGCCTGGCAGCTTCCTGGGCTTCCAAATAATGACCCGATTCCCGTTCAATTCTGCTTGCAATCTCCCATGTTGCACTTCGCTTAATTCCAAGGCTGTCAGCTCTCCGAAGCCTTGCAATCGCATTATTCCGATCCCGATAAAAAAGCCAATCTTTTACAGCAAGAGATTGGAAAGCACTTACTTTATTATCAATCGATGAGTTTGGATCATCAAGTATGCAATTTAAAATAGCGCGGCTCTCGTCAAGATCCATCTGCATGTAAGCTCTACCCTCAGCCTCAAACGATTTTTGTTTTGAAGATCTTGAATTTGTACATCCCTGTAATAATAGAAAGAGAGATAGAAGAACCATTGGAAAGTTGAGTTTGCAGTATCTAATACGGCGTTCAAGAATTGTCGTCAATCTCTGAGCGGGTACTGTTGAATAATTTAGATTTCTTTGCAGCATAAGTCCTTCCTGAAAGAGATGTTCTATAGAGTTTACATTACAATCGGAGTCTTACGACCGACACTGCCTGCCTGTAGGCAGGTGTGTATACAGTTTACCACCATGTGGCTGCCGGCTTAAAATGCTTTGTTATGGCATTTTTTTTGTTACATATTTTTTAAATATTCCATGAGGAAAAAAATTCAAAAAACGAGGCTATGAAAAATATAGGTATGCTTAACATATATATATTTCTAACATCTAATAAATTCTCTTTTCTTATCTTATATTTCCATAGTTTCCAGCTTATCAATTTATTTTGTGTGTACAATTCTATTCCCGTTTTTATCCCCGCTCCTATTGACAATGAATAAGCTATAAATTGCAGTAATAATACAATGAAATAATATGATGCTGATTCAAGCTTTTTTAACCTGCTCTTATGCAAATTATTTACCGATACAATCCCTCCTACCCAACCCTGGAATGATACGGTAAAATATGGAATTACTATACCCGCACCTAAAAAGGTTTGCGTTGCACCAATAAATAAATTCCCTGTAAAATCGTATAATGCAGCAGTCAAATGTTTTCCCTCTTGATAATTTATTGAAGCTTTATCTTTATTTGTTGCAGTACCAACAATTTTATCTCTTTGTGCAAGTGCAAAATTATTATTTGTTTGTACCATTATAATTCCAATCAAGCATGAAACGCAATAAACAGCAAACACACTTATTATATAATTCTTACATCTGTTTACGGACGTTGATATAATCAGAAATAATTTATTCATATCTAATCTCCTATTATGCCCAAATGGCGCTGCAATAAAGTTTTTATTTACAGAAACGAGTTCAACGCTCCGGCGTAATTCTTACTCCTCAACTGGAGTTAGTTCGTTAGCATGCGCCTGTTGTAAACCTTTTATTTTAAATTGTGTTTACCTTGATTGGAAAATCGTTAGTCAGCTTTATAAAGTCTTTTGAATTTAACGTTAATATCTCATCTGCTTGTGCTTTCAAAGCGCACTCGACTATTATTGCATCATAAATAATTCCACCGGAGAAATTTAAAGTGTTCATTCTATCTATTACTTTGAAGTAATCTTTATCGGTAAGGTAAATAGTCCTTGCAAGATTCTTAATATTATTATCTATTATTTGTTTTGCGATGTTTGGGGTAATTCTCGGTTTGAATGGAGCGCTGGTTAAGACGCTGAAAATCTCTAATATTGAATGTGAAGATATTAATAACTCGAATTCTTCGTTTTTAGCTTTCGTCAAAGATAGTAATGCAGATTTATGCTTAGGATGTGATTCAATAAATGCCGCGATTAAAATCGAGCTATCAAATAAAATTTTCAAGTTTATTACTCATTTGTTAATAATTTTCTCGTCCTTCTATTTCTATCTGACTTTATCAGCAAATCTTTTTTATCTTCTAATTTACCGGTGAAAACAAGAATCCCGTCTCTATTAACAATCGGGGATTTTTCTTTAACTAACTCTATGACAATTCGCTTGCCGTCTTCCGAAATGTTCAAATTAGTTCCATCATTTATTCCCAGGTGTTCACGAAATCTTTTCGGGATACTTAATCGACCAAATTTATCTAATGTAGTCACCATATTTTTTCTCTTTTTTATAATTGCCAATTTAGTAAGATTATTTGCCAATTACAATTATAAGGTTTATAACGGCGTGTTGTCCCGATTCCCGGGGCAAGTTGTTAAAACACAACGCTGCCGGATAAATAATTTAATTATTTCCATAAAGAATTCTACTGCATGAAGCGGTCTGTTTCGAGCCGGTGAATATTATTCTATTTTAACGACTTCACTTTTTACTTATTAAAGAGGTTCGGCTTATTTATTCTTCAAAATCCATATTAATTGGCTTATTGGGTAATTGTTTCTCTTTCATTAAATTGGTAACAGGGACATTTTTATTGACTTCTTCCAAATGAAAATTATCAAACCATACTTTTCCAACTCCACCTAATAATACACCATAATTTATTGATTTACTATTTGATGGAATATCTAAAACAATTTCATATTTCTTCCAATCTGTTGTCCCTTTGATTGCTCTATTTTCCATGTTGTCAAAACCTAATCGTTGATTATTCTCTCCGTCTATTCTCATCCACATCCCAGTTTCTCCTTTAACATCTTCACTTTTGATGTAGCCAGATAATCTTAATCTTTTCCCTAAATAATTTTCTGCACTAATAGTCTGCATTAATGTACCAAACTCATTTTCTTTTGGAGATTTTGATTTGATATATGCACATGATTTCCCATGTTCAAAGACTGAATTATCCATCCCCATTTCATATTCCGATGGATTACTTCCGGCAGGGAACCATCCTTGTGGAATTGGATTGTTATTCTCAGCGATTAACAAGCCAGTAATAATAATTGCAATTACAAACAAAGCTACAATTATTTTTTTCATAATGGACTCCAATTTAATTCTATAAAATACTTGCTTAGCTGTAAGCCTAACGACCGCAATTAAGCCGCAGTCCAAAACAAGCAGGTTGCATTTATCGCTAATACCAAAGATTAAGCCGGAGGTGCGAAAATTCTTTTGTACACAACTAAGGCAACAACCAACTCAACTTAGCCCAATGCAAATTCCCAAAGCTTTGTAAGAATATCTTTTATACAAATTGTTTCCCGATTAGTTAAAGACTTATTTATAATCAATATTACGCCCGTATTATATAATGGCGAAAAATACATATATGATGTAATTCCTGGATCCCCGCCTGTATGCCCAATAAGCATTCCAATCTTACTACTTTTATCAATATGCCAAAAAATCCCTTGGTTAAAGGATGCTATATCAATATTATCCGGGACGGTTGAACCTTTAAACTGTGGTTTAATCATTTCATAAACACTTGAAGAACTTATTAATCTTTTCCCTTTAAACTCACCATGATTCATGACCATAATTAGAAATTTAGAAAGATCGTCTATATTTGTCCTTAAGCCCCCATCCGGATAGGTTATTAAATTGTAAAGGGGTATTGCATTCATATTTTCATTATACAGCTTTGAGAGAGTTCCGGGTTTAATATCGGAAAGAAACCACCCCGTATTATTCATCTCAAGAGGTTGAAAAATATATTTTTTACAAAAATCATTGAAATAGGTTTTCGCCGCTTTCGATAAAACTTCTGCACTTAGTGCAGCTCCAATATTACAATATTGATAATGAATTCCGGGTCTGTATGAAATAAAATTACTTTTAGAGTAACTATCCCCAAACGGCGATAAATAATTAAATAAGAAATCAGAAAGTTGGTCTCTTGAATTATTAATATTTACATAGGATTTCATATAGATTTCATGCCGGTCAATTATTCCGGATGTATGCGTCGCCAAATTTCTTATCGTAATATTCATAGGCTTCAAAGAAATATTTGGGTTTCTAATTTTATAATTATCAATGTACAAATTTATATTATCATCGAGGTTAATTAATCTTTTGTCAATAGCAATCATTATTGCAAAACCAACAAAAGTTTTACTTACCGAAGCAATATTTATTACTGTCCGGGTACTAAATAACTTTTTATTTTTTATGTCTGCGTATCCAAAAGCTCCCTTCCATTTAATACTATCTCCGGCAACAATGCTTGCCGCCATTCCCGGAATTTTATAATTAGAAATTTTAGCTTGAATAAAAAGCCTAATATCTTTTTCTTTTTTATTACCTTGTGCCAGTGTAATACAAGTAGAAAAAAGGAATGTACTAAATAGTAAAATTCTTAAGGACATTATAAATAATTTGTTCCGTTTGTTTTTTTTCATATTGCAGCTAATAATTGCCATGAACCGGCAGCTCGTTAGAATCCGGCAAACTCTAAGGGAGTCTATCGACCCGGAGAAAGAATGCCGGCGGACAATTACTTTTAGTAACTATAAACTTTTCATAAAACCAACAACCTGACGAAGATTGACGACACAGCTTGCCCCGATTTTATCGGGGGGCTAGCCAACCCGAAAATTTAGCACTTAAGATAATAATTTTAAGATACAAAATATTTATTTTATTAAAATTACCTTTAACTAACTGCTTCTTAACATTTTTATCCCGCATGCCGAACGAAAAAGCCGAACCTGCCTGCCGAATTAACTATCAGTGGTTTTTAGGCAGGTGCGAAAACAACTCGCCGCTATGCAGGCGTTTGTTTGATTATCTTGAAATACCTTTTCTTAAAAGTTCTTAAATCCATATTTTAATCACGCTCAGGATAATAGACAAATACATCATCTTTTTTCTCATTACCGCCGGATTTATAAATTATCCCTCCGGATACATAAATTTTATTATCAAGAGTAACTGCCTGAAGATTTTGTACTTTATAAGGCATTCCTGTTTTTTCTTCCCACTTATCGTTAGCTGCATCATATTCCTCAACGGTAGAAAGAGAGTTTTTGTACCATCCTCCCAAAACATATACTTTATTTTTATATGCTGCAATACCGACATCACATTTGGATGGCGTAAGAGCAGCTTTTAATGTAAGAGTATTTTTAACCGGGTCGTACTCTTCCAATATTGCTGATTTATCTAGCATATTATTATCTGTAGTATCGGAAAGAATATAAATTTTATCTTTAATAGTTACTGCACCAATTGAAAAATGCTTGAAAGGTAATACTTTTTTAATTATCCATTTGTCATTTTTTATATCATATTCCTCTATTGTATATACTGCCAACGAATCTTTCTGCTTAGAATTTATTTCCTCTGTTTTTTCTCTTCCTCCTATTGCATACAATTTATTATTAAGTGCTGCAAGACTGTGAAATGCTCTGGCTATGTTCATTGAAGATTTATATTCCCACTTATCCAACGCGCAATCATACATCAAAACTTTTGCAGTTCTATTCTTAAAAGTATTTTGTTGTCCCCCAACTACATAAATTTTATCATTAATTGATACCGCACACGATGTAGTAATTGCTTCCGGCATACTCGTCTTATAAATCCATTGATTTATTTGCGGCTCATACATTTCAACAGAAGATGTGTCCATAAATTCGTTTTTCCCGCCAGTACTGCCCCCAATAATATAAATTTTCCCGCAAGCGACTGCCATTGAATGAAATGCTCTATTAATATTAATTGATGGAAATGAATTCCATACTAATTCCCCTTGTTGGCTATAGGATATGTTTAATACAAATAAAAAAATAAGATATTTCTTCATATTTACCTCTACGATGTCAACGGTTTAACGGCTTGCCAATAACCGCGCTCCAGCACAACGAAGTCGCATAGATAACAACTGCCGATAATTTAGCAAACTCTGCTTAACTTTCATTGTAAGCGCAGTTTGCAAGTTTATTAATTAGAACAGCAACTTTGAACAAGTTAGCCGAAACGGAATGACTAATTTTTAATTTTATAAAAAGCCAAATGCGAAAATAGCTTGCCTCGATGAATATCGGGGGCGTCCGCTTGATTGGCTGATTAAATGCGTTTTACATTTTTAAGAATTTTAAATGAACCATATACATTATATGATATTTATCGGATATAAAAGCTATGATTTTATCTTTAAGCCTTAATCCCTTCATCATTCTTTTAAACATAGGATATTCTTTTAATACTTCAATTCTATTATTCCATTTAGAAATTTCTAATGCATTTTCCAAGCCCCATTGTAAAAACGATTTTTCATCCAGACCGCTACTCTGTATGACTTTTTTATTTGATATCTTAACGCCAATTGATGAAGCTGCATCAAAGATAAATTCACTTCCGGGAAAAGCTAAAGAAATTTTGTTGAAAATCTCCTTAATCTGATTTTCTTCAAGATAATAAAGTAATCCCGCTGCCATAAAAAGAACATTATCTTCGATGTGTAACTCACTAAACCAACTATCATCAAGGAATGAACGCGATATAAATTTTCTTCTTTTACCTTCTGAAATAAATTTCTTCCTTAATTCAATTACATCTGGTAAATCCAAATCATACCAGGACAGTTCTCCATTATCTACTCTTTCAAATGTTGTATCTAGTCCGCAGCCAATATTTACTATCGTAGCTTTCGGATATTTGACTAAGAATTCATTTATAGTTCTATCTATATGTATGCTTCGTACTATCCACTCATATTGTGTAACGTTTTGAATTCCCCCGGCTATTTTTGTAAAATCATAATCAATTTTATTTATAATATCTTGTGCAGTTTTATCATTTATTAGTGGGTTTCTTTTTTGTGCTTCAATGGCGCGCCCCCACAACGGAAGAAGTAAAGTAATCTGTACACTTCCAAGTTCAATTGAAACTTTTTCAG